>SHXF01000029.1 GCA_009693435.1 Betaproteobacteria bacterium | reverse complement strand
ACCAATGACGCCGCCGCAACAACTCCATTCCCGATCAAAACTGGCTTGACCAATACCCCCGTTATACTGCGATCTTCTTCTACAGATCGATTCACTTCGCACCCCTGTTCTCAGACCGCTCCAGGCTCAAACCTGATTTGGAAAAGACTAGGAGGAGTCCATGATATCGCCAAGGCAATCGGCGCCAACGTACTGCTCAAGCCTGCGCCGGAAGCCTACGAACTGATGTCGGGCGGCGTGGTGGATGGGTCGGGAAGTAGCCGCCGGCTATCAGCTCTCCGCGCGCATTTTCTTCAGCGCATTGGCGCGCCACATCGGCCAGGCGGAAAAGACAGGTCAGTTCATTCCGGGCGAATGCCCGCGCGCTTGATCATAGTTGCTTTGTATGCAAGATCGCTTTGGATAAAGGCTGCGAATTCTTCAGGTGACACGGGCGCCGATGAATACCCTTTACTCAGTACGTGCTGCTCTCGAAATCCCGGTTCGGCGAATACGGCAGCAACGTCTGCCTGGATTTTCAAAACTGTGGAACGTTGCGTGCCGGTGGGCGCGAAAAGTCCAAACCAGTTTTGCGGATCGATGCCGGGGAAACCCGATTCGTGCAGCGTTGGCACGTCTGGCATCGTCGCGTCTCTTTCGGCTCTGCCGATCGCCAGCGCCTTGACCTTTCCCGCCTGGATGTAGGGGCGGGTAAGCGTTACGCTGGTCATGGTGACCTTAACTTCTCCGGTGATCATCGCAAGGATTACCGGCGCAAATCCCTTGTAGGGGACGTGCGTAAGTTTGGTCCCGGTTTGGGTTTTAAAATTCTCGAACGCAAGATGCTGCGGACTGCCAACGCCGAACGAGCCATAGTTAATCTCGTCGGGCTTGCTACGGGCAAGGACGGCCAGTTCCTGGAGCGTATTGGCTGCTATTGAAGGGTGCACCACCACGATCTGCGGCGTCCTGACCAGCATCGTGATAGGTGCGAAGTCCCCGATCGGATCGTACGGAAGTTTCGCATAGGCGTGAGGATTGCTGGTAATGGTCGTATCGGCAGTCAGGAGTAACGTATAACCGTCTGCCATCGCGCGAGCGACGATTTCTGCGCCGATAATCGTTCCTCCTCCTGGCTTGTTATCGACGACAACAGCCTGTCCCCATGCCCGAGCGAGCCGTTCAGAGAGCGCGCGAGCCATGATGTCCACGCCCCCGCCGGGAGGATAGGGCACGACAAGCCGTAGGGGTTTCGTCGGGTACCCCTGCGTCGCCGCGATGAGAGGGTAAAGTTGAAGCAAGCACAGGATGATGATCGATCGTGTCAGGCAATTCATGTTTTCCCCGATAAAAAGCAGATGCTGCCGCCCTCGATTGAATCCAGGTCGAGTTCCGCCGACGCCGCCCGGCCGTCGATGAGAGCAAGGCGAGTGGTACCGCCCCGCGCAGGAGAATAAGGAAAATCAAACTACCCGTTTCTTCCCGGACGCCTTGCGCGAGTCTGTCATGAATACCTGTCTACCAACCGCCAAATGACAATCCGCCGTTGGCGCTGATGGTCTGGCCGGTCACTTGAGCAGCCTCATCCGACGCGAGGAACCCGACTACGCGCGCCACCTCTTCCGCCGTAGGAGCCCGGCCGGCAGGAAACTTTTTCAGTGCCTTGCTAAACAGGGAATTCGCGAAGCTTGGCGTACTGAATATCCTGTCATACCCCGGCGTGTCAGACGTCAATGTCAGAGCCACACAATTGACCCTGATACCCCAGCGGGAGAACTCTCTGGCCAGAACCTTCGTGGTCAAAATAGTCGCTGCGGCCACCGATCCGATCAACGACTCTCCCGGCGTCGGGTGACGGGCTGCGTCCGATGCGATCAATACGATCGAGCCAGACTGGCGCTCCCGCATACTATTGAGCACAGCGTGAACGGGAAAAACGCGCGGCAGAAAGCGCGTCTCGAATCCCCGCAGGAAGTCCTCGGGCTTCAATTCATGAAACAGCGTGGGTCCGGGCTTTTCGGCGCCCCCGCTGCTCACCAGAATGTCAATTGGACCGAAGCGCTTTTCAACCGCCGCTACCACCCGGCTGATTTCGTCGTAACGCGAAGCGTTCCCGGCTTCGAAGATCAATTTCCCCTTGACGCTCTTGAGGCGTTCCAGTGCCTTCGCGCCATCTGGGGCATTCCGGCCGTTTAAGGCCACGCTCGCGCCTCGTATGGCCAGTCTCTCGGCGATCCGAAAACCGATGCCGCTGGTGGAACCGGTGACCAGCGCTACCTTTCCCCGCATGTCTTTTACGTTCACTGTTTTCCTTCGTCGGGTAAGTGCTGCTACCAATCGCGTGCGAGCACATTGAGTCTCATACGCTGCAAAGACCGCTTTAACTGTTGCAACTGTGCATCGGACATGCTTTTGGCCGCGGCGGTGTTAATGGCGCGAATCTCCGGCATGACTCGCTCGCAAGTTTCGCGACCTTTTCCTGTCAGGAAAATGCGCATTTTCCTGCGATCCTTGATATCCGATCTGCGCACCAGGTATCCGCGCATTTCCAGCCATCGCACAACGGGCACCAGCGTGGCATCCGCTATCTTCGCCCTATCGGCAATTTCGTGCTGTGTGATCCCGTCACCCTTGCACAGCACGCGAAGGCAGGGCCAGTGTGCCGAGCTGACCCCTATATCTCTTATACGCTCGGAGAAAACGCGTTGAACCGCGCGCGTAGCATCGGCAAGGAGCAGCACCAGAGAATCCGACTCCTGCTCCTCTGTCTCGTCTCCAGTTCTCACTGTGGGCTCCGGCATCAGGCAAGCCCCCGCTTGACTTTGGCGGCATACTCAACGCCCTTGGCAAGGCGGTAGACGGTCTCGGTAACCGGCACTGCAACGCCCAGTGCTTTCGCCGTCCTGACCATGTAGCCGGTAATCGCTTCAATCTCGGTGTCGAGCCCCGCTGCCACGTCCAGCGCCATCGAACTCGCGTGCTTGGTAATCGGTAGTTCACCGGCGCGCGTCTTCTTTACCAGGTGCATTGGATCGAACATTAGCTGGATTCCCTGGGCCTGAGCGACTCGTATCCCCTCGGCCATCATGTCGTCCACAAGCAGCGCCACTTCGGGCACTTCGTATCGCGCACGATTCTCGCCCAACACGATCGCTCCCAGCGGATTCATCACGCAGTTGAAAATGAACTTCGACCAAATGGCCCCTCTGACGTCGGCGACGGCAATAGTCGGAATTCCGCACTCGCTCATAATCTCGGCCAGCCACGCAACGCTTTCCAATGTCCCTCGCGCGGGGCCAATCCAGGAGTCCTCGCCGTGTATGAAATGCCGGATTTCCCCTGGGCCAAGATAGCGGCCCGCCTCCATGGAAAACCCGTGTGCGACATCCCAGTCGCAGAGTCGCTCAAGGGTTTCGGCAGCGCCCATTCCATTTTGCAGCGTGACCATGAGCGGCTGCCCCGACAGATGGGGTTTCAGCGCCCTGAACACGGATTCGGTAAGCATCGCTTTTACGAGCATGATTACCGCATCGAAGCGTCGCGAGGCCACTGCCGCAGGTACCGTAATGGCCGGTATCCGTGCCACCATCTCGGTACATCCCGAAAGCCTCAGCCCCTCGCGATTAATCGCCGCCACATGTTCGGCATTCGTGTCCAGCGCCACGACGTCCGCCCCGCGTGAAAGGTGTGCAGCATAAATGCCGCCAATCGCACCACAACCCACTACCAGGATCGAGCGCATTGCTTCACTCCGGTTTTCGTATTGTTCAATGGCATGACCGTACTTCGGATTCTCCTGGACGATATTGGACGGAAACGCTGGCTACGCTTTCTCCCGCCATGCCGATAACGCGACAGAGCAGCACATGAGGGTAGCTGGCAGCGACGAAGGTTGATCGCTACCACTGCCGCGCTCACCCGCTGCTCAGTCAGCCTTGATGTTTCCCGCTTTTGCTATTACACCGTAGCGCGCGATCTCCCTGCGGATCTGCACGACAAACTCCTCGGACGATCCGGCTGCCGGTTCGCCACCCAGTGAAACCAATCGCTCGCTGAACTCCGGCGAATTGACGATGCGCACAACCTCGGCATTGATTTTGGAGATAACCTCGCCTGGCACACCCGCGGGCGCGAACAGGCCGAACCAGGTCACAAGTTCGTAACCCGAAACGCCGGCTTCCGCGATCGTCGGCAGGTCCGGCAAGGCAGTGGTCCGCCTGGGGGAAGTCGTGGCAAGGCCGATCAGGCGGCCAGCCTTGATCTGGGGTACGGAAGGACTGCTGTCGACGAAGGTCAGCTGCGCCTCACCGGACAGTACCGCGGTGACGGACGGCGCCCCGCCTTTATAGGGGACATGCGTCATTTTCGTCCCCGCCATCTGGTTGAACATTTCCGTCGCGAGCTGCACCATGGGATTGGATGATGCATAGTTCAGCTTGCCCGGATTGGCCTTGGCATACGCAATAAGCTCCTTCACGCTTCTCACCGGTAGCGAAGGATGCACCAGAATAAAGAGCGGATATTGCGCGAGGTTGGTGATTGGAATGAAGTCCTTCAGTGGATCGTACGAAAGTTTGGCATAGAGAACCGGATTGACGGTCATTGCACTCGCGCCGCCCACGATCAGCGTATAGCCGTCCGGGGGGCTTTGCTTGACCATCTCGGTCGCTATGATCCCGCCCGCGCCGGCTCTGTTTTCGATGACCACCGGCTTGCCCCAGGCAGACTCCAGCCTGACACCGACCATACGCGCGAGCGTGTCGGTGCCGCCGCCAGGTGCATAGCCGACAACCAGGCGAATCGGCTTGTTCGGATAGGATTGCGAAAGAACTGTGCCGGCCGCCGTGCAAAACACGAAAGCAATGAATCTTCCTGCCGTTATTCTCATGGTTCCTCCTCAGTGAGCACTAAACACGCGAACTTTCTAAAAATCAACCTCGGACAGCAACAATGGTCCTGTTGTGTCCTGTTGTGTCCTGTTGTTTCCTCTTGTGTCCTCTTGTGTCTTCTTGTGTCCTCTTGCGTCCTCTTGTGTCCTCTTGTGTCCTCTTGTGTCCTCTTACGTCCTCTTGCGTCCTCTTGTTCGGGCGCAATATTCCCTCTCGATTCGGCCCAGGTTGGGTCGTTCCCCCCATTCAATCGGCTGACAGGAATTCTTCAATCAGCTGTGCGACCCGCTCGGGCTGGTCCAGATGCAGCATGTGACCGGACTCCTGCACCGTGTGCAGGGTGAGTTGCCTGAAACAGGCCTTTCGCCGCTCGAGTTCATCCGTGCTTATGCCCATGGTCGCCAGCGTCTTGCTTTCAGCGGCGATCACCCACAATACAGGGGCGGTGATGCGCTCCCAGCATGCGCAAGCTTCCTCTACCTTGTACGGGATCGCGTGCTTTCTTCTTTGTACCGGATCGGCACACGGCCGTACTCGTCCCCCCTCGGTCTTGCCCAAGTGCCGCGCGAGGTAACGGGCGCGTTCAGCCGAAAGCCTGGGATTGTCGGCACGCATACGCGCTGCAAAGGCCTCTCCATCCGCATAGTCGCGCAGACTTATATCCCCGGCTATTTCCTTCAACCATGCCGCGTAGTGCGCAGGCGCACCCTCGGGATTTGTCGCGGCCATGCCGAATCCTTCCAGATTGACAAGCTTCGAAACCCGCTCCGGTCGAATGCCTGAATACAGGCATGCGATGCTGCCACCCATGCTGTGGCCGACAAGAATGGCGGACTCGTCGGGCTGGAAATGCTCCAGGATCCTGTCAAGATCGGCGATGTAATCCGCGTACCAATAGGTGTCGCCCCCGCCCCATTCGGTGAGCCCGAACCCACGCCAGTCGGGCGCTATCACCCGCCACCCTGGTTTGAGCGCATCGACCATGAATTGAAATGAGGCCGAGGCGTCCATCCAGCCGTGCAGCAGGAACAAGGTCGGGGCATCCGCCGCACCCCATATTCGGCAGTGATAATCGAGCCCGCGGATCCGGACGAAGGTACTGGAACTCGGCCTTATGCACTGCATATTGTTTCCACCAATTGACGGGGTCGTCCGCAACTGGGAGCGAAATCCGGCGCGACGGTACACGCCGACAGCGGCAAAGGTTGCTGGTTCCAGGCGCGGACACGCCTGTGGCCACGCGACGGGACGCTAGCGGCGAGCAACGACTGCCCCCGTCGATTCCAGTGCGCGGATTTCATCCCTGCTGAAATCCCAGGCTTGCAGCACTTCCACGGTATCGGTACCCGGAGGACGCGGCCCATGTTTCACCTCGGGCCGGGTTCGACTGAATCTTGGCGCAGGCGCAGGCTGGACAGTGCCCTCCACTTCGATAAAGGCGCCGCGTGCACGATTGTGAGGGTGAGCGGGTGCCTCGGCCAGAGACAGTACCGGCGAGAAGCAAGCGTCGCCACCCTCCAGAAGCGCCTGCCACTGCTCGCGCGTCCTGGATTTGAAAATACGGGCCAGTTCTGCTTTCAATTGCGGCCACTTGTCCGGTTGGTTCTGCTCCTTGAATAATTCGGGATCGGCGCCGATCTTGCTGACCAGCGTCGCGTAGAACTGCGATTCCATCGCCCCGACTGCTATCCACTTGCCATCCTGGGTTTCATAGGTGTTATAAAAATGCGAAGCCCCGTCCACGCCATTGGTGCCGCGCTCATCGTTCCATGTTCCGGCCTGGTGCATTGCATAGAACAGCGTTGTCAGCACAGCCGTTCCCTCGACCATCGAAGAGTCGATCACCTGCCCCATGCCCGATTGTCGTGCTTCCAGTAGCGCGCACACCATGCCGAAGGCGAGGAACATGGCGCCACCGGCAAAGTCTCCGAGCAGATTCAGGGGCGCAAGAGGTCTTCCTCCTTTTTCACCGATCGCATGCAGCGCGCCCGACAGCGCGATGTAATTGATGTCGTGCCCCGCACTCTGGGCGAGGGGGCCATCCTGACCCCAGCCGGTGATTCGTCCGTACACCAGCCCGGGATTGCGCATAAGGCACTCGTCTGGCCCAAGGCCGAGACGCTCCATCACGCCAGGCCGGAATCCTTCAAGTAATGCGTCGGCTCGCTTCGTCAGTCGAAGCACGGTAGCTATTCCTGCCGGATTCTTCAGATCCACTATGACCGATTTCCGGTTTCGACCCAGCAATCCGGCGCTGCGACCGCTACGCGACTCGCCTCCCGGCCGATCTATGCGAATCACTTCCGCACCCATGTCTGCCAGTAGCATCGCGCAAAGCGGGCCCGGACCGATGCCCACCATCTCGATGACTTTTATCCCCGCCAGCGGTCCCACCGATCAAATCACCCCAAGACCGCGAAGCCGCGATAACTCATCGGGGGCGATTCCAATCTCAAGAAATACCTCGTCCGTATGCTCCCCCAGTCCGGGCGCGGGCCGGAAATCAAAGTCGTGCGAGCCGTCATAGCGAATCGGACGGTGCAGGGAGTTCACCGTACCATCCTTGGGATGCTGCATCTCGTAGAAGACACCTAGATGCTGAATCTGTGGGTCCGCTTCCAACTCGGCCATCGTTCGCTCGGGAGAAAACGGAACGTCCTGTTGGGACAGGCGATCGATCCACTCATCCCTCGTTTTCTTCGCGAAAATGTCGGACAACTCGCCTGCCAGCTCGGCATATTTTTCTATTTTCGAATTGCGATCGGGATAGCGATCCAGAATATCGGGACGTTCGATCGCCGCCGTGAGCCGTTGCCAGAACTTGGGCAGTGACGACAACTGCAGCGAGAGGCGTTTGCCGTCCTTGCAGGTGACGATATAGGCCTGCGACATCGCACCGCGTTGATAAAACGGCTGTTCTTCTCCGAATTGAAGCGAGTACATGATGGGCTCGATAGCCATGGCAAGGGTGGCCTCGAGCATGTTGACCTCGACCGTCCTGCCTTTACCCGAACTCTGGCGCTCGTGCAGCGCGCCCAAAATGCCGATACAAGCGAAGATTCCGGTGAATGCATCGGATACCGCGGGCCCCGGGACTCTTGCGTCCGCTCCCTGATGAAAACGCGACAGCCATCCGGACAGAGCCTGGGCGATGTTGTCGTAACCAGGTTTGCTCTTGTACGGCCCCGATGTGCCGAATCCCGTGACGGCGCAGTAGATCAGCCTCGGGTTTATTTCCTTCAGTCTGGCTGCCGACAAACCGAGCTTTTCTGCCACGCCGGGGCGCACGTTCATGATGAACACATCGGACGACTTGACCAAATCCAACAGCAAGTTCAGACCTTCTGCTTTCGTGTAGTCGAGTGCGACCGCCCGCTTGTGCCGATTGTGCGCCCGGTAAATCGGATTGGACACACCACCTGCTTCGGCGAACGCCCGGAACGGGTCTCCCGCATTGGGACGTTCCACCTTAATTACATCTGCGCCGAGTTCTGCCAGCAGTTGCGCGGCATAAGGTGCGCTGAGAAAAATCCCGAGATCCAGTACCCGGACCCCTTGCAGTACCTTCATATCGAACTCCGTCTAGGGTTTTGCGCCGGGCACACCGCGCAACAGGCACAGTCCGCCGGCCGACCTCCGTTCGAGAGGCGACCGACCCGCCACTCACGCGGCGAGCGCAACTTTCATTTCCTTCTCGACCGCATCCTCGACTATCGTTCCTCGGAAGAAATCCGGGTTCATCGTCGCGTGCTGGGCGACTGGATAAGCGAACATGAATTGTCGGAACTGGCTCTCATCGAGCGCTCCGTCATCGAGTAACTCAAATGCCTCTGACATGATTTCACGCATGTCGACGACGTCCCAATGTCCCAAGTCGGAGCTGAATATTGCGCGTAACGGAGTACTCCGCGGGGTGCCGGTCCCTCTGAAAGCCAGGCTCGCGGTCGGATCGTCGGCTTCACAACCGAAATAGAACTGGCGGGCAAACACATCAATGAGCTCCTCGCGCTTGCGAATCCCGCTCAACTGCCATTCGTCGACTGTATCAGGGTGCTCCCGACTGATGCCATCGAGCGAAATTGTCGGCGCCATGACATTGAATTCCTGGAGGCGAGCAAGGGGAAATTTCCCTGCAAGCAGCCGACCGCCGTAGCGATCGACCAGTTCCTCGGCCAACTTCTGGTTCAGCCGCGCCGGATTGTAGTTGTCTAGCGCCTCACCGCTGCGCTTCTTGAGACGACTATCGAGCCCGCGAAAGAGATCGCAGGCCCAGCCCGCTCCTCCCTCCAGGAAAGCAAAGTTCAGCCGAGGAAAGCGGCGCGCCACGCCACCAAGGACGACCGCCTTGCAGAATGCCTCTCCGACCTCGGCAAAACAGCCTACTTGGCTATACGTATAATTGGATGTCGAGGTGCGAAAGCCGCGGCCTATGGCGTCAACATGGGATGCGACCGAAACCTTCAGCTCCACGCACTTGGCCCAGAACGGGTCGTAGTCGTAAGCGCTGTCGAGCGCCAGATTGTCGAACCAGACCGCATAGCGCGCGGCCTCGGGAGATATCTTCCTGGCGGCCTCGATGGGACGGCGGACCATAGTCCCGAGCGTCATTGCTTTCAGCCCGAGGGTACGTATCGCGTGGTCGAGTTCATCGATAGCCTCTTTGGGGGTGAAGGCCGGAATAATCGCGACCGGCGTCATGCGATCCGAATGCTCGCGGTAATGATCGGCGACCATCGTGTTGTATGCGCGACATAACGCTTGCCTGAACTCCTGATCGGGCTCGTTGTACAGATTCAGTCCCAGAGTCGGGTATAGGACCGTGAAGTCGATGCCGAATTCGTCAAGCCGCTCGCGCAGCAGCGCAGGCAACGTCGCCGTCATTCGATCCAGAGTGTTCTTGGCCGGCATGGTCCAGTACGGCGAGCGGGACAGCCGCCGCTCCTCGCGCTCCGCGGGAGACGAATAGCGATCGCTTACCTTTCCGCGGGACATGTAGCGCGTGTAAAGATCGCCCCCACCCACTTGCTTGAAATAGTCGAAAAAGAGCGGCAGGAATTCCAGAATATGGCCGTCGCCGTCGACCACCGGATGATCAAGTCTTGCACGCAGCGCACGTGCCTCTCTGGCGTGGGTTTGCGCAGTCATGGTTTGTCGAACTCCCCGGTTGATATTCCTGCACCGATGCGCCGCTAGCGCGCACCCTCTCCGCATCGCCTCTCTTGCTGCCTCGGCCCGCAGACGCGACACCTCATACTGCTTGTAACCTGCATCTACGACGACACTCTGTTTGCCACCCGCCTAGGCGGCGAGCTCGCGACAGCTTTCGGCAAATCCCATATATTCCCTGTCGGAAAGCTGCTGGATCGTTGGTGCGACCTCCGAGCAGAAGCGCCTGATGTTCTGCTCGGTCAGGTCCCGCGGGAGCGTTCCGAACTGGAGCAGCGCGAGGAAATTCTGAAATCCGATAAGGCTGTGCGCCTCCTGAAGTTTGCGTCTCACCGTATCGGGCGAACCGATAACGGCGATGCCCTCGCCGATCAGGTGATCCACCGTCACTCCACCGCTCAATTGCCTCTTGTGCGTGGCCATGCGGCGTGCCGTCGCAAGCGACACGTATCCGGGAGGGAACATCATCTCGAATGGAAGATTCAGGTACTTGTTGAACATCGCCTCGATGTGAGGCTTCGCGAGTTCACGCGCTTTCTCGTCGGTGTCGGCAATAAATATGGGCGCGGCCCAACCTATCTTTGTGGATTCCGCCCGGTAGCCATATTTATTCTCGGCAGCTTCCCGGTACTGATTGAGGAATTTGGCTACCGATCTCACCGGACTGTAGGTTTGCATGTAAACGTATTTTCTGTCCGGGTGTGCCGCCCACTCAATCGTCTCGGCGCTGCCGGTCGACGGACACCAGATCGGCGGGTGCGGCTTCTGAAAAGGACGTGGCCACACGTTGACGTACTCGAAGTGATAGTGCTTGCTATGGAAGGCGAACGGGCCTGGCCGGGTCCAGCTCTGCACCACCAGATCGTGCGCCTCATGAAAACGCTCGTGGGAAAGTACCGGATTCACGGCCATCGAGTGATACTCGGCGCCAATCCCGCGGACCATCCCCGTGATCAATCGACCGCCGGTGATGACATCGAGCATCGCGTGTTCTTCGGCCAGGGTCAGCGGATGCTCGCGGAGGCAGAATGCGTTTCCGAGAATCGCGATCTTGGCTTTCTTGACCCGGCGCGACAGGGCGGAAGCCATTACCACCGGCGAGGGCATTAACCCGTACGCGGTTTGATGATGTTCGTTGATTGCAACCCCGTCCAGCCCGAGTTCCGCCGCCAGTTCCAATTCATCCAGATAGCGGTTGTACAGTTCATGACCCTTTACCGGATCAAACTCGGTATTTGGCATAACTACCCACGAGGAGCGCCATTTCTTCTCGTAATTGAGGTCCATGTAGGCATAGGGCATCAGGTGAAATATAAAAACTTGCATGCATCCTCCTCAGTGCTCGATGAATAGTTGCACATGCCGTGCACATTCCGCCGCCCGCTCCACATGGGCGAGATGCCCGGCTTCGGGTATCAGCGTGAGCGGTCTGCCCAGCGCCAGCGAATACATGTCCCCAAACTGCTTCGGAAGCACCCGGTTTTCTTCCCCCCAGATGATCTGAAGTGGAATTTTTATCCGACAAAACCATTTGTGAAGATGCGGATCGAACAACCTTGGATGCCAGGCGAGCTTCGCCGCCATAACGCGATTGCGGTACTGCACCTCATCATCGGCGGCCTTCTCCTCTTCGAAATAGCGGCGCCCGAACGCAGCGTCGGAGAACATCAGATCCGGCAGTTCATCCGGAGGGCACATGAAGAAATCACCCTTCTGCGCGTCCGCATGGATTCCGGCGGAATTGATCAATGTCAGGGAGCTAACCAATGGCGAGCGCAGTGCGATTTCCATTCCAATCCATCCACCGATGCAGTGCCCGACAACATGCGGCTTAATCCCGCCCAGCCTGTCAATCAGTTCGAGATAGACACGCGCCAGGTCGGCGATGTTGTCCATGCTCGATGACGATTCAGACTGCCCGAATCCTGGATGATCCGGGGCGATTACCTCGAAGCGCGTGGCCAGTTCATCGAGAAACGGCAGCCACGAGGTCATTCCATGGGCGCCGTGCAGGAAAAGCAGGGGACGCCCTTCGCCCTTGCGTCGAATGCGCAGTTTTCCGTTTTCAAGCTCAAGGAATTCTTCTTCTGGCTTGCCGCTAATGCTCATTGCTTCGAGTCCTGATCATTTGAAAAAACCACGCCCCTATGCCGTACGAGCGTGGATCCTGAGACTTCGATTCCGGGCCCGTGAAAAAATCATTAGCCATCTAACGATTGGAGGCTAAGCGGTCGAACGAAATATTGTCAAGTGGATTTTTCACCCCTGCCCCGCAAGCCGCGTATTGATGGTTTCGCGCATCGCAAAAGTGCGCACGCTCAATTTCAAGTTCCCGGACCATCCTGAAAACCAGCCCGGGAGGCGATCAGCTTTCCGCGCGCATTTTCTTCAGCGCATTGGCGCGCCACATCGGCCAGGCCCGGCTGTAATCCTGCGCCGGGACCGAGGCCAGCACTTCGCTTTCGTCCATGTAGGTGATGGCCTTCCCGCTGCTGCCCGCAATCAGCGTGGCCTGCATCTGCATGCGCGCGCTCATCTCCAGGTAGACGCTGCGCCCCACGGCGCGCGGCAGGTTCTCGCCCACCACCACCGCGCCGTGGCCGCGCATCAGCGCCGCGGGACATTTGCCCAGCGTCTTCGCCAGCGCCTGTCCGAGGTAAGGCGTCTTGACCAGCAGGTCGGTGCCGCGCTCGGCATCGCGAATTTCGAAATTCGGCACGCCGGCGCCGACGAAGGCGGCCATGTGGAAGATCGGCCGCAGCGCCTCGCCCGCGACGCTGAACGGAATGACCGAGGGCGAATGGTTGTGCACCACGGCGTTGACCTCGGGTCGCGATTTGTAGATCTCGCCGTGGATGAAGCGCTCCCGCACCGACTCGCGCCCGCGCGCATCCACCGCATGGCTGTCCAGATCGTATTCGAGAATGTCCTCCGGGGTGACCCGTTCCGGCGCCAACGAGCGCGACAGGAAATAGCGGCCGGGATCGGCCGCCGAGCGAATGCTGACGTGCCCATAGCCGTCGATCACGCCGTGCTCGGCGAGGATGCGGTAGGCGAGCGCGAGATCTTCGAGTGCGTTCATGTGTGGTGCTCCATGGCTTTTCAATCCGCCGGCTGCCGCGCCGGTGAGGACGTTGCCGCCCTCACCCCTCGCAGACGCCGACGTGCCCGATCAAGGTTTCCGGTTCTTCGCATTCGCAGATTCGCAGATTCGCAGATTCGCATGGCTCAAGTGTAGCGATGCATGATCCGGGGCGTGGGAAGCGGGAAGGACCGTTACCCGCCTCGCGCAAGGCTCGCTCCCGGCTGGTGGTTAGCCTTTGCCGGGAGGAAGTCAAGCCCTCTCGACTGCTTCGAAAGGTTTCCGCTTTTTCTTCCTCGTTCTTCCTCGTTCTTCCTCTTTCTCCCTCTTTCTCCTTCTTGCCGCCCCCTTTCACAGGCTTAACCTGGCGCAATCAATCCACTTGAATTCTCGCGTCCTTCACGATTTTCCCGATCTTGGCCAGATCCCTTTCGACCAGAATCGCAAACTGTTCCGGCGTCATGGCTTTCGGTTCATAGCCCAACGCCACCAGCCTGTCCTTCACGTCCTGCATCAGGAGTGCCTTGGCGAGTTCGGTATTCATCCGGTCCACTATTGCCCTTGGCGTCCCGCCCGGCGCAAAAACGCCGGTCCAGCCTTCAAACTCATACCCTGGCAACCCTGCCTCGCGCATTGTCGGAATCTCCGGTGCAATGGCGGACCGCCCCGCGCTCGTGACAGCCAGGCCCTTCAGCTTGCCGGCGCGTACGCCGGGCATCGATCCGATCATCGTATCCAGCATCAGCTGTATGTCGCCGGCGAGCAGGGCGGTGGTCGCCGGCCCGTTGCCCTTGAAGGCGACGTGAACGATGTCCAGTCCGGCCATGCTTTTCAGCAACTCCATGGCCAGGTGCGGCGGCGTCCCCACCCCGCCGGTGCCATAGTTCAAGGTGCCGGGTCTTGTCTTTGCATAGGCAACTAGCTCGACCAGCGAGTTTGCCGGCACGGCGTGATGCGCGGCCAGCATCAGCGGATACGCGACGAGCGTAGTCACGGGCACAAAATCCTTCACCGGATCCCACGCTACCTTCTGCAGGTGCGGCAGGATGGTATGGCCGCTGGTCGTGGCCAGAAACGTATAGCCATCCGGCGCCGCTTTCGCGACCACGTCCGCGGCGACGCTGCCACCGGCACCGGTGCGGTTATCCACCAGCAGCGGCTGGCCCAGCGCCGTCATCCTTTGCACGATCGTCCGCACTGTTACGTCCACACCACCACCGGCGGCAAACGGCACCACGAACCGAATCGGCTTGTTCGGGTAGGTCTGCGCCGATGCGCCACAGGCCGCAAGCAGTGCGAGCACGGCTAGAACGAATCGAATATTTTTCATGTTCTGCTCCTCCTTACTGCGATTGAGTCGATTTGAATGCCGCACGAAGCGCGACCGTCGCCCGCGCATCGACAATGCCCTCGGCGGTGACGGCAACCCCGTAAATGTCGCGCGCGAGACCGGCCGAGACGTGTCCGTCCTCAACGTCCATGGCGACAAGCCGAGGATCGCGCTGCAGCGGAGGTCCGTAACCCCCGCCGGCACCGGAACGGACATGATACCGATCGCCCGCTTCGAACCGGATCCCGCTCTCCTTGTGCGTTACGCGGCGCTCACCGCCGGTTCGCTCGATCTCCACCAGGCCGGTCGCCCCGCTGGCGCCACCGAACAGCCCCCATGGCGCGCAACTGGAGCGTTCGAAGGAAAAGTTCGCCATCACCTGGGAGAGCACAAGGAACGTTTTTTCCACGCCTGAGCCACCGCGATGCATCCCGGCGCCACCGGAATCGCACCGCCACCGGTGCCGCGTTACGCGGATCGGGTAGAGCGCCTCCAGCACTTCGATGGGAATATCCTTGTTGTCTCCGTGCATCAGCGTCTTGTAGGGCCCGACGCCGTCTGCCCGGGCCGATGCACCCCATCCGCCGTGCGCCGTGTCGAGATAATTGAAGTACCGTTCCGATTTCGGATTTATCCCGCTCACATTCATCATACCGAAGGAAGCATGATGGCCCGCCGCAACGCGGCCCGGCATCACCGGCGCCATTGCGGCTATGATCGTGTCGGTCACGGTCGCCAGGGTGGACGAGTACTTGCCCATGGGCGCGGAGGCCGACGCACTGAGGAATTTCCCGTTGGGAATCCTGATCTTTACCGGCACAAAACCCCCTTCATTCGGCGGTTCGTCCGGCGTAAACAGGTATTTGAAAGCCACACGGGCCGCCGTTTCCGCCCCGCCGAATATCCCGGAATTGTAGGGTCCCCGCACCTGCTCGCCGACTTCGCTGAAGTCGACAATGAAATCTCCCGCCGCGATCTGCACCTTGATATTGACCGGAATGCGCCTGCCGATGTCGACGCCATCGTCATCCAGGTGGCTGCGCATCTCGTAGATGCCCTCGGGCACGGATCGGACCGCGGCACGGGCAGCGCTTTCGGACGCTGACCAGATGGAATCTATTGCAGCGAGCATGACATCGGTTCCGTGGCGCCGCAGCAGTTCGCCGAACAATGCCGCGCCCTTGATGCAACCGGCAACCTGAGCCGCAATGTCGCCCAGCAACATTTCCGGAAGCCGGCTGTTGTGCTCGATGATGCGGTAGATGTCCTCCACGGGTTCGCCGGCCCGGTGCAGCTTGACTGTCCGAAGCTGAATTCCTTCCTGCAGCAGTTCGGTGGTATCGGTTCCGGCGCACGACCCGGGGTAGCGCCCGCCTATGTCGATCCAGTGCGCAACGACAGACATAAAAGCAACCAATCGGCCGGCGGCGTCGAATACCGGCGTGTACATCACGACGTTGTTGAGATGCTGGCCTATCGTCCCGGCATGATTCGTCAGCAGCACGTCGCCCCTGACTATGCCATGCTCGCCGTAGATGGAGATGCCATCCAGGACCGCGGCGCCGATGATGGAGGCGGTGAACATGGGCAGGCCGTGGCGCGCAAGGGCAATGATGCGCCCCCGCACATCCACCATCCCGACCGAATAGTCCTTGTACTCGTAAATCAGCGGACTGAATGCAGTGCGCGTGAGGTCGGCTTCCACCAGATCCGGAATGGACTGCAATTTCTCGCGGATGATTTCAGTCAGTATCGGATCGTTGTCGATCTGCATCGTAGGTCCAGTGCGTTCCTTGAATCGCGTCTCGGCTTCAGGCGCCGACATGGATCACGATCTCGCCCAATGATCCCATATCGAAACGGTCGGCCGGCCCGATGATGGTGGTCGATCCGTACTCCTCTATCACTGCAGGACCCGCCTCGCCGAATCCGGCGGGCAGTGCTTCCCGCGCAAATACTTTCGTCGGCAGCGCCGCTTTCCGATCCGAAAAATATACCGGCCGCATTTCATGGCGTGGTTGCCCCTGCACGGTTCCGGCGCGCCGATGGATGGACGTCAGCTCGGGATGCGGGACGGCTGCGAAAGCCGCGCTATGCAGGGAAACAAACTCGACAACCCCGGCCCGCATCAGGTGCCCGTACCGGGACAGATACTCCTGCTCGAAATGCTGCTGAATGCGTGGTGCGCTGTCCTGCGTCACCTTGATCCGCACGGTATGGAACTGCCCGACAAAGCGCATTTCCGCGGAATGCTCGATCCTGATCGGGAAGCCCGCAAAATTCTCCGCAAGAGAGGCTCTGAGAAGATCGGCAATCTCCTCGAAAACCGCTCGCATGGGCGCTATCGCTTGTTCGTCCAGACGCATCAGGAAGGTGCGGCCTGCATCGCGGCGAACGTCGGCGAGCAACATCCCGATGGCCGAGAAATTTCCCGGCTCGGGCGGGATCAGGACCCGCGGAATGGATAACTCTCGCGCCAGATCCACAGCATGCAATGGTCCGCCGCCGCCGTAGCAAAACAGCGTGAAGTCCCGCGGATCCTTGCCGCGCTCCACGGTTATCCGCTTTATCGCGCCGCTCATCGTAACGACCGCGATCTCGACTATCCCGCCGGCCAGTCTATAAAGACTGTCTTCACCACTGAACCCGAGCGGATCCGCCAGGCGCTCCCTGATGGCCTTGCGCGCTGCCATCTTGTCCAGCGCCATCTCGCCGCCCTGAAAGCGCTCCGGATTGAGCCGTCCCAGGACCAGATTCGCATCGGTCACCGTAGGATCCAGTCCGCCACGGCCATAGCAGGCCGGTCCCGGTGCGGAACCGGCACTGCGCGGACCTACGTGCAGGCGTCGTTGCTCGTCCAGCCAGGCAATCGACCCGCCCCCGGCGCCGACCTCCACAATATCGATGACAGGGGTACGGATGGGAATGCCACGCCCATACCCGCCGATGTGGTAGGTGGACACGACATCGAATTCTCCGTCCCGGACCACTGCACACTTGGCGGTCGTGCCACCCATATCGAACGCAATCAGGTTCGAGATGCCCAAGGCCATCCCGTACACGCCCGCGCCGATGCAGCCGCCTATGGGGCCGGATTCCACCAGCATCACCGGCGACACCGCAGCCTGCCGCGCAGACAACATTCCTCCGTTTGACCCCATCATCAGGAACTGGCCGGAAAATTCCCGCGTGCGCAGTTCCTCGTCGAGACGCCTGACGTAGGTGCCGACCTTGGGTCCCGCATAGGCGTTGGCGGTGGCGGTGGAAGTCCGCTCGAACTCGTACCACTCGCGGCTCAGTTCGGTGCTTGCCGTCACAAAGCAACCGGGAAGCAACTCGCGCAGCCAGCCTGCAACCAGGCGCTCATTGGCAGGTTCAATATAGGAATTCAGAAAGGAAATCGCGACTGCGGAAATATTCAACTCCCGGATTCGCGCGGCAATCGCCTCGACATCCGTTTTCGACGGGCTCTCGAGGATGTTGCCGGAACCATCCACGCGCTCATCCAGTTCAAAACGGGAGTTCCGCCTGACCAGAGCCGGATCGCGGCGATAGTAAAGGTCAAACTGGTCGGTGCGGTTGCCTCGCCCGAGATCGACGACGTCTCCAAAACCCCGCGTTGCAACCAGCGCGATGCGCGGCCCGGATCGCTCGATCAGCGTGTTCACCACCAGCGTCGTGCCGTGCGTAAACATCGCAGTGCCGTTCAGCGCGACCTCCGTCTTGGCCACGCAGTCCATGATCGCCCTGATCGGATCGGCGTGGGTCGTCAGGCTTTTCGTGTACCTGATCTCGTCCCTTTCGGGATCGAAAGCCACCAGATCGGTAAACGTTCCACCGGTATCCACTGCGATCAAACTGCGTGCCATGAGGCCGGTTTTCCTGGTGATCCAAGCGCCCTAGCCGCGCTCGCGGCGTGAGTATAGCCATTGGTCCCGCGAATGAATAGACTCACGAACCTGGCCCGCATGAATCGAAGCGTTTTCAAGGCAGACACGAATATGAGATTGTCGGTACTGGATCAATCGACGGCGTCGCAAGGCAAGACGCAGGACGCCGCAATACGCGAAACGTTGGCGCTCGCCAGGCATTGCGACAAACTGGGTTACCACCGCTACTGGGTATCGGAGCACCACAATTCCGGCAACATCGTCGGAACCGCGCCCGAGGTGCTCATGGCGGCGATCGCGGCAACCACCCCGCGCATCCGCGTCGGCAGTGCGGGCATCATGCTGCCGCACTACTCGTCATTGAAAGTGGCCGAGCAGTTTCGCGTGCTGGAAGCGATTGCGCCCGGCCGGATCGACATGGGCATCGGCCGCGCGCCCGGATCGGACCAGCTGACCGCGCACGCCCTCAACCCGAATCCGCAGAACGTCCATGACCACTTTCCCCAGCAGGTGCAGGAGTTGCAGCACTGGGTGTCCGACACACCCTTGCCGGAGGGCCATCCTTTCAGGAAAATCGTTGCCAGCCCGTCTGGCCCGAGTACTCCGGACATGTGGATGCTCGGCAGTTCGGACTACGGCGCGCAACTGGCGGCCTATTTCGGCCTGCCGTATGCGTTCGCTTATTTCTTCAGCGACGGCACCGGTGTGGAGCAGGCGCTGGATCTGTACCGCAGCAACTACCGTCCCAGCCCGCGCAACCCGATAGCGCAGGCCACCATCTGCGTGTGGGCGCTTGCCGCCGATACGGAGGAACAAGCCCAGCACCAGTTCAAGTCGCGTGAGCGCTCGAGCATCGATCGCGAATACGGCATAAGGCTGCCGCTGATCTCGCCCGAGGAGGCCGCGGCCCGCCCCTTGTCCGCGGCGGAGAAGGCCATTTCGCAGAAACTGCGCCGCAAGGCGATCGTGGGTTCCGCGGATCAGGTCGCCGGTAAGCTGAATGAACTGGCCACCCGACTCGAGCTCGATGAACTGGTGATCGTCACCTGGACCTACGATCCGGCCCCGCGCCATCGGTCCTACGAATTGCTGGCAGAGGCCTTCGAGCTGGCGGGCACCGGGACACCAACGCCGGCCTAGCGCCGGCCGGAAGAGGATCAGTGGGCGTGTGCCCCCTCGTCCGGTCTCGTCAATGCGCCTGCGCGCCCAGCAGCGCCTCCCGGAAGCGGCTGCGCAGGTAAGGGCCATCGCGCGGCGGCAGCAACGGTGCCGCCAGATCGGAGGACACCTTGATCGCCGCAAACAGCGGCCCGCGCGCCGTGAACAGCCTGGCGGCAAGCGCGTCGAGTTCCACCCCGGTTCGTATCGTCGCCGCATCGCCGAACCCGGCGGCGCGGGCAATGCCGGCGAGATCCACGCCACGGCCGGTGTGGCTCGCCTGCATGCCGGTCTCGCCATAGCGTTCGTTATCGACCACAGCAATGGCGAAATTGGCCGGTTGTTCCGCGCCTATGGTTGCAAGCGAGCCCAGGCCCATCAGCATTTCGCCGTCGCTGGTGACCACCAGCACCCTGCGCGCGGGCTGCGCCAGCGCCAGGCCGAAGCCCAGCATCACTGCGCCCCCCATGCCGCCCCAGAGATAGAAGTTGTGCGGCGTATCGCCGGTGGAGAATACGTCGCGGCTTGGATTGCCGAGCGCGGCCACGACCAGCGCGTCCCCGCGGCCGCGCATCAGGTTCGCGATGGCGGCGCGACGTTCAAGTGGAGCGGGCATGATGGGTTCTCACTTCTCGAAGCGCTTGGTGCCGATGACCCGTTGCGCTATCAGCACCGCGACCGGCCGGAATGAATCGAATGCAAGCTTCGCGGCGGCTTGCACCGTCTCCACGACATCCGCCTCGGAATCCGCGCGATAGGCTTCGACCCCGGCGGTATCGAGCGCAGCCTGGGTCGACCGGCCCATCGGCACCTGCCAGGGGTTGAATTCCCCCCACTCCCCGCGCATGGTCACCAGCGCGAGCAGGGGAATACGGCACTCGCGGTTGATGGCAAGCATGTTGATGCAGTTGCCGACACCGCTGGATTGCAGCAGCAGCACGCCGCGATCGCCGCCCAGCCAGGCGCCCGCGAGCATGGCGACGCCTTCTTCCTCGGTGGTAAGCGACACCGCACGCATGCCGGGCTCCGCGTGACAGAGCCGGATCAGGGCGCTGTGTCCGGCATCCGGCACATAGGCTACCTGGCGGACCTCGGCCGCTTTCAGTTCGTCAAAAATATGCTGGGGCAGGGAAGGGGACATGGCGGCCGGCTCGCGTGCCTCAGGCTGCGAGTCGAACCGGGATGCGGCGCGGCCCGAACGGCTTGCCGAACTTCTCGAACCGGCCGGCGATCGCGCCGCCGCACTCCATGCAGTGGCCATCGGCCGTGACCCGGTAATTGAGGATGTTGTACCAGTCGCGGGCGATCAGGGCATTGCTGCAGTGGGGGCAATAGGTACTGCCGCCGTCGGCGTCATGCACGTTGCCGGTGAACACATATCGCAGGCCGTGCGACAGGGCGATGTTGCGCGCCCGCGTTAACGTTTCAGGTGGTGTCGCCGCGACGTCCCGCATCTTGTAATCCGGATGGAACGCGGTGAAATGCAGCGGCACATCCGGTCCCAGTTCCCGGGCGATCCAGCGGCACTGCGCCTCGAGTTCTTCGTTGCCGTCATTCTTGCCCGGGATGAGCAGCGTGGTGATTTCGAACCAGACCTCGGTCTCGTGCCTGAGGTACACCAGCGTGTCCAGCACCGGTTGCAGGTGCGCGCTGGTAATTTTGAAATAGAAATCCTCGGTGAACGCTTTCAGATCGACGTTGGCCGCATCCATCTTCGCGAAGAACTCGCGCCGCGGCTCAGCATGGATATAGCCGGCGGTCACGGCAACCGTCTTCACACCGACCGCGTGGCAGGCGTCCGCCACGTCCATCGCGTACTCGGCGAAAATCACCGGATCGTTGTAGGTGAATGCGACGCTCCTGCACCCCAACTGCTGCGCCGATTTCGCGATGGTCTCCGGGCTTGCCTGGTCGGCGAGCCGGTCGAAATCGCGCGACTTGCTGATATCCCAGTTCTGGCAGAACTTGCAGGCGAGGTTGCAACCCGCGGTGCCGAACGACAGGACGCTCGATCCCGGATAGAAATGGTTCAGCGGTTTTTTCTCGATCGGATCGACGCAGAACCCAGACGAACGGCCGTAGGTACTGAGGATCATGCGGTCGCGCCAGTCGCCCTCGCCGCGCATGCGCACGAAACAGGCGCCGCGCTGGCCTTCATGCAAGCGACAGTCGCGCGGGCAAAGGTCGCACTGCATCCGCCCGTCATCGAGAAGGTGCCAGTATCGCCCCGCGTAGACTTGATCGGTAATTTGCCCGGTCATATCCGCTAGATGGCGTCCGAGTCGCGCCATTTCAATACCGAATAGCGCTTGATGCGGCAGCGGCTGGTAGGCGTGTCGGCGGGCAGGCCCGCCTTCTGTTTCAGGTTGCGCAGAAACGCTTCGGGCTGCGGCAGTTGCTCCCACACCTGCGGCAGGAACGTGCCACGGCGCGCCGTGCCGCCTTCGCCGTATTCCAGGATGAGGCCGTCAATGCCCGGGCGAAGCTGACCAATCAGGTCGGCGTGGTCGGCGAAGGCGACCACCTTCGGCAGCGACAATATCGACACCTCGACCTCGATCCGCTCGAACTCGGCCCGACTGAGCGGCTTGAAACGGCCGTCGCCGAACGCGGCGGCCAGGGCGTTCTGCGCCACGTCTTCGGCAAGCGGCCGGTGCGGTTCGAGCGAGCCGACGCAGCCCCGCAATTGCCCATCGAGCTTCAGCGTGACGAAGGTCGCGTGCTGTTCGCGCATCCACGCATTGGCGGGTTCGGCCAATACGGCGTTGTTCACGGCCGCCACGGGTGTCCCCTGGAGTTTCTGGCCGATGGCCTCGCGCGCCCGCGCCAGCAGGAACCGGCCGTGCGCCGCGCCGAACGCCGGCGGCTCGTCGCCGGCAAAACGAAAAGCTGCATAGCCCACGACCCGGCCTCGCCCGCCGGCGGTATCACCCGAATTGCGGCAGTCGAGCAGTTCGGGGCGCAAACCATGGTGCTGTGCCGCCACCAGCATGCCGCTGATAGGCGTGGCGCCACAGGCCTGCTGGTGATCGATGCCGGTGTCCCGATCGAGTATGGCCTGCACCGTTTTGCCATCCATCTCTTGCGCAATCTCGTAGGCGTGATAGTGCGACAGGTCGGAACTGATCACGATCAGCGTTTCCGGGCCGCCCCAGAGGCGCTCCAGCACCTCGCCCACTTGCTGCGGCGAGGCGGTGCCGACGACGAAGGGCACCAGTGAAAAATCTCCCAGCACGCTCTGCAGAAAGGGGAGTTGCACCTCCAGCGAGTGCTCCTGTGCATGGGTGGCTGGAAACTCCGTCACCTGCGGCATGCCGCGCACGGCGGCGACTGCGGCCTGATCGACGGGCACGCGCCCGAGTGGCGTGTCGAACGCCCGCGCCCCGGGCAGCGCCAGACCGTGCACCCCAACCCGGTGGCACGGACCGAGCAGGATGACCCGGCTGACGATGCCGCGCGCCGCGCGCAGCAGATCGTACGCATGCGCCGCCACCGGACCGGAATAAATGAATCCCGCGTGCGGCACGATCACTGCTTTGGGAAATCCGGGCGCAGGCAATCTTTCCGGCGTGTGCGCCAGCATGTCGGCCACCTCGGCCAGCAGCGCCTTTGCGTCACCCGGATAAAACGTGCCGGCGACCGCCGCGGGCCGGACGCCCTGATTGGGAGATTGAAGGTTCGCGTTCATATGCACATGATAAGCGCGTGCCGCGCGCTTGTCAGCGCCGTGATTCCGACACGCCGTGATTCCGGATTGTCCATCAAAGCGGTCCCGGGCGCTGCAGGCGCGCGCTCCAGCGATCGCGCACGCCGCCCGCCACAACCTCGCCCGACATGCCGCTGCCGCTCACCACGCCGGACAGGCTGAGCAGCCTGCCCCGGTGCAGCAGCCCGAAACGGATCTTGTCGGCACGCACCAGCGGATCGCGCAACGGCAGCACATCACGGCCGGCGCGCGCCACGCCGCTCAGGCGATCCGGTTCCTGCACCACTTCCATCGACAGAGGTCCGCCGGCCAGCTCCTTCGGCAGCGTCAACTGCCATGTCCCGCCTATTTTCGCCGGCACCACGTAGTAGTACAGCGTAGTGCGCACGCTGCCGCTGATCTGTTCCTTCTCCTCCACGTCGAAGATCAGCGTCTTGTCGGGCGGCCACGGCGCAAGCGGGTAGTCGTGGGACACGATGCGCGAGCCCGCTTTCAGTTCGGCGCGAAGTTTCGGCACCAGCCGGGTGACGAAGCGCGGCAGCAGATACAGCGTGACCACGCTCGCCTCGCTGAAGTCAGCCTGGAAAAGATCGCCCTGGATGAATTTCACCTTGTCGGCAACTTTCTCGTGCCTGGCGCCGATCTCCGCCATCTCGACCAGGGTGCTCTGCAGCTCGACCCCGACGCCGCGCGCGCCGAAGCGCTTCGCGGCGGTGATCACCAGCCGTCCGTCGCCCGAGCCCAGGTCGTACACCACGTCGCCGGCCGTGATGTCCCCCAGCTTCAGCATTTCAGCGACGATGACCCACGGCGTCGGCACGTACGGACCGGCAACGTTGTCATTGTCCCTGGCCTCCGGTTTCCTGTCGGCCGGCGAACTGGATTGCCTGTCCTGTGCATGGCCGGGTGCAACGGTGCCGATGAAGATGCCCGCCGCGAGCAACAGCGAAGCCAGCGCTCGTCGAACGACCCGGGCAGCGAGATGATTCATGCGGGTGTGGTTACTTGCCATCCGCCCGCAGGCGCCGTGCCGTCCATGACTGCAGTCCCGAAGGGGTGACTAGGCTGCCCCCCATGACATCCGCGTCAACCTTGCCCGTTAGGGATAGCGCGGCCCCACCCGTGCGCTGCAGGGTAAAGCTGACGACCTCGCCTTTCACCGAAAAATTGCGCAGCAGAGTCGTTTCATTGCCGGCGCCGGCACGCGCCGTCACTCGTTCAGGTGTCTGTTCTATGGCGAGGCGTAGCGCAGTGGTCGATGCCGCAGCCGATTCCGTCGCCTGCGGCAGCCGCAATTCCCAGGTGCCCTGCACCTGTGCCGGAACCACGTAGTAGTACAACACAGTCAAGGTGGTGCCGCTGATATTGCGTTTCTCCTCGAGGTCGAACTGCGTATGCCGTTCGTGCGGCCAGGGTTTGAGCGGGTAATCATGTGAAACCACTCGCGAGCCCGGCTTCAATTCGGCGAGCAGCTTCGGCACCAGCCGCGTAATGGTGCTCGGGAGAAGGTACAGGGTGATGACGCTGGCGCGGCCCAGATCCGCCTCGAACAGGTCGCCCTGCTGGAATCGCACCCGATCGCCGACGCCGGCGGCCAGCGCGTTTTCATTGGCAAGGCTGACCAGCTTTTCCTGGATGTCGATGCCGTGGCCGCTTGCGCCATAGCGCTTTGCCGCGGTAATGACAATGCGGCCATCGCCCGAGCCCAGATCGATCAGATAGTCGTCTTTTCTGATTTCGGCAAAGGCGAGCAGCCGGTCGACGATCACCGTCGGCGTGGGCACGTATGGGCCGAAGCTGCCCTGGGCATGAGCGGAAGTTCCCGCCAGCGCCGCAAGCGTGGCCCAGGCCGTTATCGCAAGTGCGCGCACCGCCGGAATCGCCGGAATCGCCGGAAAATTCAGCATGGTCATATCACCCCACCATCCAGTCGTTCGATCACGCCCTGAAGCGCGCAAATTACCGCCTGCCGGCGCACCGCGTAGCGGTCGCCATCGAATCGCCGCGTGAGTGCATCCGTGCCGCCCGCCTTGGTTGACCAGGATAAGCACACCATTCCTACCGGCTTTTCCGCACTGCCACCGGCGGGGCCGGCAACGCCGGTGATGGCCAGCGCAATGCCGGCGCGGCTGTGACGCAGCGCGCCCGCCGCCATTTCGCGCGCCGTTGCCTCGCTGACCGCGCCGTACCGTTCCAGCGTGGCGGCGCTGACACCGAGCATCTCCTGTTTCGCCTCGTTGGAGTAGGTGACAAAACCGCGGTCGAACCACGCCGAACTGCCCGCGATGGCGGTGACCGCCTCCGCTACCCAGCCACCCGTGCACGATTCGGCCGTGGCGAGCAGCACACCGCGCGCCTGCAGGCGCGCGCCGGCGAGCGTGGCGAGGGTCGTCAGCAATTCATCGGGCTTGTTCATCGGTCCTGGCGATCATCGGTCGAATCGTGCGCTACTGCAAAAAAAACCGCTTGACGAGCGCCATCAGCAGCAAAGTGTAGCCGGCCGCCAGCACGTCATCGAACATTACGCCCAGGCCGCCTTTCATGGTACGGTCGAAATGCTTGATCGGTTGCGGCTTGAGCACGTCGAAAACGCGGAAAGCAAAGAAGGCGAAAGCCTGCCAGCCGATCCCTTCCGGCGTCAATGCGAGCACCAGCATGAAGGCTACCACCTCGTCCCAGTTCATCGCACCGTGATCGGCTATGCCCATGTCGCGGCCTGTCCTGTCGCACGCCCACACGCCCAATGCAAACAGCACCACAAGCACGCCGAAAAACATTTCCGGCGCCATCCCTGGCGCAATGAGGTGATAGAGCGGGAAAGCGAGCAGCGTGCCCACCGTGCCGGGGGCGACCGGCGCGAGGCCGGTGCCGAAGCCGAGCGCGATGAAGTGGGCCGGATGCGAGAGCAGGAATCGCGGGGTCGGGCGTATCATCATGCTGCCCACCCCGATGCGTTCAAGTTCCCGCTGTGTATGCTCATGCAGGACTCGGATCAGGACTGGAAATGATCGTAGCCCTGGCGCAGCGCATCTATCTTGCTGCCGTCCGCCGCGCGCACTACGACGTGCGGACTGCCCTCCAGGATGATGCCGATGCGTGTCAGTGGCAACATCACATCCCGGGCGACGGCTTCGACTTCGGCGCGGCGGAATGGCGGCGCGGTAAACACCAGTTCGTAATCGTCTCCGCCTGCCAGCAGGCAGTTCCTCGCCAATCCGGCGTCGGCGCAGGATGCGATTGCCGCTGAACGCGGCAGCGCCTCCCAATTCAACTCTGCGCGAACGTGCGAGGCTTCAAGGACGTGGCCCAGGTCGGCGAGCAGGCCGTCGGACACGTCAATCGCGCTGCGCGCGATGCCGCGCAACCGGCCGCCGAGTTCGACCCGCGGTGTCGGATCTTCAAGACGCGCGATACAGTGCGCGCGCGCAGCCGCATCGAGCCGCGCAATGTCCGTGGCGGGGTCCTGCAGCAGGCAGGCAAGGCCAAGCGCGGCATCGCCGGTGCTGCCGGACAACCACACGTCATCGCCGGCGAGTGCGCCGTCCCGCCGCAGCGCCAGGTGCAGCGGCAGCTCGCCCATGATGGTGATGCTCACCGTCAGCGGACCGCGTGTGGTATCGCCGCCGATGAGTTCCACGCCATGCTCGCACGCCATCTCGAACAATCCGGCGGCAAAGGGCTTTAGCCAGGATTCGCGGGTGTCCGGAATCGCCAGCCCGAGCGTCGCCCAGCGCGGATCGGCGCCCATCGCTGCAAGATCCGACAGATTCACCGCGAGCGATTTGCGCCCCAGCCGGCGCGGATCGGTGCCCGGCAGGAAATGCCGCCCCTCGAGCAGCATATCGGTGGAGATGGCGAGCGCCATGCCCTGGCGCGGCTGCACCAGCGCGCAGTCGTCGCCGACGCCCAACACCGCCGAAGGCGTCGCGCGGTGGAAGTACTTGCGTATCAGTTCGAATTCCGCGGTCATTACACACTAGTCGTGAACTTGGGCGACAGCACCGTTTTGGTTCACGACTAACTCCAGGTTGGTTTTGTCGCCAAAATAGGCGACCCCTCATTAACGAGACTCCTGCAGTCCGCAACCCGTTGCAGCCGTTGCTCAGTCCAGTGGTGTTTCAGTCCGGCGGTGTTTCAGCCCCGCTGTCTTATTGCCGTTCGGCGCGCTGCCCGGGTGCCGCCATGCTCCGGATTGCCGCATTCACGCCCTCGAGGTCTTTTCTTCGCTGCGCAGGCTGCGCGCAAGCTTGTCGAGCACGCCGTTCACGTATTTGTGGCCGTCGGTGCCGCCGAAGCGTTTGGCGAGTTCGACCGCTTCGTTGATCACCACGCGGTAGGGCACATCCGCGCATTCCTTGAGTTCGAACGCCCCCAGCAGCAGGATGGCACGTTCGACCGGCGACAATTCTTCGATTTTGCGGTCCAGAGCCGGTGCAATCGCCGCACTCAGCGTACCGGCGGCACCAATGGTTCCGTCCAGCAGACGGCTGAAATAAACCAGATCGGCACTGCCGAATCCCTTGTCCTCGGCAAGCTGGTTGCGGATCTTGTCGGCCGGATCGCCGGAGAGCAGCCACGCGTACAGCCCCTGCAGCGCATACTCGCGCGAACGCCGGCGAGCCGATTTCATTTGTGCAGTTTCGAAACGGCGCGTGCGAGATTGACCATTTCCACGGCTGCTTCGGCGCAGTCGCGCCCCTTTTGCACCACCCTCGCCCCGGCTTGCGCGTCGGTGTCCGTGGTGAGGATGCCGTTGGCGACCGGAATGCCGGAGTCGAGTTGCACCTGCGCAATACCCGCAGCCGATTCGTAAGACACGATTTCAAAATGGAGCGTGTCGCCGCGGATGACTGCACCCAGCGCAATCAGCGCGTCATACTTGCGCGTGCCGGCGAGTTTCTGCAGCGCCAGCGGCACCTCGAGCGCGCCCGGCACACTGACCACGGTTATATGCTCGCCGGCCACGCCCAACTCGTTGAGACGGCCAAGACAACTGCCAAGCAACGCCAATCCGACGGCTTCATTGAAACGCGCACGCACAATGCCCACGCGCTGGCCCGCCCCGTTCAGTTCCGGTGGTATTTCCCGCACTAGCTGGTCCGCATCATGCTGTGCTCGCTGGTGTTCTCGCCCCCCGAGGCGGGCTGGAGGAAGCCCAGCGTCTCGAGTTCCCAGCCGGTCAGACTCGGCATCTTGCGCGGCGTGGCGAGCAGTCGCATCTTGCCTACGCCCAGGTCGCGAAGAATCTGTGCGCCGATACCGTACATCAGCAGGTCCATTTTGACCGGCATGCGCGACTTGCCGGTGGTGGACGCCCGGTCAAGCAACCGGCCGGTGGTTTCAGCGCAATTGAGGAGAACCAGGACGCCCTTGCCGGCCTCCGCGATGAATTTCAGCGCAGCCTGGACCGACCAGGAATGAGCGCCTCGGCCGATGTCGATCAGGTCGATCAGCGAAACCGGCTGGTGCACCCGCACCAGGGTCTCGTCTCCCGGCGTGACGTCCCCCAGAGTAAGCGCCAGATGGCTCTCTCCGGAGAGTTTCTCGACATAGGCGATCAGCCCGAAGTGGCCGAACGCAGTCTCTATCCGGCGCTCGGCCACACGCTTTACCAGCGACTCGTTCTGGCTGCGGAAGTGAATCAACTCGGCGATCGAACCGATCTTCAGGCCGTGATGGGCGCCGAATTCGATCAGGTCGGGCAGGCGCGCCATGGTGCCGTCGTCCTTGAGGATTTCGCAAATGACCGACGCCGGCTGCAAGCCCGCCAATTGCGCGAGATCGCAGCCCGCCTCGGTATGACCGGCACGCACCAGCACGCCGCCTGCCTGGGCCATCAACGGAAAAATATGGCCCGGCTGCACGATGTCATCCGGCTTTGCATCGGCCGCCACGGCGACCGCCACGGTATGCGAGCGGTCCTGCGCGGAAATGCCGGTGGTGACGCCGCTTGCCGCCTCGATCGATAGCGTGAAGTTGGTGCCCAGCGACGAACGGTTGTCGCGCACCATCAACGGCAGGTTCAGCTGGAGACAGCGCTGTTCGGTCAGCGTGAGGCAAATCAGTCCGCGACCATGCTTGGCCATGAAATTGATCGCCTCGGGCGTGACGAAATCGGCTGCGAGAACGAGGTCGCCCTCGTTCTCGCGATCCTCCTCGTCGACGAGAATGACCATTTTGCCGGTCTTGATGTCGGCGATGATGTCTGTGATTGGGCAGAGATTCATGAAAGGGGTACCTGAAGGACCCGCAATTTTACGGGTTTCGGCGCGGGAGCGCGCGGGCGATTCGTTGCGGCAGTGTCGCGTGCGCGCGCTGAACTCGCAGTTCGCGGGGGGCAACGGCAAACGGGATGCACAGTCGATCCGCGGCGCGGCGCCGCAATGCCCCTGGCAGTCGCGCCTGCGGCGCTATTCCTGCCTTGCAGCAGGCACGGCTAGCGCCAGACCTCGCCTGCGACTTCGACCACCCGCTCCAGCTTGCGCCATTGTTCATCGATGCTGAGCGCATTGCCGTGATGGGTGCTGGCGAAGCCGCATTGGGGCGAGAGGCAGAGATTTTCCAGTGGCACGAATTTCGCCGCCTCGTCGATGCGGCGCTTGATGTCGTCCTTGCTTTCCAGTTTTCCGGACTTGGTGGTGATGAGGCCCAGCACCACTTTCTTGTTGCGCGGCAACAGGCGCAGCGGTTCGAAGCTGCCCGCGCGCTCGCTGTCGTACTCCATGAAAAACGCGTCCACGTCGGCCGAAAACATCGCCTCCATGACCTCGTCCTGATAGCCCCCGCCGGCAAACCAGGTGCTGCGAAAATTGCCACGGCAGGTATGCATGGTGACTGTCATGCCCGCAGGGCGGCCGGCAAGCGCGCCATTGATGGCAGCGGCATAGTCACGGTGCAGGGTGGCCGGATCGTCGCCGTTGTTGCGGAAATTCCCGCGCACCTTGTCGTCGCACAGATAGGAAAAACTCACATCGTCCAGTTGCAGGTAAGTGCAGCCCGCAGCGGCAAACTGTGCAATCGCCGTCCGGTAGGCGGCGGCCGCGTCGGCCCAAAATTCGGCCAGGTCGGGATACACATCGCGCGAAATGGCATTGCGGCCGCCGCGAAAGTGCAGGGTCGCGGGCGCCGGTATGGTCATTTTCGGCGTCTTCATGGCGACCGATTTCAGGAATGAAAAATGATCGATCATGATGGGGCGCGAGCAACCGAGCTTGCCGGTGACGGTTGCCATCGGCGGCACATCCTCGGCCTGGAACGTGAGCCCGACGGCACGCTTCAACTCCACGCCGTCCATCTGGCCGACGAAATCGAGGTGCCAGTAATCACGGCGCAGTTCTCCGTCGGTGATAGCCTGCAGCCCGATTGCCTCCTGCTTCGCGATCACCTCGCGTATGCATCGCTCCTCGACCGCTTTCAGTTCGTCTGTCGAAAGTGTGCCCGCCTTCGCCTGGGTGCGCGCCTCGCGCAGCGCCTCGGGGCGCAGCAGACTGCCGACGTGGTCGGCGCGGAACGGGGGCTTGCTGGTCGATAGCGACATCATTTCTCCTGTTGCACACGAAAGCGGAAGCGGTAGTTTATCGGCTGAATTTCATCCTTCCCCGGGGCGGCTCCCGGTGTGCGATGAGCGGCGCGCAGCTTCCGCTCCATCGCGCACAGTTGATCCGGACGCGGCGCCGGCCCCGTCCGGCATCCACCTTATTTGTCGCGCAACTCCCGCCGCAGGATCTTGCCGATCGGCGTTTTCGGCAGCGAATCGCGGAATTCGACCACCTTGGGCATCTTGTATCCGGTCAGTTCGTGCTTGCAGTATTCGAGGATCGCTTCTTTGGTAAGAGCTGGATCCTTGCGCACCACCACCAGCTTTACCGCTTCGCCGGAGCGCTCGTCCTTGATGCCGACCGCCGCACATTCGAGCACACCCGGACATCCCGCCACCACGCCTTCGATTTCATTCGGATACACATTGAATCCGGACACCAGGATCATGTCCTTCTTGCGGTCGGTGATGGTGACGTAGCCGCGCGCATCTATGTGGCCGATATCGCCGGTCTTGAGCCAGCCGCCCTCGAGCATCACATCCGCGGTTTCCCTGGGCAACTGCCAGTAGCCCTTCATCACCTGCGGCCCGCGCACACAGATCTCCGCATCCTGGCCCGTGGGCACTTCGTTGCCCAGGTCGTCCCGTATGCTCACCTCGGTATTCGGCAGGGGCAGTCCGATGGTGCCGTTCCACTCGGAATTCATGGGATTGATGGAGACCGCGGGCGAGGTTTCCGTCATGCCGAATGCCTCTACCAGGGATGATCCGGTCACCTGCTTCCAGCGTTCGGCTACCGGCTTCTGCACCGCCGCGCCGCCGCCCAGCGACAACTTCACGCCGGAAAAATCAAGACTGGCGAATCCCTCGTTATTCATCAGCCCGTTGAACAGGGTGTTCACACCGGTGATCACGGTGAAGCGCCATTTTCTCAACTCGGCGACAAAGCCCGGCATGTCGCGCGGATTGGTGATGAGGACGTTCAGGCCGCCCAGCTTGGTGAACACTAGGCAATTCGCCGTGAGACAGAAGATGTGATACAGCGGCAGCGCCGTGATGACGATCTCCTCCCCGTCCTTCAGCGCCCCCGCGATCCAGGCATGCGCCTGCTGCATGTTGGCGACGATGTTGCCGTGCGTCAGCATGGCGCCCTTGGCGACGCCGGTGGTGCCGCCGGTGTATTGCAGGAAGGCAACGTCATCGAGCGTCAGCGGCACCTCCTGAAGCTGGGCGCCCTGGCCTCGCGCAAGGGCGGCGTTGAATTCCACGCTGCCGGCGATATCCCAGGCGGGAACCATTTTCTTGACCCGCTTCACCACGAAATTGACCAGCCAGCGCTTCGGCGCCGGCACCATGTCGCCGACCTGCGTGGTGATGACGTGCTCTACCTGGGTATTGCGGATCACCTCGGCGACGGTGTGGGCGAAATTCTCCAGCACCACGATGACGCGCGCGCCCGAATCCTTCAACTGGTGCTCCAGTTCGCGCGCCGTGTAAAGCGGATTGACGTTCACCACTATGAGCCCGGCGCGCAGGACGCCGAACAATGCCACCGGGTATTGCAGCAGGTTGGGCATCATGATCGCCACCCGCTCGCCCGGCTTGACGGAGGGCAGCGTCTGCAGGTACGCCGCAAAATCCCGCGAAAGGCGATCGAGGTCGCCGAAGGTCAGCGTGACACCGAGATTGGCGTAGGCCGGCCTGTCGCGGAAACGGCTGCAACTCTTTTCGAGAATGTCGCGAACCGAGGAGAACGCCCGCACATCGACTTCGCCGGGCACCCCCGCCGGATAACTGTTCAACCAGACTTTGTCCGCCATGATTCCTCCTCAGGATGGCTGCGCCGGCTCCACCGCCCGTGCGGTTCGTCGTTCCTGCGCGTGCGCCGGTACGAGGCTAGCAGGGTTTTGAAATCCAGTCTGCCCCTGGTCCCGGCTGCCACGCCCAATACGCCTGCATTGCCACCGAAACCGTGTGACATTTATATTATTTTTAAATTCCAATTGCCCGTAGATGTCTGTAGATTGGGGAATATATCAATATAAACTTCGCAATTTATGATTCTTCCCAAGCCCTGGGAACCAGCTCGGGCGCCGCTGAACGCGGGAAAGCGGGAACACAGGCAAGGGTCCCGCAGCGCAACGGACTTGCGCTAGCAGCTTTCGCCGACCATGCGCGCTTCCAGCGCCTTGCGCTGCACGCCCATGTTTTCGCGCATCTCCGGATTCGAACTCGCCGCTTCTTTCTGCTTCATTTCGTCGACCTGGCGCGCGTAGTTCTCACAGCGGATCCGTTTTCGCTCCTCGATTGCGGCGCGCGAAGGGGCAGGCGACGATTTGGCCGAAGTGGGCGCCGCCGCCGGCTTGGGCGCTTCCTTGGCGCCTTCGCATGGCCGGTCCTGATACTGGCTGCCGCAATGGTACAATTTCTTCTGTGCCACCGCGGGCGCAGCAAGCACGACAAGAACGAGCAAGAGCAACAGACTTTTCATGGTGCACAAAGAATACCGCTTCCGCAACCGCGTTGAATCGTCGCCCGTCGCGCCGCAGCGGGCGGGTTCCATGGGAGCGACTCCAAAACCATCGGACGCGCCCGGGCTATTGCAGGAATCCGGGATCCTTGTCCAGCATCCAGCGGGTCATGGCGTCGAACATCATGCGGTTCTCGACGCCGTGGCGCGCGTTCCTGTTGAACTGTCCCGTGGCCTTCACCGCCAGTTCTTCGCGCGGCAGGATCACCTTTGTGCCGCCGGCCAGCGCGGCCACCTGGACCTCGCAGGCGCGTTGCAGCTGATACATGTCATGGAAGGCATCGGCCAGCGTGGGGCCGCAGGTCAGCAGGCCATGGTTTCTGAGTATCATCACGGTCTTGTCGGCCAGGTGTTTCAGCAGCCGTCCCTGCTCTTCCACATCCAGCGTGATGCCTTCGTAGTCGTGATAGGCGATGCGCCCGTGGAACATCACGGCGCCAAAACTCATGGGCAGCAAACCATGTTCGTGGCATGAAACCGCCTGGCCGGCGGTGGTGTGGGTGTGGGCGACGGCATGCGCGTCCGGGCGGTTGCGGTGAATCGCGGAATGGATGACAAAGCCCGCCTGGTTGATCGGGTGGTCACCCATGATGATCTTGCCGTCGACGTCGATCTTCACCAGGTTCGATGCGTTCACTTCGCGATACATCAGGCCGAACGGGTTGATGAGGAAGTGACCCTCTTCGCCCGGGACGCGCACCGTGATGTGGTTGTAGATCAGTTCGTGCCAGCCAAAATGGTCGAACAGGCGGTAGGCACAGGCCAGTTCCTCGCGCACCCTCCACTCCTGGGGCGAAACGAGGTCTCTGACGCGGGATGACGACTTGATGACTGCGCTCATGCTTGCCTCCTTGGCGGGCGTTGCTTGGACAATGCTGCTGGACAATGCTGCTGGACAATGCGACTGGACAATGCGGCTGGACAATGCTGTCGCAGCGTTAACAGTAATGGAAAAAACGCGAAAGTCGAAAAAACGGTTCACCTGCTCGGCACCGCCGTCACGGCCGCCGCAGCGACCGCCACTTCACCCACTGGCGGACCGTTTACGTAAGGCTTGAGGCAAGCATACGCCAGTGTGTGTATCGGCGTCGGCACGCCGAGCTCTCGCCCCTTGCGCATCAGATATCCGGAAAAACTTTCCAGCTCCAGGCGCCTGCCGCGCAGCAAATCGTTTGCCATCGAAGCATACATGCCGGGTGGAAAATTACGCATCCAGCCGAGCAGTTTGGGAGCGGTATCGGGCGGTAGGGTGATGTTCATGGCCTGCGCCACCGCAATCGCTTCTTGCAGGGTCGCGCCGGCGATTTCGAGCATGTCCGGGTCGCGATACACGTACCCGGCGGGCTGGCGCGACAGTGAAGTCAATGCGGCATTGGTGGCGAGTCCGACGAATTTCTTCCACTGCTCCGTGCGGATGTCAGGGCTGACCTGCGCGCCGAATCCCGATGCAATGCAGGCGTCGCGGAAGCCGATGGCGCGCGCGGACAAGCTGCCGTCCGCTTCTCCGTACACGACAGAGGACATGTCCGAGGTGTATCGGATCTGGCCGGGCGCCTCGATTACGCCCGCAACGAATGCAAGGCCGCCCATGACGCGATCCGCGCCGAGGACAGCGGCTAAGCGCTCCTGGCCGTCCACGCCGTTCATCAGGCTGATGCACACGCCGCCATCGCGCAGCAGCGGTTCGATCTGCGCCGCAGCGACTTCCGTGTCGTAGAGCTTGACGCAAAAGAGCACGACGTCGACCGTGCCCAGTTCACCCGGCGTATCGGTTGCCGGGGCCCTGATGTTGAAATCGCCGCGCGGACCCGCGAGCCGCAGGCCGTGCTCGCGTATCGCCGACAGGTGCGCGCCGCGCGCGATGAAACCGACATCGTGGCCGGCGCGTGCCAGAAAGGCGCCGAAGTAGCCGCCAACAGCGCCGGAACCCATGATTGCAATGCGCATGAGGGTCTATTGCTCCAGGTTATGAGGTGTGCCGTGTCCGATGCATGAGGGTCTATTGATCGAGGTCATAAGGTGTGCCGTGTCCGATATGACCCGGCAAGACGGAGTCGCCCCCCTCGGAGTCGTTCCCCCGTTCCCCGAAGGAACTCTTGTCCCGCAAAAAAAGGACGCTCGCGCGTCCCTTCTCTTGCGCTGCTGCTCTTGCGCTGCTGCTCTGCGTTACTCCTGCGCGGGTGCAGCTTGAGAGGTGGAAGCTGTGGCGGCTGCGGTAGCGGCTTCGGCAACCAGTGCAGCCTGCTCGACCCGGCCCACGATTTTCTCGCGGATGCGCGCCGACTTGCCGGAACGCTGGCGCATGTAATAGAGCTTGGCGCTGCGCACGTCGCCGCGGCGTTTCACTTCAACCGTCGCAATCAGCGGCGAGTGCGTCTGGAATGTCCGCTCCACGCCCTCGCCGGACGAGACCTTGCGCACCGTGAAAGAAGAATTGAGTCCGCGATTTTTCTTGGCGATGACCACGCCTTCGTAGGCCTGGACGCGCTTGCGCTCGCCCTCGACAACCTTCACGTTGACGATGACCGTGTCGCCAGGCGCGAAACTGGGCAGTTTCCTGCCAAGCCGCGCGATTTCTTCCTGCTCGATTTTCTGAATTATGTTCATGGTTTTCTCCTTCGAATCCCGGATTGACTGTTTCGCAGCAACCGCGCCCAAGCCGGCATGGTCGCACATTGCATCTCTGGTACGTTTCCCCGCATCACCGCCCTGCATTGCCGCCCCGCATCACCGCCCTGCATTACCGCCCTGCATTTCCGCCCCGCATTACTGCCCGCCCGGCAGTTCCCGCTTGAACTCGACCAGCAATTTCTCGTCTGCCTCGCTCAGTATGCATCGTCCCAACAACTCCGGCCGCCGCAACCAGGTCCGCCCCAGCGACTGCTTGCGCCGCCAGCGCGCAATCTCCGCGTGGTGGCCCGACATCAGCACCGGTGGCACCGCTTCCCCGCAGTAGACCTCGGGCCGCGTGTACTGCGGGCAATCCAGCAGCCCTTGCGCGAACGACTCGTCGATCACCGATGCATCGTCGCCCAGCGCGCCGGGCAACTGGCGCACCACCGCGTCCATCAACACCATCGCGCCCAGTTCGCCCCCCGACAGCACGTAATCGCCTATCGACAATTCCTCGTCCACGCTGCGGCGGATCAGGCGCTCGTCCACGCCTTCATATCGGCCGCACAGGAGGATCAGCCTCGATTCCGCCGCGTACCTCAGCACCGTACGCTGATCCAGGGTCGCGCCCTGCGGCGACAGGTACACCACCCTCGCCTCACCCGGCGCAGCCTCTCGCGCCGCGACTATTGCCTTGTCCAGCGGATCGGCCAGCATCACCATTCCGGGGCCGCCGCCGTAGGGCCGGTCATCCACAGTACGGTAGTTATTGCTGGTGAAATCACGCGGGTTCCACAAACCCAGTTGCCACAATCCCTGCTCAAGCGCGCGCCGCGTGATTCCCGAGGCCCCGATCGCGGAGAACATCTCGGGGAACAACGTCACGCAGTCGAACCGGATCACCAGTCCAACTCCCAATCAACTTCAATCTGCCGTCCCGCGACATCCACATGGCACACCACGGTCGCGATCCACGGCACCAACCGCTCCTCCGCCGCCTTCGCTGCAGCACCCGGAACCGGGTCCGGCATAATCCGCACTACATCGTGCGCGCCATTCGAAAACAATCCCGCAACCCGCCCGAGGCGTTCGCCGCGGAGGTTCACTACCACTAGCCCTATCAAATCCGCCTGGTAGTACTCGTCCTTTGCCGCTTCCGGCAACGCCTGCCTGGGCAATGCCACTTCGCAACCGCGCCACGCCAGCGCCTGGTCGCGATCGCCACATCCCTCAAGCCGCGCGATCAGGCAAGCGCCGTGTTGCGCGCTCTGCGCAATCTTGATGCTTTGCCAGTCTCCGTTTCGTCCCAGCCACCACACTGAATGATCCAGCAATTGTTTCGGTCGCTCCGACCAGGGTTCGATTTTCAGCCATCCCTTGACGCCAAAGGGGGCCAGCACGCGCCCCATGACCACCCGCGCTTGCGCGTCGCCCACCCGCGCGCGCGCGTCGTCTTCACCTGGCCCACCCGGATGACTTGCCACGTGCTGCCCTCTTGCCACCCGAGGTTTCCGCTAACGCTGGCGTTCCACGGGCAACCGATCAATTACGGCGTTCCGTGTGAACGGAACAAAGCCGTCGAGGTCAGGCCGCCGACGCAGGCGCCGCGCCGGCCCCGGCAACCAGTCCCTTGGAGCCAAAACCCTTGAACAGGCGGGCCACGGTGGGCGTCATCTTTGCGCCTTGGCCGCGCCAATAGCTGAGCCTGTCCACCGCGAAGCGCAGTGCTTCGCGGCCCGCCGGCGCCTTCGGATCGTAGAACCCGACGCGCTCGATGAAGCGGCCGCTCACGGGCTGGCGGGAATCGGCAACCACTACGCTGTAGAAGGGGCGATGCTTGGCGCCGCCGCGTGAAAGACGAATCACGACCATATAAGTTTCCCCGAATCGATTGGATGGGCCGCCTGGAGGATCTACTTGAGAATCCGCTGCCCGGGCGAAAAAAGACAGCGAGTTTATGCGGTTTTGGTGCTGATTGGCAAGGGTTTTCTGGGACTGCGGCCCGACCCGGGCAATACCGGCCGCCCGCCGGGGGGGTGCGCGTCCTAGCGGACGCCGGGCATCAAGCCCTTCATTCCGCGCATCATCCGGGCAAGTCCGCCCTTTTGCATCTGCTTCATCATTTTTTGCATCTGCTCGAACTGGTTGAGCAACCGGTTGACTTCCTGGACCGGCACCCCTGCACCTGCCGCGATCCGCCGCTTGCGGGAAGCCTTGATCAGTTCGGAACGGGTGCGCTCCTTCGGCGTCATCGAGTTGATGATTCCCTCTATGCGACGGATCTGCTTGTCGTCGACCTGTGAGGATTGCGCCGCCTGGGCGAGTTGCGCCGGCAGCTTGTCCACAAGCGCCGACATCCCGCCCATCTTGCGCATCTGCACCACCTGCTGCTTGAAGTCATCCAGGTCAAAGGCCTTGCCGCGCTTCAGCTTGTCGGCGAGCTTCTTCGCCTCATCGTGATCGATGCTTTTCCTGGCTTCCTCCACCAGCGAAACAACATCGCCCATGCCCAGTATCCGCGAGGCCATGCGCTCGGGGTGAAAAGCCTCCAGGCCATTCAGCTTTTCGCTTACGCCGGCGAACTTGATCGGCTTGCCGGTGACGTGACGCACCGAAAGCGCCGCGCCGCCGCGCGCGTCGCCGTCCAGCTTGGTCAGGATGATTCCGGTAAGCGGCAAGGCGTCGTTGAAAGCCCTGGCGACGTTGATCGCATCCTGGCCCTGCATCGAATCGACCACGAACAGCGTTTCTATCGGCGCAAGCGCGGCGTGCAGTTCCGCAATCTCGCGCATCATTGCCTCGTCGATTGCGAGGCGGCCTGCGGTGTCGACAAGGAGCACGTCGTTGTAATGCTTGCGGGCGTAATCGAGCGCCGCCAGCGCAATATCCACCGGCTTCTGGTCCGGGGTCGAAGGAAAGAAAGCGGCGCCCACCTGCGCCGCCAGCAGCTTCAACTGTTCGATGGCAGCGGGCCGGTATATATCGCAAGAAACCAGCAACGGCTTCCTGCGGCCGTCTTCGATAAGCAGTTTCGCCAGCTTGCCGGCGGTCGTTGTCTTGCCCGCTCCCTGCAGGCCCGCCAGCAGCAGCACCGCCGGCGGCGTGGTCGCAAGGTTGAGCGCTGCATTCTCGCCGCCCATCAACGCCGTGAGTTCGCGGTGCACCACGCCAACCAGTGCCTGCCCGGGCGTCAGGCTTCCGACGACAGCCTCGCCCAGCGCCTTTTCACGCACTGCCGCAATGAAATCCCGCACTACCGGCAACGCGACGTCGGCCTCGAGCAGCGCCATGCGGATCTCCCGCAGCGCTTCCTGGATGTTCGACTCGGTGATGCGCGCCTCGCCGCGCATGGTCTTGACGACGCGAGCGAGGCGCTGCGTTAGATTGTCCAGCATAGTGTGTTGTAGTGGCCGGGTGTGTATGCCGATGGGGCACGAGGCGCAAATTTCGCTAAACTCCGCGCATGGCCCTCATTGTACTCCACGCGATGACTGCGCTTTTGTACGCGGTCCTTTCGCTGCACTTCTGGCGCACGCGCTGGCGCACGCATTTTTCATCCGGCGCGCCCCTCACCAAACTCGCGCTGTGGGAACGCACGGCGATCGCCGCGCCGCTGGCTTCGCACTCCGCGCTGATCTACGCCGATCTGATCGGCGGGCCGGAGCTGCGCTTCGGATTCGGCCAGGCATTGTCGGTAATGATGTGGCTGGGCGTGCTGATTTACTGGATCGAAAGCCTGTTCCTGAGACTGGAAGGCATGCAGGTCCCGATCCTCGCTCTGGCGGCGTTGTGCTCGCTGCTGCCGGCATTCTTTCCCGGACTCGCTCTTTCGCCCTCGGCCACTCAGTCGACCGAATTCCGCATTCACCTCGTCATGGCGATGCTCGCCTACAGTTTCTTCACCATCGCCGCGCTGCATGCGCTCCTGATGACCCTGCTGGAACGGCGGCTGCACGGCGGCGCGCTCACCGGCATATTCAGCGCGCTGCCGCCATTGCTGACCATGGAGACCCTGCTGTTCCGGCTGATTGCCGCGGGCTTCGCGTTGCTCACCCTGACGCTCGTCACCGGGGCGGTGTTTTCCGAAACGCTGTTCGGAACGGCCCTGAGGTTCAACCACAAGACGTTGTTTGCCCTGCTCTCCTGGGTCATTTTCGCCGCGCTCCTGTCGGGCCGGTATTTCCACGGCTGGCGCGGGCGCACGGCACTGCGCTGGACCATCGCCGGATTCGTTGCGCTCTTGCTCGCCTACGTCGGCAGCCGCTTCGTGCTGGAAGTGATACTCAAGCGCAGTCTGGGCTGAGCCACGCCCGCCATCAAGCGGCGAGAAACGGCGCTTGCGCTATACTGACTGCCTCTTAGTCACCCCAAGCATTCCGCTTTGGACGACATCTCCGTAACGGCGCAGCTGTGGCTGCTCGTTATTCTGCTGGTCTTTTCGGGCTTTTTCTCCCTCGCCGAAACCAGCATGATGGCGCTGAACCGCTATCGCCTGCGGGCGATGGTGCGCATGGGCAATCGCGCGGCGAAGAAAACGGCCGGGTTGCTGGAACGCACCGACCGCCTCCTCGGAGTCATTCTTTTATGCAATAACCTGGTCAACAGCGCCGCCGCGGTGCTCGTCGGGGTGATCACCATAGAAATGTTCGGCGAAGACCGCATCGCGCTCGGGATCGGCACCGCCGCGGTCACGTTCCTGATCCTGGTTTTTTCCGAGATCACGCCAAAGATCATCGGGGCCTCCCACCCGGAGCGCATTGCGCTGCCGCTCGCCTACGTGCTCGCGCCGCTGTTGCGCGTCCTCTACCCGGTGGTCTGGTTTGTCAACCTGTTTGTCTCCGCGCTGCTGGCGATCCTGCGTGTCAAACCCCGGTCGCCCGGCGAAAGCGAACGATTGTCGATGGAGGAACTGCGCTCCCTCGTCCTCGAGCACAGCCGCATGCTGCCGCACCAGCATCAGAGCATCCTGACCAATCTGTTCGGCCTCGACCGGATTACCGTCGAAGACGTGATGACGCCGCGCGCCCGCATCGAAGCGATCGACCTGGATGCGCCCATGGAACGCGTGATGGAGCAGATTTCAACGAGCTACTACACGCGCCTGCTGGTTTGCCGCGGGGAAGCGAACAACGTGGTAGGCCTGCTGCACTTGCGCAAGACACTCGCGCTCCTGCAGCGCGGCGATGTCGGATGCGAGGCCATCGAAACCATCCTCGACGAACCGTATTACGTGCCGGCAGCCACGCCGGTGTTCGCGCAATTGCAGTATTTCCAGGAAAACCGGCAGCGCCTCGCACTCGTGGTGGACGAGTACGGCGAATTATTGGGCATGGTCACGCTGGAAGACATCATCGAGGAAATCATCGGCGAATTCACCACGGCGGCACCGGTGCGGTTCGGCAAACTCGGCTGGGCCAAGGACGGCAGCGCCCTCGTCGAGGGTGGCAGTTCGCTGCGCGAACTGAATCGGAAGCTCGGACTGTCGCTGCCGATCGACGGACCGAAAACACTCAACGGACTGATACTCGAGCACTTGCGCGACATACCCGAAGCCGGCATCGGCCTCAAGATCGGCGAGGTGCCCATGGAAATCGTGCAGACCAAGGACAGATTGATCAAGACCGTGCGTCTGTTTCAACCGAAAGCGAAGGCATGTACTAACGCTGCCTAGGGAATCCCACCCGATTTTTTCAGGCTATTTACCCTAAGTTTCAGTAACTTAATCGTGTTTTTTGATACTTTACAAAAACCCCGGACCGATGCATTATCGTGGCATGAATGTGACGCGCGCGTCGCTACCGAAAACCGCAGCGGCAAACGCCGCACCATTCGCGCAGAAAATGGGCATGAAATCACCGCAATACGTCACCGTGTGCATTCACGGGCTGGGAGACTGAACCATGGCAACCGCTGCTGCAGCCGCCAAGAACAAAGTCAAGGAAATCAACTTTACGTGGGAGGGCAAGGACAAGTCCGGCAAGCTCGTGAAGGGCGAAATGCGCGCCGGCGGCGAAGCGCACGTCAACGCCCAATTGCGCCGGCAGGGGGTGCTGGTATCCAAGATCAGAAAGCAGAAAATCGGAGGCGGCGGTAAAGTCAGCGAGAAGGACATTTCCCTCTTCACCCGCCAGCTTGCGACCATGATGAAGGCAGGCGTCCCGCTGCTGCAGGCTTTCGACATCGTCGGCAAGGGGCACAACAATCCCGCGGTCGCCAGACTGCTGATGGCGATCAAGACTGAAGTTGAGACGGGTTCCGCCCTCGCCACGGCGTTCCGCAAATATCCCATGTATTTTGACGCGCTGTTCTGCAATCTGGTCAGCGCGGGCGAACAGGCCGGTATCCTGGACGCGCTGCTCGACCGTCTCGCGATATACAAGGAAAAGACCCTCGCGATCAAATCCAAGATCAAAGCCGCGCTTTTTTACCCGATCGCCATCATCGTCGTCGCTTTCGTGGTTACCGCGGTGATCATGATATTTGTGATTCCATCGTTCAAGCAGGTGTTCACCGCATTCGGGGCGGACCTGCCGGCCCCCACGCTAATCGTCATGGCCATATCGGACTTCTTCGTCAAGTTCTGGTACCTCATCTTCGGCGGCATCGGCGGCGCTTTCTACGGCTTCATGAATTTGTGGAAGCGCTCGGTTCCGGTCCAGATTGCCATGGACCGGCTGATGCTCAAACTCCCCGTATTCGGGCACCTCCTCATGATTTCGACAGTCGCGCGGTGGACGCGGACTTTGTCCACCATGTTTGCCGCGGGCGTGCCGCTGGTCGACGCGCTGGATTCCGTGGGCGGCGCGGCGGGCAATTACGTGTACCTGCTTGCCACCAAGGAAATCCAGAGAGAGGTCAGCACCGGCTCGAGCCTGACCGTCGCCATGCAGGCTACCGGCGTGTTTCCGAGCATGGTGATCCAGATGGTGTCGATCGGCGAGGAATCGGGCGCGCTCGACGGGATGCTGGGCAAGGTGGCCGACTTCTTCGAGCAGGAAGTGGACGACGCGGTGGAAGCACTGGCCTCATTGATGGAACCCCTCATCATGGTGGTGCTCGGCGGCCTCATCGGCAGCATGGTGATTGCCATGTACCTGCCGATTTTCAAGATGGGCCAGGCGGTCTGACGGCTGCTGCGGCTTAAGCGGGCATCGGTGTTGGAAAAGCGCCGCGCGCCCGGCATTCGGCCCTTCCACGAATCGGAAAGTTATTACCGCCTGTTTGCGCTCCAATGCTGATGGAGTGGGCAGCCCAGCCTGCGGTTTTCCCGTGGATCGCCGGAATCCTCGGGGCGTGCGTGGGCTCGTTCCTGAACGTTGTCATCCACCGCCTGCCGAAGATGATGGAGCGCGAGTGGCAGGTTCAGTGCGCGGAGTTGCGCGGCGAGCAGGTTGCCCCCCAGGAGCGCCTCGACCTGGTGCTGCCTCGCTCGCGGTGCCCGTCCTGCGGGCACGGCATCACGGCGATACAAAACGTACCTGTGTTGAGCTACGCCTTCCTGGGCGGCCGCTGCGCGGCATGCCGGTCAAGGATCGGCGTGCGCTATCCGGTGGTAGAAATCCTGGCGGGGCTGGCCGCAGCGTGGTGTGCCGTGAAATTCGGATTCTCGCTCGCCGCCCTTGGCGCGATGGTTTTCATGTGGTCCATGCTTGCGCTGAGTGCAATCGATTTCGATACGCAGTTGCTGCCCGACGGGATAACGTTGCCGCTGCTCTGGCTCGGCCTGCTGATCAACATTCCCGGTACTTTCGTTGATCTGCGATCGGCCGTAATCGGCGCAGCGGCCGGTTACCTGTCGCTATGGAGCGTCTATTGGCTGTTCAAGTTCGCCACCGGCAAGGAAGGCATGGGCTTCGGCGACTTCAAACTGCTGGGCGCGATCGGCGCATGGTGCGGCTGGCAGATGCTGCCGCTGGTAATCCTGATGTCCTCGCTCATCGGCGCGATAGTGGGTGTCGGCCTGATACTGCTGGCGAGGCACGGGCGCAACGTTCCGATTCCTTTCGGTCCGTATCTGGCCGGTGCGGGCATCGTTGCATTTTTCTGGGGCCCGCAATTGACCCAGCACTATCTGATGCGCTTGTGATGTCGCGGTAAATTGCTGCGGCGGCGGGGACACCTGACATGTACCTGGTCGGACTGACTGGCGGCATCGGCAGCGGAAAAAGCGCGGTGGCCGAACTCTTTGCCGCGCGCGCAATCGCCGTGATAGACGCGGACGCAATCGCCCATCAGCTGACCGCACCGGGCGGCGCGGCGATATCTGCAATCCGCGACAGCTTCGGGGCGGATTTCATCGATGCATCGGGTGCGCTGGCTCGCGACAGGATGCGCGCGCGCGCATTCACGGACCCGCAGGCCCGCGCCCGGCTCGAAGCCATCCTGCATCCGCTGATCCGTGCCGAAAGCAGCGCACAAATCGACGCCGCCACCAGCCCGTACGTCGTGCACATGGTGCCATTGCTGGTCGAATTCGGCCTTGCCCGGTCGGGACGCTACCAGCGGGTGCTGGTGGTCGATTGCCCCGCGGAACTGCAGGTCGAGCGGGTAATGCGGAGGAGTAAACTTGCCGAATCCGAAGTTCTCAGGATCATGGCAACCCAGGCATCGCGCGAGGCGCGGCTCGCCTGCGCCGACGACGTGATCGACAACGGCGGCCCGCAATCGGCACTGACACCCCAGGTCGATGCACTGCACCGCAGTTACCTGCAGTTCGCGTCAATCGCACCCCCGCAGGCCTGAACCCCCGGAAATTCATCAAGTTGTCAGGGCCATAACTCCGCTCTAAGGAATTGGAGGACCCGGCATCTGTTTGATTGATAGGGGATTGTAGGGTCTGACCGGGGGCTGAGGAATCCCCGAAAGGGCGAGTTTTCGCTGAGCTGATTATCTGGTTAGTGTGTTAAGATTCAGATATGG
>SHXF01000140.1 GCA_009693435.1 Betaproteobacteria bacterium | reverse complement strand
CGCCTGGGTGGCTATCTTGGCCGTAACAACGATCCGCACCCGGGACACCAGCTTATGTGGCAGGGCTACACGGTCCTGCAAATCCTCTGTCTGGGCTTCACTCTCAGGCCACCGGATACAAGTTGAAATAATTGTGGGTAAAGGGCAGCACTAGGCAATCGCCGTATTCTTCCGAGCGATTCGCGGCGCAGAGTCGCGCCTGTCGGATCAACGGTGACTCGTGGTGCGCAGCGACGGACAATTGCCGCGCGGCGACTACGATTCTGCTTTGGCGGCAGCCGCTTTCTTGCGCTTTTCTTTCGCCGCGGCCTTCTTCACCTTTTCGGCTTCCAGGCGTATGGCTTCTTCTTTTTGACCGGTCTGGTCATGCAGGCGGTGGATTTCGCGCTCGAATTCCGGCCAGCGGCCCTGCAGCGATGCGTACTCGGCACTCGCCATGGCGGCCTCGGGTTCCTGCAGCGCCATCAGGTAGTTCGGCGCAAACCGGTACAACGGCGGACGCCAGGTGTCGCGCTTGGCAACGTAGGTGCTGGTGTCGCGGCAGCGGAAAAACAGCAGATCGCCCTTGAGTCCGGGCGCGTTGGACGGGATGGTGCGGTCGAGTACGACCCAGCCATGATCCTTGTTGTAACCCCACCATTGTCCCATCGTTCCATTCCTTCATTCGGTGCGTGCGGATGAGTCGAACTTGCGCAGCCAGTATCCCACACCGCAACCCCCGGCAATGAGCATTTGTCCCGTCCTGCGAAGATGTCGGACGGGTCAGAAACAGCCGCTTCCGGGGCCTGCCCTGCCTCAGTGCCCGCCAGTACGCCCTCTATTGATCCGCCTTGACGCCTGCCGCGGTGATCACTTTGGCCCACTTGGCGATCTCTTCGTCGAGAAACCTGCCGGCCTGCTCGGGTGAGTTGCCGACCGGTTCGATGCCGATGCCCTCCAGGCGTGTTCTCAACTCGCCTGAATTGACGGCTTTAGCCGCTTCCCCGGAGATCCTCGCGACGATGTCGCGCGGCGTCCCGGCCGGCGCCAGAAACAGCACCCAGGTGGAGGACTCCAGCGGCGGACCGCCCGCCTCCGCCACCGTCGGCACTTCCGGTGCCCCGGCGATGCGCTTGGCGGAGAACATTGCCAGGGCGCGTATCTTGCCGCCACGCACGTGCGGCATCAGGGTGCTGGGCACATCGACCAGGACCTGGATGTTGCCGCCCATCAAATCCTGCAATGCCGGCGCGGTGCCCTTGTAGGGCACGTGCACCATGTCCAGCCCGGCCGTCTGCTTGAGCAATTCCGTCGTGAGATGCGCCGCTGCCCCGACGCCGGAAGAACCGAAAGAAATCTTTCCGGGATTGGATTTTGCGTACGCGATCAATTCCTTCACGTCCTTCGCCGGAAAACTGTTGCTCACGGTCAGGATCAGCGGCGCGATTGCGGCAAGGCTCACCGGCGCGAAGCTCTTCACCGGGTCGTAGGGAAGCTTGCCCGCGTAGAGCGTGGCATTCGCGGCGTGCGCGGCAATCACCGTGAGAACGGTGTGGCCATCTGCAGGCGCCTTCGCTGCGAGATCGGCGCCCAGTATCGAATTGGCCCCGGGCCGGTTCTCCACCACGATGGTCCAGCCGTTCTGCTCCTGCATGCGCTGCGCCACCAGGCGGGTGACGTTGTCGGTGATGCCGCCCGGCGTATAGGGCACGATCCAGCGGATCGGTTTGACGGGAAAACCCTGCGCGGCTGCGCCCGCCGACCAGGCGAGCGCCACCGCCGCGATGGCCCGAAGCAGACTCTTCAGAGCGTAATGCCTCATCTCTTCCTCCTTCTCCTCCTTCTCCTCCATCTTGTGCTGGCTCTGCCTTCGACTATTTTGCAACTGGGAAACTCGGCGAACGCGGCCAGCGGCGCCGGCTGTGCCTCAGGTCAAGGCTTTTCAGCATGGCCGCAAAGCGGATCGGCGCGCCGATTCCATCCACCACCGGCACGCCCAGCTCTTTCATCAACCAGGCGGGTTTGATATGCACCGGACACTGGCTGATGCCCATGGGCACGATCACGTCGGCGCGGTTCTCCTTGATCAGCGAGCGCGCCGCGGCGACGAAATTTTCCACTACCGCATCGTGATTTGCCGCCATGTCCGGCAGATCGAAGCCGCTGGAGCGCCAGCCGACAACCCAGTCGGACATGCGATGCCGGTTCACCAGATCTTCCATCATCGGCGTGAGGCTCTCGTGGTAACCGATCAGTCCGATCCGGTCGCCAAGCTGCGCCGCGATATGCAGCGCCGCCTGGCACGGGCCTATCACCGGTATGTCCACCGCCGAGCGACCGCCCTCGACGCCGAGGTCCAGCATCCCCAGCGGCACCACGGCATCGTAACCCTCGGCCTCGGCGCGCCGGAACGCGTCGATAAACGGCGGCGCCACCAGCTGCATTTCCGCCGGCGTAAGCCCGTGCAGATACGGCGTAGCAGGTACGCCGATGATGCCGACCTCGACTTCCGCCGATGAGTACCCCAGCGCCACGTCCATGCGGCGCTGGCGCTCGGCACCGGGGTATTCGCCTACGACAAATGCCACTCGTATCATTTGCTTCTCCTTGGGTTGATTGTCATCTCACACGCGTCCACGCAGTGCCTGCGTGAACGTCCTCACGTTCTCGACGTTCTCCAGATTGTCCACGAGCGCGATCACTTGTGTCGCTCTTGCCGCGCCCAGCACCGGCTCGGCGAGCTGGCGGAACTTGCGCTCCAGTCCGGCGCGCGACAACGGGCGCGCCACATCGCCCTCGGGAATGTCGATCGCCTCCTTCAATACCCGTCCGTCGGCCAGACGCACTTCGACGACTGCGCCGCGCCCCTTGGGCATGCGCGCGACCAGCGCCTCGCCGACCTTCACCGTGGTTCTTGCTGCCAGCGCCATCACGTCGCGTTCACGCCAGCGATCGCGGTCGAATTGCGATTCGTTCACGTCGCCGTCGAGCAAAGCCATCGCGGTGCAGATCGGCAGGCTGTGGTCTGCGCTTTCGCGTGTGGCCGGCTGATACTTCTCCGGGCCGGCGGTGCGTTCGCGTATGCGCGGATAGGTTTCGATGACGACTTCGCGGATCTGATCGACCGCGCCGCGCACCGCTGCATGCAGGTTGACGCAAGCCTCCACCGCGGCCTGCATCTCGAACTGCAGCGGGAAGCGCTTCAGGAACACCTGCGTCAACCGGTACGCGCCCGGATCGAGATTGATCCTCACATCGGCCATCTTCGGCCCGACGCGAGTGGTAAGCCATTCGATGGTGCCCGTGGGCCCGGTGAAACCCGCCTGCGCGAGGCGGGTCGAGAACACCGCGTCCATGCAGGTGTAGGCATGGCCGAGCGCCTTCATCATGCTGATCTCGCCGCTGTTCACCACGAACATCGTCAGTTCCCGCGTGCCGGAGATACCGATCGCCTGGGCGATCTGCGCCGTCGGCATACCCCACGCCTTGCCGGCCACCATGGGTGCGACGAAGCCGGCGGCGCTGAGCGGATGGAAGCCGCGGTCGAGAAAGGTGAAGGCGTCGTTGATGCGCGTCTCGCCCTCATATCCGACCACCAGCGCCTCCAGCAGCGCGCGCCCGCTGCTCCCTGTCTCCTCGCAGCAGGCGAGCGCGAGCGGCACGATTTCGCTGGGGTGCAGCGGCTCGCGTCCCACGTAGGTGTCGTTGAAATCCAGGTAGCGGACCAGCACCCCGTTCACCAGCGCCGCGCCTTCCGTGGAAATCATGCCGCCGCCGATGATACTGGCCGATGTCGCACCGCCAAACGCCTTGCGAAACGTCGCCTCGGCAATTTTCGCCGGCTGCGCGCCTACTGCGCCGAACGCGCATCCCAGGGCATCCAGCAGCAGGCGCTTGGTCGCGGCGACGATCTCGCGCGGCAGATCGGCATAGCGGACGCCGAGTGCATAGGCGGCAAGGCTATGCTCGAGGCCGGGCCGAGCCGGTTTGCTTTCCACCTTCCCGCCTTCGGTTGCCGCGAGCAGCAACGCTTCCGTTTCCGGCTGACGCGCTCCCGGCACCCTGCCGAGCAATTCGCCGGTGGCGCCGCTCGCGGTCAACAGGAAATCGCGTCTGTCCATGCCCTCCTCCTCGCTGCCATTGCGGAACACCGCTTGCGCCCCGCCGCAGGTCGGCGAGGTACCCTGAGAACAACCGGGCAAGTATAGGGTGCGTCGCGCGATCGCGTGGGCAGCGGGTCCGCACTGTCTGTCGGGGACGCGGATGGGTTGCGGGTGCACGCCCTGAATCGGCAACAATCTTGACAAATATTTCAGGCGCCTCGCCGTAGTACGCGCCATTACGGACTATTTTCATAAAGAAATGATATACACACGCGAGTTGACAATCGGTGAATGCGGAGAGAACTGCCTGCCCGTGCAGCCAGAGAGCGTGTACAGTTGCAGAGAGAACACAAGCGGCGTACGCAAAGCTCTCTGATCATTCGTGAGGCAAAGATGAACGACCGTCGACTCGTGCCGCAATTGTTTTGCTCCAGTGCGCTTGCGGCCGGCGTGAGTTGCTGCATGTGTGGCTTGGGTTCGGCCGTGGCACCCGTAGTGGCGCACGCCCAGTCGTTTCCCGCGAAGCCCGTGCACATCGTGGTGCCCTATTCACCCGGCGGCGGCGTAGACACACTCGCGCGCGTGCTGAGCCTACAGCTGTCCGAAATCTGGGGACAACAAGTCCTTGTCGAGAACAAGCCCGGCGGCAACACCGTAATCGGCACCGTGCATGTCGCCCGATCGGAAGCCGATGGCCATACACTGTTGCTTACCGAACCGGCCCTCACGGTCAATCCGAGCCTGTACAACAAGCTTCCCTATGATCCGTTCAGAGACTTTGTGCCGGTCGCCGGACTCGTTACCGTCAACCACGCGCTGATCGTGAATCCATCGCTGCCCGTCAAAGACATCAGGGAGTTGATCGCACGCGCCAAAACGAAAACGGGAGAACTCAGCTACGCGTCCTACGGCACCGGATCATCGGCGCATCTCAACATGGAAATGCTGCAGGGCATGGCCGGCATCAAGCTCAATCACGTTCCGTACAAGGGGGCAGCGCCGGCGCTCACCGATGTCGCGGCCGGACACGTGAACATGATGTTCGGGTCGGTCGGCGTGGTGCTGCCGCAGTGGAAGGCCGGCAAGGTCCGGATGCTGGCGGTGGGCAGCCCGAAACGCCTCGCGAAGTATCCCGATGTTCCGACCGTGGCGGAAGCGGGCCTCGCAGGCTTCGAGGCGACCTCGTGGCTGGGCCTTTTTGCGCCATCGGCCACGCCACGCGACGTTGTCAATCGGATCAACACATCGGTGCAGAAGGTCCTGTTCGACCCGGCCTTCCGGGAAAAGAATCTCGATCCACAGGCATTCGAGCCATTCACGAGTTCTCCTGAACAATTTGCCGAGTACCTCAAGTCCGACGCCCTGAAATGGGCCAAGGTGGTGCGTGATGCGAACGTAAAGCTGGATTAGCGGTGCAAACGGCACCGACTCCTGCAATGCGCCTGATCCGGGTTTTATCCCGGTCGCGATAATGAATTCCTGTACCGTAAATCAAGGAACCTCCGAATGAAGCTCCGACTCAGCATCGGCTTGCCGTCCAACCCCAGAACCCGGCCCGTCATCGACGGCCAGGTGAGCCCGGACGGAATTGAACTTGCGACGAGCGTCGTCCCGGCGACCGAACTGTTCTGGAGACAACTGCGATCGGCTGATTTCGATATTGCCGAACTGGGCCTCAATTCAATCATGACGGCATCGGCCAGGGGGGACGAGCGGTTCATCGGATTGCCTGTCTTCACGACGCGTCGATTTTTTCATGCCGAGATAATTGTGCGGCGTGACGCGCGCATCGCCGTCCCGGCAGATCTCAAGGGCAAGCGCATCGGGATACCCGAGTACCAGGGCACCGGAGCGATCTGGATGCGGGGCATCCTGGAGGAAGAATTCGGGGTGAAGCCCGCCGAGATGGAATTCTGGTCCGAGCGAAAACCGTTCCATACGCATCAAAGCGGGGAATTCAAACCGCCGCCAGGGGTGGTGAGCCACTCTATTCCACTCGATAAGAGCGTGGGCAGCATGATGCTCTCAGGGGAACTGCAGGCGGCGCTCTACTACCTGCCCGAGCCGAATCCATTCGACCGTAGCAGCGCCGACCTGTGGAATCACCCGGACTTTCGGCCACTGTTCGCCGACCCGGTGGCAGAAGCCGCTCGATATCGCCGCAAGACCAGGATCTACCCGATCAATCACGGCATGGTCATCCGCAGGGAAATTGCCGAGCAGCATCCCTGGGTGGTGCTGAATCTGCTGAAAGCCTTCAATCGCGCCAACGACATCGCGAACCGCCAGCGCATGGAACATGTCCAGTATCACCTCGCGGCCGGCCTGCTGCCACGCGAGGCGAACGAAGCGTTGCAGACTTCGCTGGTTCAGCACGGCATTGCGGCCAACCGGCACGTCCTGGAGACTGCGGGGCGCTATGCCCATCAACAGGGGCTGACGCCACGGCTGATGCCGCTTGAGGAACTATTCGCCGCAAGCGCTATGTCTCAATAGCCGGCAGACGGCCAGCGGTGAACGAAAGGATGGTCAAGTTTCCAGAGACCCACTTCTTTCACTTCATCAAAGTGAGGCCGCAGGTGAAGGACGAGGACATGAAACGGGGTTCAAAGCTTCCGGATCAGGAACAAGACGCGATGGCGGCCATCGTATTGGAAGAACTTGCCTCTGCGCAGCGCTGGAGCGAGTATTTTGCCAATTCCCGGGACAAACTGGCGCGACTGGCCTTAGCCGAGTACGACGCCGGTGTCGCCAAGCCTCTTTAGCGAAAGTGCACTCCCATCCCACGCTGCGTCTTTGCTTCCCCCCATGCCTACGCCAATCGCGTTGCTCCCCACTTCGAGATGACGTTCTCGGCGCTGGTCACCACCTCCAATACCGCCGACGTACCCGACTCAACCTTCGCGATGCAGCGCTTAAGCGAGGCGACGATATCTCGCGGCTGTTCGACTCTCTCTCCGTAGCAGCCAAGCGACTGCGCAAGCCTCAGATAGTCGCCGGTGACATCGGCAACTCTGTACTTCTCGATCGCGAGCGGGATCATCTGCTCGTAATACGCCATCGTGGAGTTGTTGAGCAGCACCGTGAGAACCGGCACACGCTCCCTGATCCCTGTCTCGAGATCCACTGCGCACGTGGCCAATCCAGCGTCTCCGAGCACGTGGATTGCGAGTTTGTCCGGCGCGGCCAGCTTGGCACCCATAATCAGCCCGAGCGAAGAACCGAGTTGATGCGAGTTGCCCCACCCGATATAGCTTCTCGGGAATGTCGATTCGTAGAAAGGGGAAAGCTGTTCACGCGGCATGCCCGAATCGTGAGTGATGATTGTTTTCGCGCGGTCGACCGTGTGAAACAGGTCCCACACCACACGGTATGGGTTGATGGGCACGCTTTCCGATTTGAGCTTCGGCATCCAGCTTTCGAGCCAGCGATCCTTTACCGATTTGATCTCCGAGGTCGGGTCGTACTCCGGTGAACGGCCCGCCAATCGTCGTTTCGCCTCGGCATTCAATTGCTCCAACACCAGTCTGGCATCGCCAATCACGGCGTGGCTAACCTGGTACTCCGCATTGATGTCCTCCGTATCCACCGTCACCTGGATGATTGTCTTTCCTTTGGGTATCTCGATCGACGGGAGCGTGCGCGTCAGGCCGGCTCCGATCGAAAGCACCACATCAGCCTTTCCAAGAAAATGTTCGATCGCAGCGGTAATACTCGGCCCGGCCGATCCCAGGGCCAATGGATGGCTTTCCGGGAAGGCGCTCTTGCCGAGGATGGTGGTCATCACCGGGATGTGCAGCAATTCCGCAAAGACACGCAACTCCTCCGTTGCTTGAGCCCAGAGCACCCCCTGACCCACAAACAGGACAGGTCGTTTGGCAGCGGACACGATACGGATGGCTTCAGTCACATCGGCCGGATCGCCTGCCGAACGGTAGGCTCTTTTCGGATATCGATCGACAGCCGGCTCCGGCACCTCCTCCAGGGCGATGTCGCCAGGAGTAGTAATCACTACAGGCCTGCCTCTCCCGCTGGTCAGTTGAGTGAAGCCACGCGCGAGCACCTGCTCCATGGTCGCCGCCGATCGTATCGAGGCGCTCCATTTGCTTATGTGCTTGAACGGCAGAATCGGATCGAATTCTGAAGGGAGGTCGGTGCGCTGGAGCGGCGGCCCCCCGCCAAGCACAAGCATCGAAGTCGAATCGGCGTACGCCTGCGCCACCCCCGAAAACGCATGCTCCATTCCAGGTCCCCCTTGAATGACTGCAACTCCGAGCGGGCTGCCATTGGTGACGCGGGAATAGCCATCGGCCATGTGAATGGCGTGGCGTTCGGTGCGGGCCGTAACAACGCGTATTCCCTGTTCCGCGGCGCCTTCCAGCAACGGATTGGAGGGAAAGCAGAACACGTGCTTGACACCTTGCGCCTTGAGGATGCGTGCCATCGCCGAGCGAACTTTCATCAGCTTCTCTCCTTTTTCATGTGCTTGGATCCGAGGTCACGGCTTGCAGATGCCTCATTCGGTCCCGGTGCGGAAATCCGAACGACGAGAATAGGGGCAGCGCTCGAGTGTGGTCGCCGTTTGAATTGGCAAAATCAGCTGATGTCGACTATGGCGCGTGACGCTGTTTGGCTTCGAACGCGCAATCACGCGATCGACAGCGCGCGCGGGGTATCAGAGCAATGAGATTTGCCATCACCTCTCACGCGCACCTTGTTGCAACCAATTCAGCCGAAGGCAGGAAGCACGAACTGAATCAGCGTCGCACCATCAGATTGCGCTCGAAACTCGCAAGTCTCGTTACGATCGACCAGAAATGAACTGAATCGTTCGTACTCGGTCCCGGCGTAAAGCACGGATCCGTCTTTCACAACGAAGATGCACCTGTGATCAGGTTTCCCGAACGTGCCCTGCGCGTCATCGCCGAGTTCGAACAGATGCAGCCCGCCCTGATATTCCGTAAATGATCCGAGGTGCTTTGTCCGGACGCCGTGGCTATAGCGAATCCACTCGAAGTCATCCGGCTGGATCTTGATGGGAGCCGGATATCGGGGACGTGGATACTTCAGTTCGCGCCCGCGTAGCTGCTCCCAAACAGCTTCGTAGCTGTCCTTGTTCCGCTTCTTGCCCGATGCATCGATCTCCGTATAGATGCCGTTCTTGATAGTCCCGCGTTGCTTCAAAACATTCAAACCGGCAATCACTTCATCCAGATTTATATACCCTGAGCGGCTCGCCCCAACGACATGCAGCGTGAGGAGAACTGCACTCGGAGAACAGCCATGCTGTGGACCGTAATGCGCACCCTCTGGAAAATACGCCATCTCACCCGGATCCAGGTCGAAGTCAGGCCCGATGTTCAGGCGATTTTCAAGGACGATCCGGTATTGATCGAAGTTGTGACGATGTCGCAGAAGGGGTGTAAATGACACGAATTGCAAGTACTAGCGTCGGGCCGGCAATTTGGCGCGCCGGGCTGGCGGATCCTTTCCTCCACTGGAAACGGGAGCGCTCGGCCTGGGAACTCGCCGTATCTTGGGAGTCTCAGCGTGAATCTCCGTCGGGACTTCCGCCGGAATTATTCGAGGTACTGAGCGCA
>SHXF01000139.1 GCA_009693435.1 Betaproteobacteria bacterium | reverse complement strand
GAGCCGGAGTTGCTGTATAGCGAGATAGGCAAACTGAAGATGGAACTGGACTGGCTGAAAAAAAAGTCCGGGATCAGCCTGCCATGATTCGCCAAGCGTGGATCGACAGCGGCAACGCCGTGGCCGTGGTTCAGCAATGCGCTCTGGCGGGCGTATCGCGCGGCTCTGTCGCATTAAGGACTAGAGGATAGAAATTGGCATTGATTTCATTAAGGAATTTCTGGCGTAAATTGCTTAATGCGACAGAGCCCCACACGGTTCGCGGCATGAACGCTGCTTGAGCGGGTTTGAGGTCTAGGTACTGGCGGCCAGAAATAATGTGAACACTCGGTACGGTTTGTGATTTTGGCTCTCTTTCTTACCGGACAAGCGGCTCAGTAAAGACTGATCTGGGGCTCCTGCGCTACTATCACCGGAAGGCGGTCTGAGTTTTTTGTTGGGGCAGGGCGGGACAGGGTTGTTGTCACTGTAAGTGGCAATGAGTGCCGCTATTGGGTCCCGGTCGTTTCGGCGTGGCCAAGATGTAATCTGCGGTGTAAATTGCGCAGATCTTTTGGGTAATACCGGCCTACAATCAAGGCCGCAGCAATGAAAACTCTTTTGTTTTTCTGGAAATCAATGCCGATGCTTTTTTTGACCATACGAGGTCATCGCGGCCAGCGTGGGCGCTGCAGCAGCATCAGTTAACTACGATCGGAGGCACAGTGAAAAATATGATCTTGTTGTCCGCAGCGTGCGCGTCGTTGGCTTCAATCCAGGTCGCGGCGCAGAACTACCCCGCCAAAGCCATACGCATCATCGTGCCGGTGGCGCCCGGCGGCAATGTGGATTTCGTGGTACGCGGGGTGGCACAAGCCATGAGCGAAAAATTCGGCCAGCAGGTGATCGTCGACAACCGGCCCAGCGCGAGCAGTATCGTGGGCACGCAGATGGTGGCGCGCAGCGCGCCCGACGGCTATACGCTGCTCGCGATGGCCAACACTTTTGCCACGGTGCCGCCTATCATGCCCACCGCGGGATACGATCCCATCAAGGACTTTGCGGCGGTGACGTTGACCTGCCTGGTGCCGCAGGTGCTGGAAGTTAATCCGGCGCTGCCGGTGCGCACCGTGAAGGAATTCATCGCGCTCGCCAAATCAAGACCAGGGCAACTGGCGTACGGCTCAGGCGGCACTGGCGGCACGGGCCATTTCGCGGGCGAGTTGTTCAGCCGTCAGGCCGGCATCAAAATGCTGCATGTGCCGTACAAGGGCGCGGCGCCCGCACTGATCGATGTCATCAGCGGCAATGTGCAACTCATGTTCGACCAACTGGGGCCCTCGGCGCCGCACATTGCGTCGGGCAAGGTGCGCGCGCTGGGGCTAACCAGCCTCAAGCGCGCGCCGATGTTTCCAAATATTCCAACCATTGACGAATCCGGGCTCAAAGGCTTTGAAGACATCACTTTCAATGGTTTGATGGCGCCCGCAGGCACGCCGCGTGAGGTGCTGGTCAGGCTGCAAAGCGAAGTGGCGCGCGTGGTGCGCCTGCCTGAATTGCACAAGCGCTACGTTGAGCGCGGTGTGGATCTTGCCGCCAGCGCGTCGCCGGAGGAATTCGCTGCGTATATCAAAGCTGAATTCGAAACCAAGGGCAAGCTTGCGCGCGAGGTTGGTATCAGGATGGAGTAAACCGTCCGCAATAGATGTGTTTCCCCAGTGGGCGGGAACCTTTGTAAACGGAGGTCATATCTTGAGCAATAGCGATATATTCATCGTGCCCGAGGCGCCGCCGCGGCAACGCCCCGCGAAGATCGGCGTGCGCAAGTATGATGGTGGCGCCGGTATTCGATTGGGCGTGCTCGACAACAGCAAGGGTAATGCAGATCATCTGCTGGCGCTCCTGATCGAAGGATCGCGCGCGGCACTTCCCATCGGTTCGTTGAGTTCGCTGCGCAAGCCGAACTCCGCGGCCGCGGCGGACCCGATGCTACTCGATCAGCTCGCCGCGGAGGCAGACCTCGTCGTCAGCGCAATGGCGGACTGAGGTGCGTGCACGTCGTGGAGTGTCCACGACATGGCCGAGCTCCGGCGCCGCGGGCCGATGACCGCGGTGGTTTGTTCCGAAGCCTTTCTGAATCTGGCGAGAACGCAGGCGGGGGTTTTCGGTGTGCCGGATATGACTTTGATCGTCATTCCTCATCCGTTGGGCGGCCTTGCCATGTCTGAAGTCAAATCGCGCGCCGAGCACGCGCTTCCGCAACTGCTCGATCTGATCCGTAATTTTACGCGATGAGCGAATTGACGCATCTGCTGGGCGATCCCGGCGTGAGCTTTACGGCGGAAGACGATTTCCAGGCGTTGAACGAATTGTTTCTGGAGCGCGGATGGGGTGACGGGTTGCCGATCATGCCGCCCAGCCTGCGCCGCGTCGAGCAGATGCTCGAATATTGCGATCGTCCGTGGAACCAGCCGATCGGGTTCATGCCCCCTCGCTGGGGTGAAGCGACGCCCTGGCGGTTGGCCGCGAACGCGGTGATGGCGGGATGCCGGCCGGAATATTTTCCGCTGGTCATGCTGGCCGTCGAGGCAATGTGCGTGGAATCGTTCAATCTGTACGGAATCCAGGCGACGACTCATTTGTGCGCGCCGCTGCTGATCGTCAACGGACCGGTGGCGAGGGAACTCAACATTAATGCCGGGCACAACGCGTTCGGGCCGGGACGGCAGAGCAATTCGACGATTGGCCGCGCGATCCGGCTGGCGCTGGTGAACATCGGCGGAGCGGTGCCGGGTACCGGCGATATGGCCACGTTCGGCTCGCCGGCGAAGTTTAGTTACTGCATCGCCGAAAACGAACAGGAGAGCCCGTGGGAGCCGCTGCACGTCGAGCGCGGTTTTGCGATGGATGTGAGCACGGTGACCCTGGTAGGCGCAGAAGCACCGCATAACGTCAACGATCATGAGAGCACTACCGCCGAGGGCATTCTGCGGATGATAGCCGCGACAACGGCGACCCCCGGCACCAACGACATTGCCTACTCCGGCGAGCCAGTGATCGCCTTCAGTCCCGAGCATGCCGCGACGGTTGCGCGAGGAGGCTACTCGAAAACCGATGCCAGACGCTACCTGTGGGAACACGCGTGGGTCTCGCTGGAGCGTTTTTCCGAGGAGAATATCGAGCGGCGCCTGCGTTTGAAATTCCCCGAGCGCCTCGGCAGCGCTGGTCCGGATGCGCGCGTACCGGTGGCGCAGAAGCCGGAGGATTTCCTGCTGGTTGTGGTGGGCGGCGCGGGCAAGCACTCGGCTTTCATCCCGACTTTCGGCGTGACGCGTTCGGTGACTCTGGCGCTGCGGCACCACGATGGGCGGTTTGTCGGTTCGGTTCAGGAATTGCGGCGAACGTAAGATTTCAAAAAGTGGCATTGCCGGCACCGAATTCGTCGCCAAGGCGGCACCCGACGGTTATACCTACCTATCTGTCGCAAGTAAGTTTGCGTCTACCGCCGCCGTCCTGCCCGTCGTGCCGTACGATCCAGTCAAAGACTTCAGCGGCGTCAGCCTGACCGCCGGTGTGCCTGCTTGCTGCTCCGCCGCGGCAGCGTCACTTGTGCCCAACCGCCGGCAGTCGCATCGCCGCGCTGATCGACCGCCTCGATCTCCAGCTTGACCGTGCCTGAACCGGCGTCACGGTCCTCCTTCGACACGACCGTGCCACGGCAATAGGTGAGATCGCCGATCAGGTTGAAGCGCCGCACTTCGCAGTACAGTTCGGCGAGGAACCCATCGTCGCCGATCCAGTTGGTCAGCATGGTGGCGAGCCAGGCAATCCGCTCCGGGCCATAGTCGTAGGCTTCGGGTACGCCGACAGCGCGCGCCAGCGCCGAATCCCAGTGCACGGCCTCGGGGGGCTCCGGAATATTGTATGCATTGGGGATGCCGGCAGCCGGGTGACGGCGCAGATAGTCGAACCAGTATCCGTGTGCCTTGATGAACAGTCCGCCCCATCCCTGTTCGAAGGCGACTGCGGTCGTCGCCGTGTACGGACCGCGCACGATTTGTGGCAGCGGCTGGCCGATTGCGACATCCTCGAAATGCAGGGGTTCTGCGCCGCGGCATTTTTCCTCGGCATAGCGCTGTGCTATTTCGTCCAACTGCTGTGTGGTGTAGGGCGTCGCCAACTCAACTTTATTGTATTTGCCTTTCTCCTTGGCCGCAGTGCGCTCGACACGCATGCCCCACGACTCGGCCTGCGCCAGTTCATGGCCGTCGCTGCCCGGAAAACTGATCAGCGAGATCTGCTTGAACATGCGTCCGGCGAAGCGGCTCGGCAGTTCCACCAGGTCCTTGAAGGTCACCTCCGGAGCGATGCGCTCGCCCAGACGTATCGGTTCATGCCAGCGCCAGTGCGAGCCGGCGAAGAAGGAATGCACGCCGGGCAAGCCTCCGCGGTAGCCGATCGAAATCCGGCTGAAGGCATAAAGCTGGCAGGGCGGGGCGATCAAGCCGCCATGGCGCGATGCGCGGGCATGGGCCTCGTCGAGGTACAGGGGATTGCGGTCGCCGGTGGCCTGGGCCCAGTGGCGGATCGAGTCGCGCGTGACCTCGGTCAGGTAGGGCGGCTCGTTGATGGTGACCTTGTGTCCGATTTTGGCGCGGATGCGTTCCAGTTCCGCGTCGGTGGCAAGGCCGTGTTCTGCTGGCATGGGGGGTTCCTTTTGTTCAATCCGTGGCGGGAAGGCCTGGCGGGAGCCTGCTGCGTTTCCCTGCCGGCTCCGCGGCTGATCAGACTTGCGCTTTGGCTCGCACGCTGTCGGGGGTGGCGGCCTTGCCGGAGTCGATCAGGTGCGTGATCTCGGCCTCGCCGAGGCCCGCCAGCGATGCGAGCACTTCGCGCGTGTGCTCGCCCAACAGCGGCGGAGGGTCGATCTGAACAGCGGCGAACTGGCCGGGGAAACGTACTGGACAGCCGAGCACTTTCACCGTACCGGCGGTGGGGTGGCGGGTCTCCTGCAGGAACCCGCTTTCCCGAATGATCGCCTGGTCGAGCGCCTGGCCAATGTTGTTCACCGGGCCATGGGGCACGTCCGCCGCGTCGAGGATCGTTTGCCACTCGGTCACCGTGCGGGTCAGCATGATCTCGCCCAGCATACGCTCCAGCTCGGCGCGGTTCTGGTGCCGGTCTTTGACGGTCTTGAAGCGCGGGTCCGTGATCAGGTCCGTGCGTCCTATGGCCTTGCAGAACTTGCGCCAGAATCCACCCACATGCAGCGCCAGCACGATGTGCCCGTCCTTCACCGTCATCAGGCCGTAGGGCACGATGTTGTGGTGGCTGTTGCCCATCCGGCCGGGATTCTCGCCGGTGACCAGGAAGATTTCGGCAAGGTATCCGAGCAGGCCCATCAGGCCTTCGAGCAGACTGAGATCGATGCGGGAGCCGCGCCCTGTCGTATTGCGCTCGTTGATCGCGGCCAGCACGCCGATCGCTGCCCACATCCCGCCGCCGATGTCGCCGAGCGGCAACCCGAGCTTGGTCGGCGGTCCGTCCGCGTAGCCGTTGATGCTCATTACACCGCTCAGCGCCTGAGTGACGAGATCGAACGATGGCTTGTCGCGCATCGATCCTACCGCTCCGAATCCGCTGATCGAGCAAACGATGATCCCGGGTTTCAGCGCTTTCAGCCGCTCGTAACCCAGGCCCAGCCGATCCATGACGCCGGGCCGGAAGTTCTCCAGCACCACATCGCAGCGCTTAGCGAGTTTGAGCAGAACATCGCGTCCTTCCTCGGTGCGGGCATCGAGCGCGACGCTTTTCTTGTTGCGGTTGATGGCGAGAAAATAATGGCTCTCGCCGTTGACGAACGGCGGGATGGTGCGCGTCTGGTCGCCGACGCCGATTTCCTCGATCTTGATCACTTCTGCACCGAGATCGGCCAGGATCATCGAGCAGAACGGACCGGCGAGGACCCGCGAAAGATCGAGTACGCGGACGCCTGTCAGTGGGCCGCGGCGCGCACTCTGTTTTGGTTTTACAGTGACTGTCATTTTTTCTCCATCGGAGCGGAGGGCCGACTGTTACGCGTGCCACCGACGCCGGTCAGTTGATTCGGATGCCAGCGGCTTTGACGATGCGGGCGAATTTATCAATGTCGGCGCGGATCACGCGCTCGAAATCCGCGGCGCTGCTGCCGGCGGCTTCGGCGCCATCGGTCGCGAACCGCGCTTTCAGGTCGTCGCTTTGCAACTGCCGTAGGATCTCCCTGTTCAATCGTGCAACGATGGCCACCGGTGTCTGCCTCGGAGCGAGTATTCCGAACCAGTTGCTTATGTCGTAGCCGGGAACGCCGGACTCGTCGATGGTGGGTACCGCGGGCAGGACCGCAGAGCGACTGCGGCCGCATATTCCGAGCGCTTTCAGTCTGCCTGACTTAATAAATGGCAGTGCCTGGACCGCGGTGCTGACCAGCAGCTGCACTTGCCCGCCCAGCACATCCGTCAGCGCGGGCGCACCGCCCTTGTAAGGTACATGAACCATGCGCGTGTGGGTCATCATGGTGAACAATTCGCCGGCCAGGTGCGGGGCGGAACCGTTGCCCGACGAAGCATAGTTGATCTCGCCCGGTCTTGCTTGTGCGAGCGCGACAAGCTCCTTTATGGTTGCGGCTGGCAGCGCAGGGTTTGCGACGAGGGCAAACGGCACATTCGCCACCAATGTGACGGGTGCGAGGTCGCGCAACGGATCGAACGCCAGTTTGTACAGAGTCGCATTGACCGCGTAGCTCGCGGACACCATCAACAGCGAATAGCCGTCCGGAGATGCCTTGGCTGCGAGTTCGGCGCCGAGGTTGCCGCCCGCACCGGGGCGATTGTCAACGATGACCGTGCGGCCCAGGCTCTCGGTGAGCCTCTGGCCGACAAGGCGCGCGAGGATGTCCGTGCCGCCGCCGGGCGGAAATGGAACGATCAGCCGGATGGGCTTCGCAGGGTATTCCTGGCCGGCAACTGAACAGGGACAGGCTACTGCGGCAGCGAGGATCGCCGTGCAAAGCGTGCGCAGCAAGCGCATTATCCCGAATTTGCGCATGATAGCGGTAGGTCCTGGAGTTCGGGTCGGTTCGATACGCATTATCCGCGTTTGGCCGTCAGCAAAGCAAGCCGCTCGGAAGGCGATGGAATGGCGCATGTTACCACCGATTCGAAATTGATCAGTTTCGGCAGGTTGTGCCGATCTGCGATTGACCACCACTGCCACTCGACAAACACTGGTCAGTGCGCAATCCGCACGGGTGGTCAGTTTGGAGTCGGCGGGGACATCGCGCCTTTGGGTGTCTGTTCGAGCGTGGTGCGCACGACCTTCTTTACGTTGGCGTCCCGTCTTGCCGTGCGCGGACGCCCCGGGCGCGTGGTGTCCGTCAACAAGCCTTGCACCCCGGCAGCAAGAAAGCGGGCGCGCCAGCGCGCCGCAACGCGCCGGTCAATGTCGAGTTTCTGGGCGATGTCCTTGTCCAACATGCCGTCGGCGGCCATCAGCACGATGCGGGCGCGCATCTGGACGCGCGCTTCGATACGCTTTCGCTTGGAAAGATCCGCAGATTTCGATCATCATCGGCACTCAACTTAACTGGCTTGGCAACTCGCATGGCACTGATCTCCTTTTTCGTTGGAGTTCAGGGATCCATATACGTTCCGTTACTTATGATGCACTACACTAGCGGCGATCTGGCGGTGTTTCACGGACCGCGCAAGCTTGCTGATTACAACTGTGAAGGCAAAGCGATAGTACAAAACTTGAAACAGGCCGCCTTAACCGTTCGCCAGATGCGCCGTCGAGCGCGGAACCGGCTCTCGGTAGAAAAAGCGGACAATTCATGTGCTACAGAACCGGACAACTCTAAAAACCCGCGACATCGCGCGGTGTTTGCTGAGCCCCCCACTCTCGATGATCATTCGAACCCTGCATCGGTCTTAAGCATTACTTTGCGTTTCGTGACTATGCCCGCGATGGCAAGGTAGACAACCGGAAACTGCGGAATATGGCGCCCTCCTGAAACAGTTGTCTGTCGGGATGTTCGCGACTGCCGGTCAACAGTGCTTTCATCCTGTTGTCCTTCGTAGTACGCTTCGACGGGGTTCTGCAATCAGGAGTCATTTGATGATCATTTCACGGCTGGCGGTTTCGATGTGCGTCTGCATCGTGTCCGCTTGGGCAACTACGGCATCGGCCCAGACTTTCCCGGCCAAACCGGTGCGCGTCGTGCTGGGACTGGGCTCTGACGTGCTGCCGCGCATGGCCGCGCAAAAACTCAGCACGGTCTGGGGTCACCAGGTGCTGGTGGATCAACGCCCTGGTGGCGGCGGTTCGATTGCCACGGATATCGTTGCCAAATCCACGCCGGACGGTTACACGTGGCTGATCAGCACCGCGACGCACACCATCAATGCGGGCTTCACGCCGAATGTGCAGTCGAGCCTGGTTAGCGATTTCGCACCGGTCATACTGCTTGCGACGGCGCCTTATTATTTGCTGATCCATCCTTCCGTGACGGCGAAAACCGTTACCGAACTCGTCGAGCAGGCGCGCGCGAAACCCGGGCAGCTCAATTACTCTACCTCAGGCATAGGCTCGCCGCCGCACCTCGCAGCGGAATTGTTCAAGAACATGGCGCGCGTCAATATCGTCCATGTTCCGTACAAGAGTTCGGCCGCAGCCACGACTGATTTGCTCGGCGGCCATGTACAGGTGTCTTTTCAGTATGCCCCGACCGCAATGCCGCATGTGAAAAGCGGCAAGGTCAAGGTTCTGGCGGTAACGGGGGCCCAACGCTCAGCCATAGCGCCGGAATTCCCTACCGTGGCCGAATCCGGTTTCCCGGGTTTTGAAGTGCTGGGCTGGAACGGTGTGCATATTCCCAAAGGTACACCCAAGGCGACTATCAGCAAAATAAACAAAGATACACTGGATGTGCTCAAACTTCCCGACGTGAAAGAGCGGATGATCATTGCAGGCCTCGAACTCGTTGGAACTTCACCGGACGAGTTCGGAGCTTTCGTCAGCAAAGACCTCGCGCATTGGGTGCAGTTGATCAAGCAAACGGGAATACGCCCCGAATGAATCGAGATGTTCACCGACGGAGACACCGATGAAGTCTATGCAATGGGTAGCCGCGTTGTTGTTGGGAGCTATGGGTTGCGGCTCAGTTCTCGCGGCCTATCCGGATCGACCGATACGCTTGATCGTGCCTTTCCCCCCAGGCGGAAACATAGACGTGACAGCGCGCATCCTGGCGCCCGCCATGTCCACGGAACTGGCTCAGCCCGTGATCATCGATAACCGCGGCGGCGCGACCGGCATCATCGGCGCTGAAATGGTCGCCAACGCGCCTGCGGACGGCTACACCCTGCTCATGATTTCCACCTCTTATGTGATGAATGCTGCCGTGCGGCCGTTGCCCTACGACGTGGAAAAATCGTTCGATCCGATCTCCATGATCGGATCGTCGCCGAACTCGCTGGTGGTCTTCCCCGCGTCCGGCATCGGCTCGCTGCGCGAGCTGGTGGATCGCGCGCGGGCAAACCCGGGAGCAATCAACTACGTGTGCCTAGCGAATTGGTAAATTTACCTCGAATAGCCCTCGCGGTGCAGTCTTGCGGAGATTGGCGAACGTGATAACGTGCAAGCCATGCGCGATCTGCTCCTCTTGGCGATTCACCTGTTCGTAACCATCGTAAAACTCCTGCGCCCC
>SHXF01000028.1 GCA_009693435.1 Betaproteobacteria bacterium | reverse complement strand
CTCGCCACCGGACGCGCCTGGCGCAATGCCACGCCCGAGCAGCGAGCGCAACTGGTGCAGGAGTTCCGCCGCATGCTGGTGCGCGTCTACTCCAACGCGCTCGGCGTCTACAAGGGACAGACGATGCAGGTGCAACCTGTGCGTATGGCGCCCGATGCCACCGAGGCAACCGTGCGCAACCGCTACATCAGCCCCGGCAAGCCGCCTGTCGCCATCGATTACTCCATGCGCAGGACCGCGGATGGCTGGAAGATCTACGATATCGTCGCCGAAGGCATCAGCCTCGTGCTGACCTACCGGGGCGGTTTCGAGGACATCGTGCGCCAGTCCGGCGTCGATGGCCTGATCAAGCAGATCTCGGATAAAAACGGACCACCGTAGCCGGCTCTGGAACGGATCGCCGTAGCCGGCTCGGTCCGTGCACGTTCCGGCAACGCTGCCGCGCGCATCATCAACCAATACGAGGTCAGCACCGCATGTCACTACCTTTGCAATATGGAGCAGGTTGGGCTGAGCGCAGCGATGCCCGACATCCAAGCGTGCGCCAAATGGAGGTATGCCGAATGGTGAGGAAGACACGTTGGGCATCCAGGATCCCGGTAGCGTTGCTGTGCTGCGTCGCGTCCGCATCCGCGTCGCTGTCAGTGGCGCAATCCTGGCCCGCCAAACCAATCACGCTGGTCGTGCCGCTCGGCGCCGGCGGCCCGACCGACATCATGGCGCGCTTCACCGGCCAGAAACTTGCCGACCGGCTGGGCGCAAGCGTGGTGGTGGAGAACCGTCCCGGCGCGGGCGGCGCGGTGGGCGCGGAATCCGTGTCGCGCGCCACGCCGGACGGTCACACCGTGCTGTTCATCACCCAGGCGATCACGATCTTTCCCAGCGTGCTCACCAAACTTTCCTTCAGCCCCGAAACGGATCTGCTCGCAGTGACACCCGTCGCGACGGGCCCGCTGGTGCTGGTGGTGAACGCGGCCAATGAAGCACGGACCTCATCGATACAGACACTTGCAGACCTCGTGGCGCAAGCCAAAGCCAAATCCGGCACGGTCACCTACGGCTCCGGCGGCAACGGCACCAATCCGCACCTCGCCAGCGCCTGGATGGCACTGCTGTCCCGACTGGACATCGTGCACGTGCCCTACAAGAGCAACGGCCCGGCGCTGAACGACCTGCTGGCCGGACGCATTACCTTCCTCTTCGACGCGCTGCTCACCACCCAGCCGCATATCAGGAGCGGCAAGCTGCGCGCGCTCGCCATCACCGACCGGCGCCGCTGGCAGGCCATACCCGAGGTGCCCACCATGATGGAAAGCGGCTATGCCGACTTCGAAGTCAACGTCTGGTTCGGCATGTTCGTCCCCAGAGGCACGCCATCGGCCGTGGTGGAGCGCCTCAATGCCGAGATGGAGAAAATCGCCGCCGCCCCGGACACGCAGGCGCGCTTCCGCGAGCTCGCGCACGAGCCGATGCATATGCCCCAGGCGAGGTTTGCCGAACTGGTGAAGAGCGAGACGCGGCGCTGGGCCACGCTCGTCAAGGCGGCGGGCGTGAGGGTGGAGTGAGGCAGGCAATCGGCGCGCGAGTATTGCCGGCATCCCCTCCAGCATCGGAATAATTATCAAAAATGATAGTCAACATGCCATCTGAGTACCGTGGTATGGCCATCTGCTCAGAACAAAGTTCATGATTTAAAAATCCAGTTCGAACCGGTACCCCATTCCTGTCGTATTCGCAGAAGGATAGAAGTCGAATTCCGGGGACCGTATGAAGCCCATTCTTTCGTACATCGCGCGTGCTGTCGGCATCCAGTTTGCGGAGTGCAGCCCCAAGGTGGCGATGCGCCGCTCGCGGCAGCGGCGCAGACATTCGTCGGTCAGCGCGCGGGCAATGCCGCTGCGGCGATGGCCGGGATGCACCGCCAGGCGCAGCATGCCGGCCCAGCCGGGCGGCCACTCGCCCTGCTTCGATAGAGAGCCATCGGGGTAGAACAACACCACGCCGGCCATCGTCCCTTCGACGAAGGCGGCAATCAGTTCGGCATCGTCCGGGTGCTTCCAGACGTCGGAAAAAGCCGCAATGCGCACAAGCCATTGCGCTTCGGTGAAGACCGGACGGAATTCGTCGTAGGCGGCGCGGATGATTGCGGACGCGGCTGCGAATTCTTCGGGTGCTGCGGTGCGGATTTCGGGGCATTGATCCATCGTCGATCCATGGAAATGACAAATGTGTCTGGCCGGTTCTGCCGTCATCGCGGACGATATCAGGCGCGCGCCGGCTGCGTCCGCTGAACGACATATCCCGTCATTCAACGGGGAACGATTATCATGCCCCACCGTCATCCGCGGTTCTGCCGATGTCGCGCCGGTGCCGCGCAGGCAGGCCTGCCTGCATTGCTTTTTTGCGATAGCGAGGTGAGCCATGAGCGTTGCGAGAATATTGCTGTTTGCCGCCGCGGTGTTCGCGGCAACGACGGCTGGTGCGCAGAGCTATGCGACCAGGACAGTGCGCATCATCGTTCCCACGACGCCGGGCGCGGTGGACCAGATGGCCCGCTACCTGTGCGACAAGCTTCCGCAATCGCTGGGCCAGCCGTGCGTCGTGGAGAACAAGCCCGGGGCTGCCACCATCATCGGCCTGGACTATGTCGCCAAGGCCGAGCCCGACGGACACACCCTGCTGGTTGCGCCGAACACGCTGCCCACGCTGCCCGCCCTGTACGCGAGGCTGCCGTTCGACCCAATCAGGGATCTTGCGCCGGTGGCGCTCGTCAGCCGCACGCCGATGATGCTGGGCGCGAATGCCGCGTTCCCGCCGAAGACGTTCAGGGAATTCATCACCTATGTGAAAGCAAACCCGGGCAAGGTGAACTTCACCAGTTGCGGCGTGGGGACCACGCAGCACCTGGCCGGCGAAGCGCTGAAGATGATGGCGGGCATCGAGATGGCGCACGTGCCCTACAAGGGCTGCGGGCCGGCCGAAGCCGACGTCCTGGGCGGCCACATACCGGTGATCATCAGCAATACCGCGCGTTTCATGCCGCAGATCCGCGCCGGCAAGCTGACCGGCTACGCCCTCGCCGGCGCCAGCCGCACACCCTTCGCGCCCGGCTATCCCACCATCGCCGAGTCCGGGTTTCCCGGATTCGACTTCGACATCTGGTTCGGCCTCATGGCGCCCGGTCGCACGCCGAAGGAAATCATCGCGGTGCTCAATGCCGAGGTGAACCGCATCGTCTCCCTCCCCGACATCCGCGAAAAGCTGCTTGCGCAGTCGTACGAGCCGATCGGCGGCACGTCCGAGCAGTTCGCCGGATTGATACGGGCCGACATCGATCGCTACGCGAGGGTGATACGCGAGGCGGGCATCAAGGTGGAGTAGTCTCGCCCGAGAGGTCCGCCGCAATCAGCCGGAACTGCTCCAGCGCCGCCTCCAGATCCTCGACGATCTCCTGGGCGATTACGTCGGGCGCCGGCAGGTTGTCGCTGTCGGCGAGCGTTTCGTCGCGCAGCCAGAAAATCTCCAGGCTCGCCTTGTCGCGCGCGATCAGCTCGCCGTATTCGTAGCCGCGCCAGCGGCCATCGGGCGTCTCGGCGCTCCACGTGGGCTTGCGCACATGCCGGTTGGCAGGGTTGTAGAGCGTGACGAACTCATCCAGGTCCTCGCGCTTCATCGGACTGGTCTTCAACGTGTAGTGCTTGTTGGTGCGCAGATCGTAAATCCAGAGCTTTTTCGTCCACGGCGTCTCGGATGCAGGCTTGCGCTCGAAGAAAATCACATTCGCCTTCACCCCCTGCGCGTAGAACAGGCCCGTGGGCAGGCGCAACAACGTGTGCACGTCGCACTCGTGCAAGAGCTTCTTGCGGATGGTTTCGCCGGCGCCGCCTTCAAACAGCACGTTGTCGGGCACCACCACCGCCGCGCGGCCGTGTTGCTTGAGAAGCGTCTTGATGTGCTGCACGAAGTTGAGCTGCTTGTTCGAGGTGGTGGCCCAGAAATCGTCGCGCTCGATGATGTCTTTCTCGGTCGAGACCTTGCCCACTGCGCCGGTGATCATGGTGCTGGATTTCTTGCCCGCATTTTCGTAAACCAGGCGGATTGGCGAGCACCACCTCGAAGCGCTCGCCGGGGTCGGCAGCCAGGGCGTCGCTGACCACGATGGGCACCGACTTGTCCGAGCCGATGCCGTGCAGCATCAGGTTCATCGCCGCCAGCCGCGCGGTGCTTTGCACCAGTTCCCAGCCGCGCAGCGCGTTCTCCTTCAGGTGCTTCTTCTGGTCGCGCGTGAGGTTGGGGTTGTGCTCGGCCACATAGTTGTGCGCGTGGAACAGAAACCCGCCGGTGCCGCAGGCCGGGTCGCATATGGCCTCGCCGGGCCGGGGTGCGATGCAGTCCACCATCGCCGCGATCAGCGCGCGCGGCGTGAAGTACTGCCCCGCACCGCTTTTCGTATCCTGCGCGTTTTTCTCCAGCAGGCCCTCGTAGGCGTCACCCTTCACGTCCGCGCCCATCGCGGACCAGTTCTCGGCGTCGATCAGGTCCACCACCAGGCGGCGCAGTTTGGCCGGATCCTGGAACTTGTTCTGCGCCTTGTTGAAAATGAGGGCAAGCGTGCCTTTTCCGGCACCGAGCTTCTCCAGCGTGTGGCGGTAGTGGTCGAACAACTCGTCGCCATCGCGCTTCAACAGCACGGGCCAAGCGTAGGGCTCGGGGATCAGGCTTGGTTGGTTGTACGGCGGGCGCGAACGCTCGTCGGCCATCTTGAGGAACAAGAGGTAGGTGAGCTGCTCGACGTAGTCGCCATAGCTCATGCCGTCGTCGCGCAGGACGTTGCAGTAATTCCAGAGTTTCTGGACGATGGTGGCGGAGTTCATTTGTTTCTTCTTCTAGATTTCAGGGCGCTTGCCTTCGCCGACGGAAATAGTACCTGCATCGTCTCGCTTGGCCCTCGCGTAGAGCTTCATGGCCGCCTTCAGCCTGGCATTGGGCTTGGGCGGGTTTTCTATCATTTTCAGCAGCCAGGACCAGTCGCGCGGTGACAGGCGGATGACCGCCTCCCGCTCGATGACAGCCTGTGCTTCCTTCAGCGCAGATCGCACCAGAAACTGATTGACTTTCGTACCAGTCAGTTCAGCCGCACGTCGCAGCGTTTCATAGACCTCGTGGGGGACGCGAACGCCGATGCGATTTGTCCTGGCGGTGGCAGTTGCCATCGTCTGCTCCAGATTTGAAGTGAGCGGCCAGTGTATCTGTGGCGTTATACGCCTTGGAGGACAAGCCGGCGCGGGTCAGGAAATCTCGGAGTGGTTCGCGCACCGTCCTCATGCGGGATTTTGTTCCCGCCGGTAAATCAATGTTCGTAAGACCCTTATGTCTATTGGTCGCCGCGCGTTCAGAGCGTAAAATACAAAGCATGAAGCTCGCCAAGTCTAACCGCTTCCTGCGCTCGCCCACTGCCGCCTCGGCTCTGTGGATGTCTGCCAAGACATCTTCCGCCGTCGAAGGCATACGCCAGCCGTTCGCTGCCGGGTCTTTTGCATTGAAGCCCCCGACTGCCGCGGCACTCATCGACTTCTGGAAGCAGCGCGCTTCCAAGTCCGGGCGATAACCCGCAAGAACTTTTCTGCAAGCGGCGCATAATCACGATCGAGAGATGCGTGAATGCCAGCGATGTAACGCACCTTGCCTCTCCCGTGTTCTTCGCTTAACACCTCCGGCAACTTGTCCAACAAGAGCCTGCCTATGTCCTCCCGCGACACCGGCTGATGTTTGCCGATCAGCGCCACGATCAAGTCCCGCTAGTATTGACTGTTGAATCCCCGATCGCGGATGTGCTTCGCCTTTTCGCCAGTGGCAGCCGCTACTGCAGCCGCGACCACCAGATTCGGGTAGCGTCCTTCGACCAGCCTGGCTCTTGGTGTCATCCACCGCGATCGCCTGACGCTTCTGCACCTTGTCCACGTTGAGCATAAAGGGCGGGCTGAAGTGCTGGTAGTCCAGTCCCTCATTGCGTTCGTTCTTAAAAGTCCAACTGATGTGCGCCACCGGACGACTCTTCACGCCCCAGCAGCAGCAAGGCCGCATTTGTAACTACGCCTTGTATCGTCGGCTTGACCTTGTCGGGCTTGCCGTAGATTCAAAGGCCTCTTCGGACTGAATGCGAAGCTTTCCCGCCCCACTAACGAAGCAAGGCAACGAAACCCGCTTGTTCGAAATGGCGGTCGTGAGCAAGCGCCTCAGTCAAACCGCGCTCACGCATGACATTAAACGACGCGCAGTCTGTCAGGCTCCATTCTTTGTCGGTCATCAAACGGTAAAGGTCAAATCCTGTCGCGAACTGCAGCGACGTTTGCGGAATGACTTCGACGTTTGGGTTAGAACGAATTGCCTGAACACCGTTTATCGCAGACGGCCGGACTAGAAGCTTCGACAGCGCGGCGAGAAGCTCACAGAGCACCATTTCAGTCGTGAGCAACCGCACATTGCCCAGAGATGCGGATACCTGCCGCGCCTTGAGATGCAGCTTGTCGTTCGGATTGAGTACCGCTTCCCAGTAGCCGGTATCGGCGAACACGACCTTCACCGACCGGACTCTCCATGGCCGTAGACAATCTCATCGATTCGCATTGACAGATCGTCGGGCACGGACTCCCAAGTCCCGGCAGGCGCTTGCATGCCGATGTTCGCTAACTGCTCCCAGATCGGCGCTGCAGTATCGTCAAAGAAAACAGCAGTACTAGGTGCGAGTGCCACGCCCTCGATTCGTGTCAGCCGCTTGATCTGCCGGTCACGGGTAGAAAACTCTGCTGTACCCCCGACGCGTAGCCGCACGTTCCGATGATTCTTGAGCGCATCGAGCACGAGTGCCTCCTGGTTTGCATCGAATCGCCCTTCGACCATCGCGCCCGTCTCGACGATTTGTAGCCTGAATGCACCAGGCCCGAGATTCGCCATTCGTACTTCCCCCACAAGATCTACCGTGTCCTCGTAGGTGGGCCCGACCCACTCTGCAAGTCGGGCCCGCGCGTTTGCCGTGTAGGACGCCTCGCGATCGCAGTTACGCGCTCTCGTAAACAACACTTCGTCGGGGTTTAGTGAGCGGCCGAAGTCGCGAAACAGTGGAATGATGTTTGCGGGCAGTTGCTCCGGCATCAAGTCGTCCCGGTTTGCCGCCGAAATTGCGGAGTCAATCAGGGCGGCGGCCTCATCGAACTCGTCGCCGAGATCAAGTTCTCCTTGCGCGACTTCGCGCACCCGCCTCAATGGAATGACCGCCGAGCCGGGGTCAACGCGGTCGAACTGCAGGCGAAAACCGTCTTCGAATCCCTTCGGCAAACGCACTCTTCCGGGATTCTTGCCGCGCCAGAGTTCCTTTGCGCATTCGAGGACGAGCGTGCGATAGGCAACCAGTTCCTGCGTGCACTCGACGTCGATCGCATGGTCTTCGAATCGCTTACCTTCGAAGCGCAGTGAAGCCAGCTCAACGGTGATGTCTTTTGCCATGTTGCATCTCCTAGGAAACTATTGTCCCGCTTCTGGCGTAATGGTGAAAGCCCCGTTCAAGGTGGCCTGCCGCAGCGCCTGCGCCCGCTTCAGGTTGGCGTCAACTTCGGCCTCGACTCCGCGGACTAGGGAAAAACAGCGGTCGACTTTGGCGATGATGCGATGCTGTTCGGCGAGCGCAGGAATGACAATTGGCGCGGACATCAACACCTTTTTGGTAAGCTTCCGGCGTCCCGTGGAACCGGTAGTCATCGGGATGAATGGGTAATAGGAAAGGGCCAAATTCAAGTACTTTGGGATTACGAGGTCACTCTTGGCACGAAGAACATGAGTGTGGTTATTTACCCAGCACTTGCCCGCAAAGTAATACGAGAATGGGTCCTTCCTGCCGACAAAAGTCTCGTCCTCGACAACCAGCACCAATTCTTCATCAAATAGGTGCTTATCAATCCAACCGGTTCGCCCGTTCGCGCCGAGGTATGGTATCGATCCTACGCGCTTTGCCCGCTCGGTCTTATTCACAGGATGTCTCATGTAATCAAGTGAGATTGCCAAATCGCTAATTAGCGCAGCTCGTGGCTGATCGAAAGAAGCAGCATCAGTCATCGCAGTTACGGTGGCCCGCTCATAGCGCTTGAGGTTGGCCTTGACACGCTTCAGGTTGGCGACGGCTTCGTCGAGGCGTGAGAACTGCTTTTCGATTTCGGCGACGATGCGGCGCTGATCCTCAATCGGGGCGATCGGGATTGGCAGCTGCTTCGCCTTTGCGCCAGACAACTCAAGGAAGGTCGTTCCGCTTGCCATGCTTTCGGCGAGTTGCTTCGCACCCTTGAGCCACCAATAAACGTAGTCAGGAAGCACGCCAGGCTTAAGCACGAAACTCTTGAAGCCCTGATTGGTCGCGATAGGATTACGCGCAATCGCTGAGTACCCAATCGGCGCACGCGACGTAAACATTACTGTGCCTTCAGGAAACAGCCGAGCAGAGCTTGATCTAAGGCCCCTCTCGGTTATGAATCGGCTTCCGTGCGAAATATACTTCTCGCTATAGCCGGAGAGATCGGCTGGCGTTAGCCAAGCAATCGAGCCGGATTCGAAATTCTTGGGATCGCTGGTTCTAGGCGTACCGCCGCCCACAACCTCGGCGATTTCGCCCATCGTCGTCCAGCGCCATCCTGCGGGTAACGTACCACCTACATTCAAGCTGCCAACTCCTTGTTCAACGCGTCTAGCACTTTAGGTAATTCCGCACCGAACAACTGATACACCTTCCCAATCCCACCCTCCTGCGCAAACGGCGAAAGCTCGAAGTCGTCCGCCTCAATACCGAGGTTCGCGGCGATGTGGTCGCGGATCATTTCAAGCCACTTGCGCTGTTCACTGGTGAATCTATGGTGTTGTGCATTTCCCTCACCCCCTGCCCCTCTCCCGGCGGGAGAGGGGAGTGATTCCTGTTGCGCGAGCCAGGCTTTGAAGTTGGTGTTGACGCGTTCGGGGAAGGGGATGAGTTCGTTGTCCTGATGCATGGCGAAGCGTACCAGTGATACGAGGTCGGTGAGGATGCGGCGGCGGTTTTCGCCTCGCACTTTCCCTTCCCCTTTGCTCTTGTCGAGCGCGGCATAGGCCTGCCAGAGCTGGCTCTCGGTCCACAGTCGCGGCGGGGCTTGCAGCGCGTCGGCGAGGTTCTTCAGCGCGTCGAAGGTGAGCGGCGCGCCCTTGGTACGCTGCGGGCGGTTGTAGAGGATCTGCAGCGCGGTGATTTCGTCCTTGTGCTCGACGATGAAGCGCTCGAACGATTCCACCACGCCTTTCGCGCGTTCGCGCGCCGCGGCCGAGAAGCCTGCTTCGAGCACCTGGTCCTGCGTGACGGTGTCGATGATCTGTTCGCTTTGCTTCTTCAGTTCGATCAAAAGATTGCGCAGTTTGGGGTCGCACAGGGGCTTGACTGCTTGTAGAACCAATAGCGACGCGGCTTCCGGGGCATTGTCCGGATTCAAGGCCGCGACGATTCCCTGTGCCAAGTCTTTCAGCGTGGCGCCCCCGGAGGTTTGCGCGATCCTGGCTTGATCGCTCTCGGACAGTGATTTGTCCAGCCGCGACAGGCGCGCGGCGACGCTTGATAGCACTTCGGGCTCGACGTTCCCAAGTGCCACGGCCTGCAGCAGCTTCTCGAACGACACGGACTTTTTCTGGTCCATCGGCCGCGAGTCGGTCTTGTCACGCTCGCACACGCCCACGGCATCGACGATAACGAAGTGGTCTTTCGACTTCGCGTCGGGAGTGACCGCCTGCAAGTCGTGCGGGGAAATGATGCGCACGCCGCGGCCTTTCATCTGCTCGAAAAACGTGCGCGACTTCACCGCGCGCATGAACAGCACGCATTCCAGCGGCTTGATGTCGGTGCCGGTGGCGATCATGTCCACGGTCACCACCACGCGCGGGTTGTAGCTATTGCGAAACGAGGCAATCAGGTCTTCGGGTTTGGCGCCGGTAGTGCGGTAGGTGATTTTCTGCGCGAAGTCGTTGCCCTTGCCGAACTCCTCGCGCAGGATGCGCACGATGTCCTCGGCATGGCTGTCGTCCTTGGCGAACACCAGGGTCTTGGGCACTTCGGTGCGGTTAGGGAAGATTTCGGTGGCGAGCCTGTCGCGGAAGGTGCGCACGATGGTGCGGATCTGGTCCACCGACACCACCTCGCGGTCGAGCTGGTTGGGGTCGTAGTCGAAATCCTCGTCCAGCTCCTGCCAGCGCACCTTGCGCGTTTCGCGGTCGCGCAGGTCCACGTAGTAGCCGGCATCCACCTTGCCGCCGGCCTCGGTCACCTCGGTGCGGATGCGGTAGACGTCGTAGTTCACGTTCACACCATCGGCGACCGCCTGCTCGTGACCGTATTCCATCACCAGGTTCTGGTTGAAAAAACCGAAAGTCTGCTTCGAGGGCGTGGCAGTGAGGCCGATCAGATAGGAATCGAAATACTCCAGCACCTGGCGCCACAGGTTGTAGATGGAGCGGTGTGCTTCGTCGGTGACGATGACATCGAAAGTCTCGATCGGGAAAGCCGGGTTGTAGGCGATCGGCTCGGGCGACTTGAACAGATTCTCCAGCCCGGAGGCGGAGACCTCGTCGTCCTCCGCCGCCAGCTCGCGCCCGCGCAGCATCGAATACAGCCGCTGGATGGTGCAGATGGTGACGCGAGCCGTGGTGTCCAGCGTATTCGAGGTCAGGTGCTGGACAATGTATTCCTCGCCGAACTTGTAGTTGTTGTAGGGCGAGGCGTACTGGTCGAATTCCTTCTTCGTCTGCCGGCCGAGATTGCCGCGATCCACCAGGAACAGCACGCGCCGCGCGCCGACGAACTTGATCAGGCGGTAGATGAAGCTGATGGCAGTGTAGGTCTTGCCGCTGCCGGTGGCCATCTGGATCAGCGCGCGCGGTTTGTCGGCGACCAGAGACGCTTCGAGGTTACGGATCGCTCGCACCTGGGCCGACCACAGGCCGGTTTCGATGAGCGGCGGCATCGCGGCAACACGGGAAAGAAATGTGGTGGGGTAGAGCGCAGGCGGGGCGTCCGCAATGCCAGGCGTTCCCTCACCCCCTGCCCCTTTCCCGGCGGAAGACGGGTGTTTCGCCTGCAGCCATTCCGCCAGCATTTCGGGCCTGTGGAAGGCGAAGATGCTGCGGGCGCGGGGTGCCGGATCAAGCCCGTTGGTGAAGTGGGTTTCGATACCGGTGGACTCATACAGCATGGGCAACGGGCGTTGCCATGCGGGCAGCGATTCGGGCAAACCCTGCGCGTATTTCCCCGACTGGACCTCGACGCCGCTCAAGGTGCTGCCCTGCTTCTTCGCTTCGATGATGCCTGCCGCCCTGCCATCGACGTACAGCATGTAATCGGCGAACCCATAGCCCGGGTTCAACGGAAATTCGCGGAGGGCCACGCCGCGCCGGGCGTGAATGTTTGCGGCGGACAGGTCCAGCACCGCCCAGCCGGCCAGTCCCAGCAGGCGGTCGATCTCCTGTCGTGCCTTTTCTTCCGGCTTGTCGGCCAAGGCGCCCTCCTGCGCAATGGAAGCCATTGTCCTCTGAATTGCGGCAGGCGCACGGTTCTGTTTGGGCCGCGGCGGCCCAATGCTCGAGCTGTGCGTGAATCTGGAGTCCAAGCAGATATTAGCGACTTTTATTTGATCCGATGGCGATAATACGGATATTTCCGGGCAGTTCCATTATCATTTTTGAACAATTTACGAGGCGGTCAATGCTTCGTACAAGGATCCTGCTGCCCTGCCGGGACGCATGCCGCGCCTATCAATTCACGAATTCCGCTGGCGCAGGATTCCCATCAAACTCCGCCCCTGCCTTCAGCTAAACTTTCCCCGACCTTCCAATTCGACAGGAGCACCCCATGGCCAGCCCCCACTTCCCCGACTTCCTCGACGAACTGCGCGCCCGCACCGAAATCGAGGACACGCAGAAGCGTTTCATCCGCGGCATCGACCGGCAGGACTGGGCGCTGGCGCTCTCCACCTATCACGACGATGCGGTGGACGAGCACGGATTTTTCTCGGGACCGGCGAAGGGATTCATCGAAAACTGCGCGCGCATGCACGAGCATCAGGATCACTCGATGCACCTGATGACCAACGTGCTGATCGAATTCACCTCCCGGACGAAGGCGCTGGTTGAAACATACTGCGTGGTGTTCCAGCGCTACGGGAAGAACGCGCCCGGCGTGGCGCCGGAGAGCCACGGCCTGCGCAAGCTTGCCTCGGCTCGCTATATCGACACCTTCGAGCAACGCACGGGTGCATGGAAAGTGGCGCGTCGCAGGATCGTGTTCGGCGACATCCAGTCCGAGCAGATGAGCGCGCCGGCCGGCTTTCCGCCGGGATTCACCGAGCAGCGCCACGGCATGGACGACTATCTGTACGCGGCGCTGGCCGCGGCGAGGCAAGGCTAAGGCCTGGAAGCGCTCCATGGCTCCCGTCCTGATCACCTGCGAGCACGCCAGCAATCGCGTCCCGGCGAAGTACCGGCCGCTGTTCCGCGAACTGGCGCATGCGCTCGATACGCACCGTGGCTACGACATCGGCGCGGTGCCCCTGGCGCGGCAGTTCGCCGCCGCCTTCGCTGCGCCGCTGGTGCTCGGCCGCGCGACGCGCCTGCTGGTCGATCTGAACCGCTCCATCGGGCACAAGGACCTGCACTCCGATGCGACGAGAACACTGCCAGCGCATGAGCGGGCGCGTATCTTGCGCGACTGGTATCTGCCTTATCGCAGTGAAGTGGAGCAGCACGTCGGCGCCATGGTGGCGCGACCGGCGCGGGTGATGCATATATCCACGCATTCCTTCACGCCGGAGCTTCACGGAGAAGTGCGCAATGCGGATATCGGCCTGTTGTACGACCCTGCGCGGCCCGGCGAAGTCAGACTGGCCGAGCGCTGGCGCAGCGCGCTGAAGGCAGCCGCGCCGGAATTGCGGGTGCGGCGCAATTATCCGTATCGCGGCGAGCAGGATGGCATGACCACGCACCTGAGGCGGCGGCATGCGCCGCAGCGTTATGTGGGGATGGAGCTGGAGTTCAACCAGGCGCTGGTCGCGGATGCGAAAGCCTGGCGGGAAGTTCGTGCGATGCTGGTGGAAACGCTGCGGGTGGCACTCGAGCGGTGAGGAACAATTGAAAATCGCTGTCGGCTTCGACATGTCGTACGAGCAGGACGCGCCCACGCCGATGCTGCTTGCAGTGAGCATTCATCCGAGTCGCTTCCATGATCTGCTCGAACCGGAAACCCTCAAGACCGAACCCATCGTGCCGGTGGCGCTCTATATCGACTCCTACGGCAACCGCTGCAGCCGCATCGTCGCACCGGCCGGACGGATCCGGCTGTGGAGCCGCGCGCTGCTGAGCGACGACGGCGAGTGGGACGCTATCGTGCCGGATGTGCCACAGACGCCGGTCGACGCGCTCCCCGACGAAACGCTGGTGTTCCTCCTGGGCAGCCGCTATTGCGAAACTGACCGGCTCGCCACCGAAGCCTGGGCGCGGTTCGGGCCGGTGCCCGGCGGGACGGCGCGGGTGCGGGCCATCTGTGACTACGTCAACCGCCACATCGCATTCGGCTACCAGCACGCCGATCCGATGATGTCCGCGGCGCAGGTGGCGGCGCGGCGCGCCGGCGTGTGCCGCGATTACACCCATCTCGCCGTCGCACTGTGCCGCTGCATGAACATCCCGGCCCGCTATTGCACCGGCTACATCAGCGACATCGGGCTGCCCCCGCCGTATGCGCCCATGGATTTCGCGGCCTGGTTCGAGGCTTATCTCGATGGTCGCTGGCACACCTTCGATCCGCGCAACAACGCGCCGCGCAAGGGGCGCATCCTGATGGCGCGCGGGCGGGACGCGACGGATGTCCCGATCACCAACAGTTTCGGGCCAATGCGGCTCGCGAACTTCAGCGTGCTGGCGGAGGAAGTCCGGCAGTAGCAGCCGGCAATAATTCAGAAGAATGTTTCATCAAACTGCCCGTACGGCGATCATCTACAGCCATACCTGTTATTTTTTTTGATAACACATCCGCGCTCCCCGGGACTACACGCAACGCCCCGGCGCGTTCCTGCCTGCCACGAATCGCTAGTTCGCGGTGTCCGGGTCGTACATCACGCCGGCAGCGTGGAAGCCGCCATCGACGTTGAGCACGTGCCCGGTGATGTAGGTGTTCTCCGCGGAAACCAGAAACAGCGCCGCCGAGGCAACTTCCGCCGGGTCGGCAAAGCGCTTGATGGCGAGCCGTGACAGCAACGCCGCGCGCTGTGCGCCCGCGACGTTGAAGCGCTCGATCTGCGTCGGCCCCGGCGCAATGGCATTGACGAGAATGTGGCGCGGCGCCAGTTCGATTGCCATCGTTTGCGTGAGGTTGATGATTGCCGCCTTGGATGCGCCGTAGGCTGAGCGGCCGGTTCCGCCCTGCTGGCCGGATACCGAAGCGATATTGACGATGCGCCCGCCGCCCTGCATCAGTCGCGCCGCCTGCTGCCCGCACAGGAACACCCCGTACAGGTTGGTGCGGATAATGCGGTCGAACTTTTCCAGGGTCATTTCGAGGAACGGCGCGCGCGCCGTGATGCCGGCATTGCTGACCTGGATGTCGAGTCTGCCATGGCGCGCGGCCACCGCGGCGTACACCCGCGCCACCTCCGTCTCGTCGCTCACGTCGAGGCGCAGGTGGAGGGCATCGCGGCCGGCCTCGCGGGCGGTGGCGCCGGCGCCGGCCGCATCGATGTCGGTGGCGATCAAGGTCGCCCTCGCAGCCGCGAAACGCAATGCGATGGCGCGGCCGATGCCGCTTGCGGCGCCGGTCACCAGCGCCACCTTTCCGGCCAGCGTCACCGCCGTGCCGTCTAGGGCTTCATTGCGCACTCGGCGGCGTACGGGCTGCCGAGGTCGCTCACCAGCTTGGGGCCGGTCTTGAGGTAATAAGCTCCCGAGGGCGACTTGCTCGCCGTGGTCATGTACCAGTCCTGCACCGGATGCTGGCTCTTGCCGAGCGAGAACTTGCCGCGCACCGAGTCGAACTTCTGGTTGCGCAGCGCGGCGCGGAATGCGGACGCGTCGTCGACGTTGCCCTTGGTGGCCTGCAGGGCCGCGCCGATCATGTGGGCCGCGTCATAGCCCTGCGCCGCATACGGCAACGGGTCGCGCTTGTAGGCCTCGCGAAACGCCGCAACGAAGCGCTTGTTCGACGGATTGTCGAATTCCGGTCCCCAGAACGTGCTGCCGACGACACTCCTGCCCGCCTCGCCGACCGCGGCCAGCGCCCTGTTGTCGATGGTGGTGCCGTTGAGGTGCGTGATGCCCGACAGGCCGGCCTGATGCATCTGGCGCAGGAAACTGATGCCCATGCCGCCCGGCAGAAACGAATAGATCGCGTCGGGCTTGTCCGACTTGATCTGCGAAATTTCCGAGGCGTAATCGGTCTGGTTCAGCTTCACCAGAATTTCATCGACGACCTGCCCCTTGTAGGTGGTTTTCAACGCGGCCAGCGATTCCTTGCCGGCGTAGTAATTGGCGACGATGGAGACGAGGCGCTTCGCGCCGACGTTGTTGGCCGCCAGGCCCGCCATCGACGGCGCGCCTTCGTTGTGCCAGCTCGCCACGAAGTAATTCGGGTGGCAGTTCTTGCCGTCGAAGTCGGTGGCGCCGGTGTTGGCGCCGATGTAGAAGGCGCCGGCGCGCATCAGGTCCGGCACCAGTCCGAGGGCGATCACCGAAAATATCGTGCCGGAAAATATCTTCACGCCGTCCTGCTGCAGCATGCGGCCGGCGATTTCCTTGGCGGTGGCCGGGTTCAGGCCGTCATCGGCCACCAGCAGTTCCACCGGCGCCCCTCCGAGCGCGCCGTTGCCCTCCTTCACCGCCAGCCGGAAGCCGTCGCGGACCTCCTCGCCGACGTAACCGGCGGGCGTTGACAAGGTCGTGATCATCCCGATCTTCACCACCGGACGCGTCTGCGCCTGTCCCGCGCCCGCCAGCATCGTGCACAACACAGCAAACATGATTCGTTTCATCTCGACTCTCCGGTAGTCCAGGGTTGAAAACACATTGCGCTTCATCTGCCGCACCGCTGCTCGACAAGCAACTCAGCGACCATGCTGCAATTCAATCGGCTTGCCATGCGGCGTGGCGCGCGCCGCCCGGTCCCATTGGTCCTTGCGCGCCAGGATTTCCTTACTCGTCAGCAATCGCCGGTCGGCGACCAGTTGTTCCAGCGCCGCCAGCCAGTACTCGTAGTAGAGGCCGGCATCGTCGCTGTCGCCGCGTGCCTTGCCGGCGGCGATCTGCGCCGCGAGACGCTCCGCCCACTCGGGCCAGGCGAACACACCGCGCCGGTACAGCATCATCACCAGGCCGAACGCCTGCGCCTGCCACGGTTCGTGGAACACCGGACCGTCGCGATCGCGCGGCAGCAGCGGGAGATCCGGCAGATCGGCGCTGCTCATGCGCGATCCAGATAGTCGTCCCACAGGTCGATGAATACTCCATCCCGCCGGGGCGCTTGAGCGCCCCACAGTTCGGTTGTGCTGAAACGCACGCTGTAGACATGCTGCGGCTTCGGATCGCCGCTCATGGCATTGCTGTCGGGGAATACGAACACGCCGTGATCGCGGTCGATAACGCCGCGCCTGCCGCGCGCATAGCGCGGCAGGCGCGTATGGCCGGCGGTGGTGAAGTTGCGCGCGACGACCTGATCGCCGGCTGCGAACCGCGGCGGCAGCGGCACGTCGACGCGTGCGCTTCGGCCGCTGCGAATTCTCGGCTCCACCGCTTCGGCTTTCAGCAGCGGCAGGATGCCGGCCAGCGGCGGGGAAAGCGCTTTGCCGGCCTCGATTTCCCGGCGGGTGACCAGGCCCGATTCCACGAGCAGCATTTCCAGGCTGATCACCCAGCGCTCGTAGTAGCTGGCGGCGAGATACTCCGCCGGCGGAATGCGCTCGTTCGAATGGCGCGAGCCATCCATGTTCCATTTGCCGAGAGCGCCCGCCGCCTGCCTCAGGGCGATGGTCTTTCGTTCCCAATCGTGATGAAAGACGGGCTCGTTCTCCTCGCGTTCGATGCGCCCGAAACCGTGCATGCCGCCCATGTCGTGGATGCCGTTCATGCCGCAACCTTGCCCGGTGGCGCCACCATGGCGGTGCCGACCATCGCGTCCCGGGTCACCAGATCGGCGAGTTGCTGCTCGGTCAGTCCCTCGGTCCCTGCCGGGCGCTCGGGCAGCACCAGGTAGCGAAGTTCCGCCGTGCTGTCCCAGACGCGCAGTTCCACGTCATCCGGAATTTCCAGCCCGAACTCGCGCAGCACGCCGCGCGGATCAAGCACCGCGCGCGCGCGGTAGGCGTTCGATTTGTACCAGACGGGCGGCAATCCGAGCACCGGCCACGGATAACACGAACACAGCGTGCACACCACCATGTTATGCACCTGCGGGGTGTTCTCCACCACCACCATGTCCTCGCCCTGCTGGCCGCCGTAGCCCAGGTCGGCAATGGCTGCGGTGGCGTCTTTCAGAAGCCGCTGCCGGTACACCGGATCGGTCCAGGCGCGCGCTACGACTCTCGCACCGTTGCGCGGACCGATCTTGTTCTCGAACGTGTCGATGAATTTGCCCAGCGCAGCCGCATCCACCAGCCCTTTTTCGACCAGCAGCGATTCGAGCGCCTTGACCCGCAGTTCAACCGCGGTGAACCGCGAGTCGCCGTGTTCATGGCCGTGCCCGCCATGACTGTCATGTTGATCGTGATCGTGCGGGCCCATCATGTCTCCCGGTGCAACACTGCGATCAATGGCCGGAGCCAATGTTGATTTCACGATAGTACGCCAACGCGCCCTCATGATAAGGGACGCCCACATCCTTATGCATCCGCCGCACGTCGAAATCGCGAAACTGCGCGGCCGCCGCTTCCAGCCCGGCTTTGTTTTCGGCCACTGCTCGGGTCAGTCGATGAACACGCACCGATGCCATGCGGGCGCTGGTGAAGAACACATTATCGTAGAACACCGTCCAGAGCGGCGCCAGCACGCCATCCAGGCCGGATCCCGGCGACACCGCCCCGATGTACGCACCGGACAGCCCGAGGGGCAGCGCCGCGCTTCGGCCGGCCAGCGACATGAAGCGGATGCCTCCCGCGACGGCGGCGTTCACTGCGCGCATCCGCGGCGCGCCGATCGAGAAAAATCCCACCTCGACGTCGCCTTCGACAAACCGCTCGGCGCCGGCTACCTGGTCCGGCACCGTCACCGGCCGCATCTCGCCGATGGTCAGACCGGCAATGCCGAGCAGGGCGTCGACCACGTCGTTGATGCGCCGCTGAAGGGCATAGCCATAGCCGATGGTCTTACCGCGGATGTCAGCGAGGTTGCGTAGCGCGGAATCGTTGCGCACGAACAGTCCGACCTTGATCGGCGTCAGCGCGGCAATCATGCGCAATTCCGCTGCCGGTTCCGCTGCGCTCCCGGCATCCGTCGCCAGACGCCAGGCCTGCGCCAGATCGAGCACGTTGGCAACGCCGACATCGACCTGCCCCGAGGCAACCAGCGGCAGCAGGCAAGCGGAGCCCGAAGCAATATGCAGTCGCGCCGGAATCGATGCGGCATCGTGAAATACCCGAGACAAGGCCACCCCCGCGGCATGGTTGACGGTGCCTTCGGGGAAAGTGCCGATGGAAATGATGCTCACCGCCGGCATCGGATCAAAGTGGCGTGGCGAGCAGGGTCGGCACCGAAAAAGTATCGACGATGACGGTTTTTTCGCGCAGCAGGAGCCGGCCTGCATCCAGCATGACCTTGTCCCTGTAGCGCCCTACGCTGAACAGCCGCGACTGCCCTTCGAGGGTGGTCTGGAACACGGCGTAGTTCGCAGTGAGCGACCAAAGGCCATCCGCCAGCGGCTTGATGCGCACGTTGCTCACCAGGTGGCGATCGTGGTGCAGGTTGTATTCGTTGGCATTGCGCAGCGACGCGATGCGGTCGCGCAACATGTTCTTGCTGGTGCACAGGATCAGCGAGGCCGGAAGATTGCGGTCGAAGTTCTCCCGCGGAACGATGCGGTATGTCGCATCTTCGCTGAAAAGTTCCAGCCAGTCGTCGAGCCGCTCGTCGTCTATGCGCTCGACATACTCGTGCATCAGCTCATCCGCCGCGTCGCGCATCGATGTCGGGCTCATCGCACCGCTCCCTCTGGCTCGATACCCATCAGTTCCGAGTAATACGACCAGAAGCCGCGGCAAGGCACATCGTTGACCCGGAAATCCAGATCGCCGATGGGGCCGGTCCCGCCCATTTCCACGACCGAGCACGCGTCGCGTTCCCACTCGGTGGCGCGATGGACGATCTCGATCGCCTCGCCGTCCTCCATTGAAATGAGCCCGGCCGGTCCGACCATGTTCGCCTGCACCAGGCGGTGCTGCGTCATCTCCGGGGTATCGTCGGCATAGCCGAACAACGTCAGATAAATTTCGAATTCATTTACCCCGAGCGTGCGCAACTGGCGTGTGCCGAGGCTGTTGCCGATCTGGTGAACGCTGGTATTGGGAAATATGCCGCAGATGGCGAGGCTGATGCCGTCGCCGAATTCGTCATGGAACTTCACCATGGAAGGCTCGCTCAGCCGCAGGCGGCTTTCGTGCACCTTGTTGTCCTTGTAGATGGCGGTGAATTCGGCATCGTCATCGGTGCCTGTCTTCGACCACACCAGATTGTGGCGGTGGCGCCTGTCCATGGTCACACCCCCGGTCTGGGTGGCGCGGCTCAGGCCGAAGGTCGACTGGAATTCATGCAGCAGGCTGCCGTGATAGCTGTCGCGCTGATTCTCCAGGTACAGCTTCCAGTTTCCCTGAATGCGGTGCCGCTGATAGCCCAACACCCGTATCGGCTTGTGGAAGATGCGCTCGAAGTGTTTGCGGAACACCGGGCCGAGATAGTCGGCGAGCGGTTCGGCAGCATCGCTGAAGCTCGCGAATATCACACCGGCGCAGGACTCGACCCGCAGCCGCTCGAGGCCATGATCCGCCGGGTCGAAATCGGCGCTCATGCCGCCTTTGCCCTTGAGCCCGCGGCGAAACGGCAATCCCTGCAGCGTGCCATCCAGTCCGAAACACCAGCGATGATAGATGCAGATGTGCTCTGCGGCATTGCCGCGCGGTTCGCGCCGCACCAGCGCACCGCGATGCGCGCAGCGGTTCACCATGGCATGCACTGCGCCATCCAGGTCGCGGTTCACGATGACCGGTGTCTCGCCGACCCAGGCAGTCAGGTAATCGCCGGGGTTGGCGATTTCGATCTCCAGGCCGACACACGACCAGGCCGGGCCCTTGAATATGCGCTGCTGCTCCGCCCGGTAAATGTCCTGGTCGTGATAGAGCCGATACGGCACGCGCGAATAGTCGTTGCGCGGCCAGCTGATCGCCGGCGAAGGCGCAGGCTGATGCGGACTGCCGGCACTCCGGCGATCCTTGTTGGCTGTCACTGCCATCGTATCTCCTTTTCTAACGGTCCAACTCATGGCGCAGACGCTCCGACGTGCCGGCGTTCTTCAGACGCCGAGGTACATCGCCACGATTTCCGGCTGCGCGCGCAATTCGGCGGAACTGCCCGACCACACCATCGTGCCTTTTTCGATTATGAAATGCCGGTCAGTTACCCACAGCAACTCGTCGAGATTCTTGTCGATGATCAGGATGGAAAGCCCGGAACGCCTCAAGCGCATGATGCAGGTCCATATTTCTTCACGGATCAAGGGGGCGAGGCCCTCCGTCGCTTCATCGAGAATCAACAGCGACGGGTTGGTCATCAGCGCGCGCCCGATCGAAAGCATTTGTTGCTCGCCGCCGGACAGGGTGGTGGCAGCCTGCCCGGCGCGTTGTTTCAGTCCGGGAAACAGCTCATACACCGACGCCAGCGACCAGTCCTGCAGCGAGGGCGTGGATCGCGCGGCGGGTCTGGAGGTGGCGACCAGATTCTCTTCGACGCTCAATAACGGAAAGACCTGGCGTCCCTCGGGCGCGACGCCGATGCCGAGCCGGGCAATGCGGTGGCTCTCCCAGCGATGTGTCTCCTGCCCGCGAAAGCTGATCCGGCCGCTGCGCGGCTTCATCATTCCCAGTATGGTGCGGACCAGGGTCGTTTTACCCATGCCGTTGCGGCCCATGAGCGTCACAATCTGGCCTTCTTCGACGTGCAGCGACGCGCCGAACAGCACCTGGCTGGCACCGTAGAAGGCGTCGACCGCGTCCACCTCCAGCATTCGGCTCATACGCCACCCAGGTAAGCCCTGCGCACCGCCGCGCTTTGCTGGATTTCCCGCGGTGATCCGGTTGCGATAGCCGCGCCGTTGACCATGACGGTCACCCGGTCGGAAAGCGAAAACACCACGTCCATATCATGCTCCACCAGCAGCATCGACACCTCGGCCTTGAGTCCCTGGAGCAGCGAGGCCATGCGGCGCGAGTCTTCGCGACCCATGCCGGCCATGGGTTCATCCAGCAGGATCAGCTTCGGCTTGAGCGCGAGCGCCATGGCGATTTCGAGTTGCCGGTGCTCGCCGTGCGACAGCGCAGCGGCAGGTTCGTCCGCGCGCCGTTCCAGATCGACCAGCGCGAGGCAGGTCCGCGCCGGTCCGTTCAGCGCCTCGTCTTCTTCCGGTCTGCCCAGCCACCGGAAACTGTGTCCCTGCGTCGCCTGTACGGCGAGCGACACATTCTGCAGAGCCGTGAACTCGGCAAAGATCGACGTAATCTGGAACGAGCGCGCCAGGCCGCGCTCGACCCGGTCCTGTATCGGCAGGCCGCTCACGGATTCGCCGAGAAACCGGATTTCGCCTTCATCGGGACGGAGTTCCCCCGAAATCTGGGCGATCAGCGTCGTCTTGCCAGCGCCATTGGGTCCGATGAGTGCATGCGTCTCGCCCCGTATCAGTTGCAGGCTGAAGGCGTCGGTGGCGCGCAGTGCGCCGAAACGCTTGGTCAATCCGACGATGTCGAGAAATTCATCGGCCATCGGGTCGGCCCGCGTTGCGCGCGAATCGAAACAGGCCGCGGCTCAGCCCGCCGGGACTGGCCAGCACCAGAACCAGCAGGCCCGCGCCGAGGATGACCTCCCAGCGCTCGGTAAACCTGTTGAGGATTTCATGCAGGATGATGAATACCGCGGCGCCGAGTATCCCGCCGAACGCCGAGCCCAGGCCGCCGAGGATATTCATGATCATGAATTCGCCGGATTGAAACCACGACAGCAGATTCGGGCTGACGAAGCGCTGGTGATTGGCCATGAGCGCACCGGCCAGCCCGGTGCCGGCCGAGGAAATGACGAACGCCGCAAGCAGGTAGCCATTGGTGCGATAACCGAGGAAGCGCATGCGCCGCTCATTCTGCTTGCAACCCGACAGGACCCGCCCGAAGCGCGACTGCACCAGCATTCGCGACGTCACGAAGGTGCCGAGCAGGGCGCAGGCGCAAACCGCATAGAACCGGATCGGATCGGACAGGTCCAAACCGAGCAGCAGCTGCCTGGATTTCATTCGAATCCCTTCGTCGGCGCCATAGGAAGGCAGCGAGACGAACAGGTAATAAATCATCTGCGAGAACGCGAGGGTAATCATCAGGAAATGCACCCCCCGGGTGCGCAGCGCCATTGCGCCGATGACCGCGCCCGCGGCACTTGACACGAGCATGGCCGCGACTATGGAAATGAGCGCTTCATTGCCCGCCATTGCCAGCCAGGAACCGGCTGGCGACGCCACGGCATGCTGGGCGGCGATGGCAACGGTGTAGGCCCCCAGACCAAAGAAGGCCGCATGGCCGAAGCTAGGCAGCCCGGCGTATCCCAGAACCAGGTCGAGGCTGATCACGGCAATCGAAACGATCAGGATTTTCGTGCCTATGGTGATCCAGTGCGGCGCGCTGCCGAGAGTCGCCAGAATCGGAAACAGGATCAGCAGGGCCACCAGGGCGGCGGAACCGGTCCAGACGCGGCGCGACATCAGACCCTTCCCGCGAACAGGCCGGCAGGCCGAATCAGCAGCACCACCGCCATCAGAAGATAGACCGACGTCGCCGAAAGGGCCACGCCCACCGAAGACGCAACGCCCGGGTCGATGATCGCCTTTAGCACCTGCGGCAGCAGCGACCGCCCCAGGGTATCGACCAAGCCGACCAGCAGCGACGCCACCATCGCGCCGCGCACCGAGCCGATGCCGCCGATGACGATGACGACCAGCGCAAGGATGACCATGTGGTCGCCCATGCCGACTTCCACCGCCCGCACCGGCCCGACGAGCGCTCCGGCAAGGCCGGCCAGGGCGGAACCGAACGCAAAAATGATGGCGAACAGCCCGGGCACATTCACGCCCAGCGCCCGGACCAGTTCGCGATGTGTGGAACCGGCGCGCACCAGCATGCCGATGCGGGTCCTGGCAATGGTGTAATAGAGCAGCGCGGCGATGGCGAGGCCGGCAACGATCAGGGCCATGCGATAGCGGGGATAGGAAAAATCGGGCGTGAAATCGATGACCCCGCCGAGGAATGGCGGCACGTCGATCAGCAGCGGCTGGCGGCCGAAAATCCAGCTGGTGCAGCCGTTGAAAATGAAAATCAGCGCAAAGGTGGCAAGCACCTGGTCGAGATGATCGCGCCGGTACAGCACGCGGATGACCGAGAGTTCGATGAGCAGCCCGAGCACGCCCGACGCTGCCAGGGCCGCCGCGATGCCGAGCGCAAACGAGCCCGACTGAACGCCGGCGACGGCCCCGACATAGGCGCCTACCATGAACAGCGAGCCGTGGGCGAGGTTGATCACGCCCATGATGCCAAAGGTCAAAGTCAGGCCGGCGGTGATCAGGAACAGCGTCACGCCAAGCTGTATGCCGTTGAGCGCCTGTTCGATGGCAGTGATCAGCATCGGCGCTGCGCCCGCGGATTGGAATGCGCCATGGAGCGCAGCGCTCGGGCCTCGCCGATGCGCCCTGGTGCAACCGGCCGGCCACGGTCGGACACGGATGCGGCCTTTTTTGCGGACCTGGTGTTCATTGCCTTCATTGTACTCACGTCGCATTCCGGCAGCGGGCATCACGCGCTGCAAGCCGGGCACGTGCGCGCAGGCGGTGCGCGCCCCAATGTCCTGGCGTCATCATGCCCGGCTTTCCGGACGCTGCGCCTGCGCGCGAGAATATTTGAGCGAACGATCCGCGAACAAGGGTCAAAGATAAGTACAATCCATGCGCGCACCGGACCAGCGCACGGATCGGCAAGCGCATCGCCAGCACTTCTCCTGAACGCGGCTCAACTTCGGCAAAGGACAGACCCATGAATTCCCATATCACCCGACTGGCAGCAGTGCTCGCTGCGGGCCTCTTCTGTGCCGCGCCCGCGCAATCGGCCGACCGCGTGAAGATCGGCTTCATCTCGACACTATCCGGTCCGAGCGCCGCGCTCGGCATCGACATGCGCGACGCCTTCAACCTCGCGGTGAAGCTGCAGGGCGGCAAGCTCGGCGGACTGCCGGCGGAAGTCCTGGTTCAGGACGACCAGCTCAATCCGGAAGCGGGCAAGCAGATCGCCGATCGCATGGTGAAGCGCGACCGTGTCGATTTCGTCACCGGCATCACCTTTTCCAACGTGCTGCTCGCCGCGGCGCCGGTGGTGATCGAGGCCGGCAAGATCTACATCAGCAGCAATGCCGGCCCGTCGCCGCTCGCCGGCGCCCAGTGCAACCGGCAGGTCTTCGTTGTTTCCTACCAGAACGACTCCAACACCGGCAGCGGGCCGGCGCTGATTGCGAATAATCGCGGCTTCAAGAACATCGTCGGCATCGCGCCCAATTACCCGACCGGGCAGGACGCCATTTCCGGGTTCAAGTCGACCTACAAGGGCAAGCTCCGCGACGAGATCTTCACCAAGCTCGGGCAACTCGATTACGCCACCGAACTGGCGCAAATCCGCGCCGCCAAACCGGACGCGGTGTTCTATTTCCTGCCGGGCGGCATGGGGATCAATTTCATCAAGCAGTTCGTCGCTGCCGGGCTGTCCAAGGACATCACCCTCATCACCAGCAACTCCGGCGCCGACGAAGACATCATCAAGGCGGTGGGCGAGCCGATGCTGGGCCTGCTCAACTCCTCGGGCTGGGGTCACGACATGACCAATCCGGAAAACCTGAAATTCGTCAGCGCATTCGAGGCGGAATACAAGCGCCTGCCCTCGATCTACGCCGCCATGGCCTACGACACCGCCATGCTGATAGACGCGGCGGTGCGCGACGCCAAGGGCAAACTCGAAGACAAGGAAGCCGTGATCAAGGCGCTGCGCGCCAAGCGCTTCAAGTCGGTGCGCGGCGACTTCAAGTGGCAGAACAACAACTACCCCATGCAGGACTGGCACCTGCGCATCATCGGCAAGGATGCCAAGGGCCGCATCACCAACAAGATCATCGGCAGCCTGGCGAAGGATTTCGGCGACCTGCATGCCGCCAGTTGCCCGCTGAAATGGTGAGCGGCAACCCCGGAGTCGCGGCCTGAGGCAGCGGCACCTCGGCGCTACGCCGCCGCGCATAGCATCCGCATCCCCTTGGCGCGCGCGGCGCGCGCCGGCGCCGATGCGTGCCTGGCTTGACGCCACTGCCGGGTTCGGATGAATCAGACCCTGCTGCTGCTTGCCATCGCCGCGGCCAACACGGCAGTGGCCTTGCGCATCGTCGATCCGATGCTGCCGCAACTGGCGCTCGATTTCGCCACCAGCGTGCCGGCGGCGGCCGGTGTCATCACCGGGTTTGCCGTCGCCCAGGCTGCCGCCCAGTTCATCCATGGCCCGCTGGGCGATCGCTACGGCAAGCTGCGCATGGTGACCATCATGCTTGCCCTGACCGCGCTCGCAACTTTCGGCTGCGCCTCCGCCAGCGGACTCAATGCGCTGATCGGCTGGCGCTTCGCCTCCGGCGTGGTCGCCTCCGCCGTGATGACCCTCGGCATGGCCTACCTCGGCGATGTGGTCGCTGCCGCGGAACGACAACAGGTGCTGGCCCGGTTCACTGCCGGCACGCTCGCCGGACAGGCACTCGGACCGCTGGTCGGGGGCGTGCTCACCGACCTGCTCGGCTGGCGCGCCACCTTCGTCTGCCTCGGCCTGGTGTTCGCTGGCGTCGCGGGCCTTCTATACGCACGCACGCGCGCGCAGTGGCATGGCGGACCGGCCGGTCCGATGCCGCAAACGCTCTCTCTCTTCTCGACCAGGCGCTACACGGTGATCCTGGCGCTGCGCCCGGCGCGCTGGGTGCTGTTCAGCGTCATGGTCGAGACGGCGTTGTTTTTCGGCGCTTATTCGTACATGAGCGCGTTGCTCAAGTCGCGTTTCGACCTCAACTACACCCTGATCGGTTGCATCATCGCCGGCTACGGTCTGGGTGGCGTGATCTACACGCGCACCGTCAACTGGATGCTGCGCCGCCTGGGGCAGCGCGGCATGGTGCTGTGGGGCGGGGGCGGCTGCGGATTGAGTTACCTCGCCATCGCCTGGGCGCCGACCTGGCAGTGGATGATGGCCCTCACCATCGCGCTCGGCTTCAGCTTCTACTTGGTGCATAACACCATCCAGACCAAGGCGCTGGAGATGGCGCCGGCGTCGCGCGCCACCGGCCTGGCGCTGTTCACCACGTTCTGGGCGCTGGGCCAGGCGATAGGCGTGGCCGTGGTCGGCGCAGGCGTGGCCCAAGCGGGCCTGGCAACGGCCGTCGCGGCCTGCGGCGTGGGATTCATGCTGTTCTGCCTCGTCCTGCGATCCAATCTGCACAAGTTTCCCTGAGTCTCGGCGGCGCGCCTGCGGGAGCACCAACGGGTGAGCCCGCCACACCGCCACCCGCCCCACTGTTCACGCGCACTGTTCACGCGCACTGTTCACGCGCACTGTTCACGCGCACCGTTCACGCGCACCGTTCACGCGCACCGTTCACGCGCACTGAGGGGGTATGCGGGCGGGCATCGCTTACAATGCCCTATAGCTGTCTTTTCCCCGGTTGCTGCAGACTGCAGCACACGCCGGAGTGCAGATGTCCACTGCTGAAACGAAACCCCTGCCCCGATCTGCCCCGTGTTCGCCCATAAACAATCCCCCGCCGTCACCCTCGCCGACATCGACCGCTTCGACCAGGTCATCGATGTGCGCTCACCCGGCGAATTTGCGCTCGACCACGTGCCGGGCGCGCTTTCCTGCCCGGTGCTCGATGACGAGGAACGCTCGCGCGTAGGCACCACCTACAAGCAGGTCTCGCCCTTCGACGCCAAGAAAATCGGCGCGGCGCTGGTGTCGAAGAACATCGCGCGCCACATCGAGGAACATTTCCGCGACAAACCGCGCGAATGGCGGCCGCTGGTCTACTGCTGGCGCGGCGGGACGCGCTCCGGCGCCATGGCGCACATCCTGCGGGAAGTCGGCTGGCAGTCGGCGCAGCTGGACGGGGGTTACCGTGCCTACCGGCGCGACGTGCGCGCGCAACTGGAGATGCTGCCGCAGCGACTGCGCTATCGCGTGATTTGCGGCGCGACCGGATCCGGCAAGAGCCGCCTGCTGACAGCGCTGGACGCCGCGGGATCGCAGGCGCTCGACCTGGAGCGAATCGCGCGGCATCGCGGCTCGGTGCTCGGCGACCTGCCCGGCGAGCCGCAGCCATCGCAGAAAATGTTCGACAGCCTGCTGTGGGACGCGCTGCGGCGTTTCGACCCCGCACGCCCGGTGTTCGTCGAAGCGGAGAGCCTCAAGATCGGCCAGTTGCAGGTGCCGCCGGCGCTGCTCGCTCGCATGCGCGAGAGCGAATGCGTGCGCATCGAGGTGCCGCCCGCCGAACGGGTGCGTTTCCTGATGGAGGAATACCGGCATTTTCTGGCCGAACCGGCGCGGCTCAAGACGCAGCTCGCCTGCCTGCTCGCCCTGTACGGCCACGCTGTCATCGACCGCTGGGCGGCGCTTGCCGATGCCGGTGCATGGCAGGAACTGGTCGCCGAACTCCTGCAACGCCACTACGATCCGGCGTACCTGCGCGCCTCGTCCAGGAACTACGTGCACTACGACACCGCAACGGTGCTTGCCGTGGAACACCTGCATGCGGCGGGCATCGCCGGCGCCGCCGCGGCACTGGCTTGCGCATCCCCGCCCGCTCAGGCGTAGCATAGGCAGGGCGGTCGCACGAACCGCGTCTAGACGCGTCGAGACGCGTCGAGAAAGGAGCAAGCGATGTTTTTCAGGCAGCTTTTCGATCCGGACTCATCCACCTACACCTATCTCATCGCCGATGACAGCACGCACGAAGCGGTGCTGATCGATCCGGTGATCGAGCAGGTCGAGCGCGACGTGCGCCTGCTGCGCGAACACGGCCTGACACTCAGGTATTCGATGGAAACGCACGTGCACGCCGATCATGTCACCGCGGCGCACGCGCTGAAGGAGGCCACCGGCGCGCAGACCGTGGTATCCCGCGACTGCAACGCCCATGGCTACGACAGGCAACTGGACGACGGCGACGTGCTGCTGTTCGGCAATGAGGAAATCACCGTGATCGCCACGCCCGGCCATACGGCAGGCAGCGTGTCCTACCTGTGGCGCGACCGGGTGCTTACCGGCGACACCTTGCTGATCGGCGGTTGCGGCCGCACCGATTTCCAGAACGGCAGCGCCGCCGCGCTGTGGGCCAGCATCACCGAAAAGCTGTTCGCGCTCGATGAGCAGACGCTGGTCTATCCCGGGCACGACTACAAGGGACGGCGCCTCTCCAGCATCGGCGAAGAAAAGCAGTTGAACGCGCGCGTCGCGGGCAAGACCCGCGAGGAATTCATCGCCATCATGGACAACCTCAACCTGCCGATGCCCAAACGAATTCTGGAGACTGTGCCCGCCAACCTGGACGGCGGCGGCGAGCAGCATGCGGCAGCAGTGCAACTGCAGACTCTCGCCACCGGCCCGCTGAAGAGCATGTCGGTGAAGCAGCTGGCCGCCATCGCCGCCAGGGAAAAAATCCAGTTGCTGGACGTGCGCACGCAAGGAGAATTCGAAACGCTGCGCATCGCCGGCTCGTTCAACGTGCCGCTGGACCGGATCGATCCCGCTGCACTGATGCAGCTGGTCGGCGCCGACACGACGCTCTACTGCCTGTGCCAGACCGGGACCCGCAGCCAGCTTGCCGTGGCGCGGCTGCGCTCAGGCGGATTCCAGCGCGTCATCCACGTCGATGGCGGCACCAATGCGTGGACCGCAGCCGGACTGCCGGTGGAGCGCGGCGGACGCAACGTCATGGGGCTGGACCGGCAGATGCGCATCACCGCCGGCAGCATCGTGGTGCTGGGCGTGGCCGCGGGCGCCCTCTTCCACCCCGCCGGCTATCTCCTTGCCGCACTGATCGGCGCGGGTCTCGTCTACGCCGGCGCATCCGACAGCTGCGCCATGACCAGCGTGCTGGCAAAAATGCCCTGGAACGGGCCCCGGGAATTGCCGGGTTGACCCAAGGTCTGCCTGCTCACCCCCCCGCTCCGCCCGGCCTGTCCGCCGAGGCGGCAGGCCGCCGCTTCATGGGCAGGATGGCGCTCCTGTCAGTGCTGACATTCGCGCCCGCCGCCGCCGTGCCTGCCAGCACCCTTCCCGAGCACGCGCAACTGATAGCCGCGCGCGACCTGATCTGCCACTTCCACAAGGCAGGCACGGCGCCCAAACTGTCTTCGCGCTGGCAGCCGGATTGGCAGCCGCGCTCGCAACCGGAATCCGATCTGATGATGATCATAGAAGACATCGACGGCGAAGCGAAGACGGCACGCGCCGTTTCCACGCGCTCGGTGGGACGCAAGCCCTTGAGCGTCTACCAGACCGACACGCGCGTGCATTTCGTGCAGCAGATCGAACGCAGCGTGGTGGTGACGACGGTGGAAGGCTGCGAAGCCTGGCGCACGCGGCGCGGCGAGCGCGTCTGCCGCAGCTACCGCGCGGTCAATGCATGGCACTTCGACGAGTCGGTGCACCGCGACCCGGACGCGAGTTTCCTCAAGCTGCCCGGCACCTCGTACCATGGCCATTGCGAGCCGTGGAAGATGGATTGAATATTACTTTTATTGATAATTCAGTGCCGCGTAGACTAGCTATGACACTCGCTTTGTACAACATAATCTCCTGAATTATAAGACCGGAAAGCAGTCGATCCGGCATTCAGTCGAGCTTGACCCCGGTCGCCTTGACGATGGGCTGCCAGCGCTGCCAGTCGGCGCGGATCAGGCCGGCGAATTCCGCCGGCGTGAGCGCCATGGGATCGATGAAGGCATCGTCCAGACGCTTGCGCGCCGCCGCATCCTGTGGAATGGCGCGAAGGTGCGTGTTGAGGATGTCCACCACTTCGGCAGGCACGCCGCGCGGCGCGATCACGCCGAACCAGATGGTCGACTTGTAGCCCGGCAATCCCGCCTCGTCGGCCGAGGGCACCTCGGGCAACGCCTTCATGCGCTCCGTTCCGCCCACCAGCAGCACCCGCAGCGCGCCGGCACGCACATGCGGGATCACCGAGGCGAGGGTTGCGCTCATCAGGTCGATGCGCCCGGCCAGAAGATCGATGGTCGCGGGTGCGGCGCCCTTGTAGGGCACATGGGTGAGCGCTATGCCGGCCATCGAGGAGAAAACATGGGCGCCCAGATGCAGGTTCGAACCGGCGCCCGCCGATCCGTAGGTCAACTTGCCCGGGCTCGCCCTGGCGAGCGCGATGAACTCGCGCAGGTTCGCGGCCGGCAACTTCGGATTGACGATCAGTATCTGCGTGGCCGCGCCGACCATCCCTATCGGCGTCACGTCGTTCAGCGGATCGAACGGCATGGACGCGTAAATGTGCGGATTGATCGCGAGTATCGAATCGGAGGTGAAGCCGAGCACATAACCGTCCGGCCTGGACTGCAGCACCTGGGCAATGCCGGTGTTGCCGCTCGCACCCGGGCGGTTCTCGATCACCACCGGTTGACCCGTCGCCGAGCCGATGCGCTCGGCCGCGACGCGCGCGGCAAGGTCGACGATGGCACCCGGCGCAAACGGCACCACCAGGCGGATCGGCTTCGACGGATACGCCTGCGCGAGCGCGTGTGTCGCGCCTAGCGCGAGGGTATGTAGCGCGCCTAGCGCGAGGGTATGTAGCGCGCCTAGCGCGAAGGTTTGCAGCGCGACCAGCGCGAATACGACCAGCCGTGCGGCCATGCGTGTTGCTGCCCTCATGCTCCCCTCCCGGCTGCAGCTCAGAACGGTTCGAAATCGCGCAGCTTCGGCATCACCTCGGTGCCGAACAGGCGCAGCGAACGCATCAGGTCGTCCTCGGCGAGCGTGCCGAAATTGAATTCGCCGAGGAAGGTATTGAATACGCCGTGGGTTGCCCAGTCCTTCAGCTTCCTTGCAACGGTGTCGGGAGAACCGACGAGTATGAGATCGTTCTCCAGCAGCCACTCGGGATCCGCGAGATGCATGACGGTATCGGCCGCCTCGGGCTCGCCGCGCTCGTAGAATTTTTCCGCATGCCGCGCGAGCAGGGCCTTCAGTTCCGCCTCGCTCCCGGCCTGGCCGACAAATCCGCGATAGGCGCGTCCTGCCTGGTGCAGGCCGAGTTCGATCGCCTTGTCATCGGTCTCGTCCACGTAGATCGCGGTCGAGTAACCGATGTTGGGCTTGTAGGTCCAGCCCGCGGCCTGCCACTGTTCGAGGAACTTCGTATAGCGCGCATGCGCGCTCGAGCGCCTGAAGAGAAAGAAGTAGCCGGTGTTGATCCCTTCGCGCGCGCAGAACGCCAAGGTCGGCGGATCGCGCGTTTCAATCCAGAGCGGCGGGTGCGGCCGCTACAGCGGCGGCGTGCACATCAGCAGTTGCGACACCTGGTGGTACTTGCCGTCGAAATCGAACGGCTCGGTCGCGCTGCACGCGCGCCGCAAGAATTCGACGAATTCGAGGGTCATGGCGCGCCGCGAGTCGTCATAGGGCACGCCGTAGGGCCCGAAATAATCCTTGACGATGCCCGGAACGAGACCGACCTCCAGGCGCCCGTTCAGCATCTGGTCGGCGACGATGATCTCCTCTGCAAGACGCACCGGATGATGCAGCGGCACGACGTAGCCCATCGCGCCCAGGCGGATGCGCCTGGTCTGCATTCCGGCGGCGATGACGTAGGCGTTGGGCGAGGGCATCCAGCTTTCATCGGGCCGGAAGTGGTGCTCTACACTGAAGCCGTAATCGAAACCGAGTTCGACGCACAGCCTGATTTCGCGCCACAGCTGTTCGTAGCGCTGCGCGCCCGTCATGTCCGGCTTGCCCCAAACATGCGAGAAGTGACCGAACTTCATTGAACCGTCCTGAATGCGTGTTTGAAAAGCCTTGCTATCGTACAGGCTGGCGCGCGCGCCCGCTGGCGCAGGCACGACGCGAACCTGCCGCCGACCCGCCGCCGATCTCTCCTGTCGATCTGTCCTTGACAGTATTCTTTTCGGCAGTGGATACTGGATTGACCACGCTGGTTTCATTTCACGCGATGCGAAAATGTTGATGCGCCGCATGGCGCCCGGAGGATCAATATCAAAACGAACGTCATCGTGCGCGCGGCACAGGGTTCGCACCCGGACCGGCGGACGACATTGTCCCGGTTGACGGGCTCCTCCTTTTTTTGATGATGTGCCCTGCCGGCGGCTGCGCCGCCGGCGAGGTGTTGATGTCAACTTTGAAAATCGGACAGTCTGACCTCAGGAGGTTTTGTGATGCGTAAATTCGGACGATTGCTGGTGGAAGGGCTCGCCCTCACCTTGATTCTCGGCGTGTTCGAGGTGCTCGTGCCGGCGGGCTCCAGGGTGGCCCTCGCACAGAATCCGGTCGTGATCCGCGCCATCATGGCGTGGCCGGCCGACTGCAACTGCGTGAGCCAGTACAAGCGCTACATCGACGAGGTCAACAAGCGCGGCAAGGGCAAGGTCGAGATCAAACTGCTGGGCGGACCCGAAGTCGTCAAGCCGTTCGAGCAGCTGCAGGCGTTGCGCGGCGGCATCGCCGACATGACGCATTCGGCCAGCGCCTACTGGGTCGGCGAGACCATCGAAGGGTCGGTCATGGACATCCTCGACCCGAACGATTTCGACAAGTACCTCAAGGGCCTGCGCGCGACCAAGGCCATGGATGAAATCAATCAGGCGTATCGCGAGAAGTCCGGCGTGCGGTTCCTCGGCATCCTGGTGGGCGGAACCGGCTTTCGCTTCATGATGGCCAAGCCCATTGCCAACCTCGACGACCTGAAGGGCAAGCGCATCCGCGCCTTCGGCACCCAGGGCGCCAAGACCGTCCAGTATTTCGGCGGCTCGCCGCAGACGATCCCCGCCACCGAACTCTATCCTGCGCTGCAGCGTGGCGTGGTGGACGGCGCGATACGCGCGCCGGACGACGCGTGGAGCTTCGGCGAGCGCGACGTCTACAAGAGCATGATCGCCACGCCGCTGCAGTTCTCGCCCGGGGGCGTCTACATCGCCGTGCGGGTCTGGGACAAACTGAATGCGGACGTGCAAAAGCTCCTGACCGACGTCGGCATCGAGCTCGAGCCCCAGGTGTTGCGCTATTTCGCCGCTGCGGATGAAAAGGCGATCGCGGATCTGAAAAGCAAGGGCATGCAGATCGTCGAGGTCAGCGCGGCCGACAAGAAGCGGCTGAGCGAGGCGCGCATGCTGTACTGGGAAGACATCGTTGCGAAGTCGCCGAACCATGGCGCAAAGCTGAAGTCGATGCTGGAGGCTTATTCCCGGTAAGCGCAGCGCCCGATGAATGACTCGCTTCCGATGCGCATCTTCGTCCGCCTGAACGACTGGCTTGCCTGGTTGTCGGCGGTCCTGGTCGCCGTAATGATGATCACGGTCGTGTATGACGTATTGGCGCGGAAGATCTTCAGCGCGCCGACGCTTTGGGTGATCGACGTCAACGAGTATCTCCTTGTCTACGCGACCTTCATCCCCGCCGCCTGGATACTCCTGCGCGACTCTCACGTAAAGGTGGAACTGGTGGTGGAGCGCCTGGGGGCGCGCGGCCGCCGCGTGATGGACGTTATCGCCAATGTTGCCGGACTGTTCTATTGCGTGATTCTCGCCTGGCAAGGCACCCTGGTGGCGTGGCAGGCTTACGCGGGCGATTATCATTTCTCGACTGCCCTGGCCGCCCCGCAGTGGCCGATCTACGCCATCATTCCACTGGGCTCGGCCTGGCTCGGTCTGGCGTTCCTGTTCAAGCTCCTGACAGCGGCGCCGGCAGCGGCGACCGCGGACAACGCTTAGGGCCGCGCGATGCTTTGGTGGCAGACGCTGCTGTTGATGTTCGGCGGGCTGGCCGTGCTGATGGGCACGGGCATGCCGATTGCGATTGCCTTCGGCCTACTCAACGTCGCGCTGTTCTTCTTCTTTGCGGGCGGCGAAGGCGCGCTGCAGGCTGTGGCGCTGTCGAGCTACGGCAGTGTGGCCACCTTCACGTTTACCGCGCTGCCGATGTTCATCGTGATGGGTGAGGTGATCCTGCATTCCGGGCTGGCGAAGCTCGCCATCGACGCCATGGGCAAATGGCTGGGCCGGATGCCCGGGCGGCTGGCCGTCCTTGCCGTAATAGGCGGGACGGTGTTCGGCGCTGCCAGCGGTTCCAGCATGGCCAGTGCCGCGATGCTGGGCCGCGTGCTTATTCCCGAGATGCGCGCGCGCGGCTACGACAAGGGTCTCGCGGTGGGCTGCATCGCCACCTGCGGCGCTCTGGACATCCTCATCCCGCCGAGCGCGCTGGGTGTGATCTTCGCCGGCATCGCCCGGCTCTCGGTCGCCGACATACTCATCGGCTGCCTGATCCCGGGCCTCATCCTGGCGGTTCTCATATTCGGCTACATCATCGTGATCTGCACCCTCAAGCCCCACCTGGCGCCGCCCTACGACGTGGAGCCGGTCCCGTTGCGGGAAAAGATCCAGTCCCTGGTGCACGTTCTGCCGCTGTTCGCACTGATCCTGCTGGTGCTGGGGACCATGTTCTTCGGCTGGGCCACTCCCACGGAGTCTGCTGCCATGGGTGCGGTCGGCGCGTTCATCGTCGCGGCGCTGTACGGGAAGCTGAGCCGCCAGGTGATCCGCAAGTCGCTGATGAACGCAGTCGAAGTCACGGGGCTCGCGCTGCTCATCATAACCAGCGCCACCGCCTTCAGCCAGGTCCTGGCACACACCGGCGCGGCCTCCGGACTCGCCGAGTTCGCGACCAGCCTTCCGGTTTCGCCCTGGATCATACTCATCGGCATGCAACTGGTGATGCTCGTCATGGGACTGTTCATCGACGAAGTATCCATCATGCTCATCACCATTCCGATCTTCTTTCCGGTGGTGAAGTCGCTGGGATTCGATCCCACGTGGTTCGCCATCGTGAGCATGGTCAACATGGAAATCGGCGTGATTTCACCGCCTTTCGGACTGGTGCTGTTCGTGCTGAAGGGGGTATGCCCGCCCGACATCACTATGGGCGACATTTTCCGCGGTGTCATGCCTTTCATCGCCGTCAACCTCGTCGCCCTGGCCCTGATAATGGCTTTCCCGCCACTGGCGACCTGGCTGCCCGGCCTGATGCATTAGGCCAGGTGCGGATGCATTCGCGCCGGATCATCGCTTAGATTGCGCAGCAGAGTGCGCCGGCGCCGCATGGACCCGGCTATCCCGCGGCAGCATTGCGCGAATCGTTCTTCATGCGCAGCGTAGCGGGGGCCTTGACCCTGACCAGGTGGCCGCTGATACTTCAAACCGACTGCCAGGTGCGTTCGCTGCTGCTTTTGCCGCGGTTGATTTCAGGATGGCGGGCCAGGCGCGCGTTGGCGCGCGTTGCCCGCCGCGTGGATGTCCGATTCTTTCAGAGGAGTGCTTGCCTTGCTTAATTTCATCGACGCCGATTCCCATGTGTACGAGGTCGAAGAGACCTGGAATTATCTGCCCAAGAAGTTTCAGCACCGCCGCCCCATACCGATCACGGTGCCGACCGAGAAGGCGCCCTACATGGGTGTCAACAATTCCTTCTGGCTGGTCGACGGCAAGACGATACAGTGGACCTGGGGACCGGGCACCCTGCAGATCGGCTGCCCGCTCACTTCCATACACGCGCTGCGCAAGGCCTACGGCGTCGGGCACCAGTCGCTGATGGACGTGCCGATGCGCCTGAAGGCGCTGGACGGCGCCGGCATCGACGTGCAGGTCATTTATCCGACCATATTTCTTGCGCCGCTGACCGGAGACGATGAATTCGAGTCGGCGCTGCAGATCAGCTACAACCACTGGATCCAGGAACGCTGCGCGGAGTCCAACCGCCTGCGCTGGGTTGCGATGCTGCCGATGCGCACGCCTGAGCTGGCTGTAAAGGAAATCGAGCGGGTGAAGAAAGCCGGCGCCGTGGGTGTGGTCACCTTCGGCACGGTCGGCTCGAAAATGCTGCACGCCCCGGAGTTCGAAAATGTATGGGCGGCGGCCGCGGCCAACGACCTGCCGGTGGCGGTGCACGTGGGCTGGAGCGATCCGGGCACGCGCTTCATGTGCGACGAACACATGAGCTCGCTCAACATCTCCTTCACCCTGCCGCTGCTGTTCGGTTTCTTCAGCTTCACCGGCGGCGGCATCCTCGACCGCCACCCGAAACTGCGCGCGATCTTTCTCGAAGGCGGCTCGGGATGGCTTCCGTGGTTCTACGAGCGCATCGACCACTACTACCCGGTGGCGAGTTTCTTCCGCAAATCGATGGGCATGCCGCTGCTGCCCTCGAAGACCCCGGAATCCTTCAAGGACAGGATTTATCTGACCTGCGAAGCCGACGAGGTGCTGCTGCCGCAGGTGATCGAATACATCGGCGAGGATCACATCCTTGCCGCGGAGGACATGCCGCACCTGGAAGCGCGCGAGGGCGCCGGAAACGAGATACGCGAACGCACCGATATCACCGCGGAACAGAAGCAGAAGATCATGGTGACCAACCCCGCCAGTTTCTACAAATTCGACCTGGCAAGCCTGCCCAGCCGGAACGTCGAAGCAAAAGCGGCCTAGCATCGGGATCGCGCGCCGCTCCTGCATCAGGCGCCCGTCTGGCGATTCGCCACCGCCGCGCTTTTTCTCCACACAGCTTTTCTTCAGGCCCGGATGTCGCAATGGCAGGACCGCCGCGAGTTTTCGTTTGCGTCAATGAAAGACAGGCCGGCGACGTCTCCTGCGGCGGACGCGGATCGCGCCTGCTGGCCGACAAATTGGAGCAACTGGCCGGCGGGGCGGTTGAAGTGCGCCGGCGCAAATGCCTGGGCTTGTGCGAGTACGGCCCCAACATGCGCCGGGACGGGATCGGAGTCTACATCCACGTCACCGATACCGACCTGCCCGGCATCATCGACGGGACCAAACCCTCGAACCTGGAATCGATGGGCAGCCCGGCAGCGGGGGCGGGCGACAACGCGTAGTCATTATTTTTTTTGATAATCAGGTACTGCGCAGATGTCCGTATTACCGCCTCCTCGTCAATAAAATTTGACGAATTGTCGTGCTTATAGCTCTCAGGATGACACGACCAGCGCCAGGGCGATGACCCCGGGCAATGCCTGCACCCAGAGTATCTTGCGGCTCGCCGTAAAGCCGCCGAAGATGCCCGCCACCACCACGCAGGCGAGGAAGAACACCTTGACCGGCGCCCCGCCGGGTCCTTGCAGCAATCCCCAGACAAGACCCGCCGCAAGAAAACCGTTGTACAAGCCCTGGTTCGCCGCCAGCGACTTCGACGCCGTCGCGTACTCCGGCTTGAGGCCGAAGGTGCGTCGCCCGTACGGCGTGTCCCAGAGGAACATTTCCAGCACCAGAAAATACGCGTGCAGCAAAGCGACCACAGCCACTGCGATGTTTGCGGCGGTATTCATGACGACTCCTCCCGATTTTCCGTTGCTTCATCAAGCCGCGCGGCGACGCTTTGTGTCGTGCTTTGAGTCGTGCTTTGTGTCGTTCTTCGCGTCGTTCTTCGCGTCGTTCTTGTGTCGTTCTTGCGTCGTTTTTGCGTCGTGCTTTGCGTCGTTTCCTACAGGCCGCTCAACACCCGGATATGCGCAACGACGCTGCGGCCCAGCGCCGACAGCGCGTAGCCGCCTTCCAGCATCGACACGATGCGCCCGCTGGCGTGGCGCGCGGCGACATCCTTGAGTTGCGCCGTGACCCAGGCGTAGTCGGCTTCGGTGAAACGCAGCCCGGCCATGTCGTCTTCGACGTGGGCGTCGAAGCCGGCGGAGATGAACAGCATCTCGGGTTGGTGTGCCTCCAGCGCAGGCAGCCACACCTGCTCCACCGCCTGGCGCAGCGCCTGCCCGCCGCTGCCGGCCGGCAGCGGCACGTTCAGGATGTTGCGCGCCGCATCCTCCGCGCCACTGTAGGGATAAAACGGGTGCTGGAACGTACCCACCATCACCACCCGTTCGTCGTCCGAGAAAATTTCCTCCGTGCCATTGCCATGGTGCACATCGAAATCGACGATGGCGATGCGCGACAGGCCGTGGTGTTCCAGCGCATGCATCGCCGCCACCGCGATGTTGTTGAAGAAGCAGAAACCCATTGCGCGAATGCGGGTGGCATGGTGGCCCGGGGGACGCACGCTGCAAAAAGCATTCGCCGCGCCCTGTGAGATCACGAGATCGGTGGCGAGCACGCCGGCGCCCGCGGCATGCAGCGCCGCGTCCCAGGTGTAGGGACACATCGCCGTGTCGGGATCCAGGTGCGCAATGCCGTGCTCCGGCGACGCGGCGTAAATCGAATCGACATACGCCTCGGGATGCACGCGCGTCAACTCCGTCATGGCGGCGCGCGGCGCATCGTAGCGCTCGACCAGCCCCGCGATGCCCGACGCGATCATCTGGTCTTCGATTGCCGACAGTCGCGCCGGCTGCTCCGGGTGGTAGGCGCCCATATCGTGCTTGAAGCAATCGGGATGGGTGATGAAGGCAGTAGTCATCTTCCGAATCGTCCGTTTTCTCGCGCCATCGGCGCCAGGTTTCGCTCAAGCGCACTTGAGCGCTGCCCGTCAATGCGGGGCCGTGATGCCAGGTTGCCGCGCAGAAATGCGCTGCGTCGTAAAAATGCGTTGCATCGCACAAATGCGTTGCATCCATCATAGCGGAATCCAGTAAACTGGCGCACTTTCAAAGACACCCCCCGGGCATTGCATGGCATTTTCTTCGATTGCGCGCGTCGTTCGTGCAGCAGGTCAGGTCATCCTCGGCAAGGAGGAGCAGATCAAGCTCGCGATGGCGTGTCTCATTGCGCACGGTCACCTGCTGATAGAGGATCTGCCGGGCGTCGGCAAGACCACCCTTGCGCACACGCTGGCCAAGTTGCTGGGCCTGGAATTCCAGCGCATCCAGTTCACCAGCGACATGCTGCCCGCCGACATCGTCGGCGTGTCGGTGTTCGACCGCGGTGCGTCGGCATTCAAATTTCATCCCGGGCCGATTTTTTCGCAGCTCATCCTTGCCGATGAAGTGAACCGCGCCACGCCCAAGACCCAGTCGGCGCTGCTCGAGGCCATGGAGGAACACCAGGTCACCGCCGAAGGCGAGACACGGCCGCTGCCCGTGCCGTTCTTTGTCATCGCCACGCAGAACCCCTCGCACCAGGTCGGCACCTTTCCGCTGCCCGAGTCGCAGCTCGACCGGTTTCTGCTGCGCATAGAACTCGGTTATCCGGATCACGCGGCCGAACGGGTGTTGCTGCAGGGTGTGGAGCGCCGCGACATGATTGCCCAACTCTCCCCCTGCCTGGTGCCGGGCGAATTGATGGAGTTGCAGGTCGCCGCGAAATCGGTGTTCGTCGCGCCGGCGCTGCTCGATTACATCCAGGCGCTGATCGAACACACGCGCCGTTCCCCGGACTACACGAGCGGCCTGTCGCCTCGCGCCGGACTGGGCCTGCTGCACGCATCCAAAGCCTGGGCGCTGATTGCCGGGCGCGACAAGGTCATTCCCGAGGACGTGCAGGCCGTGTTGCCTGGCCTGGCGGGCCATCGGCTGCACGCGGTGCAAGACGGGGGGCGCCGCAGCAGCATGGATACGGCGCGCAGCCTCATTTCCGCGGTGCCCATTCCGTAGGCGCCGCTTGTTCGCGCGCGCCCTGCAGTACTCGCGCTTGTACCAGTTCATCACCTGGTTCAAGGGGCGGCACGGTCCAGAGCCGGGGACCATTTTCCTGTCACAGCGGCGCGTGTATATCCTGCCGACCCGCCAGGGCCTGACCTTCGCCGTGGCGCTGCTGCTGATGCTGCTCGGTTCGATCAACTACACACTGAGCCTCGGCTTCATCCTCACCTTCCTGCTGGCCGGCATGGCGCTGGTGGCGATCCTGCATACGTTTCGCAACCTTGCACACCTGCATATCAGCGCGGGCAAGGTCGCGCCGGTGTTCGCCGGCGACACCGCGCAGTTCCATCTTTTTCTCGACAATCGCGGCCACGTGGACCGCTATTCCATAGCGCTGAAATGCGGCGACCAGCGGGTCGAAACCGACGTGCCCGCATCGCGCGTCACCGATGTGGCAGTACCGGTGAAGGCTGCCGCGCGCGGCTGGCTGGCGCTGGACAGGGTCACCATCGAGACGCGCTTTCCGCTGGGATTTTTTCGCGCCTGGAGCTACGTGCAACCGGACATGATGACGCTGGTCTATCCCAAACCGGATGCGGCGGGCCTCCCCGAGCCGGTGGCGCGCCCCGACATGGGCGATGCCGTCAACGCCGGCGTCGGCACCGATGATTTTTCCGGTCTGCGCCCCTATCAGGACAGCGACTCGCCGCGCCACATCGCCTGGAAGGCCGTGGCACGCAGCGATGTGATGCTGACCAAGCTGTTTTCCGGACGCGCCGCCTCTGAATTGTGGTTCGATTTTGCGGCTCTCCCGGACCATCTGCCGCTGGAAGCGAAGCTGTCCCGTCTGACGCGCTGGGCACTGCTCGCCGAGGAGCGCGGCCTGCGCTTCGGCCTCAAGCTGCCCGGCGTCGAAGTTGGCGAATCTTCAGCCATGGGCACGGGCGACGCATACCTGCATCAGTGCCTGAAGGAACTGGCGCTGTTCGGCAACCCGCAAGCGGGTTCCAGCAACAGCCCGCAAGCGGGTTCCAGCAACAACGCGCAAGCGCGTTCCAACACCAACCCGCAAGCGGGTTCCAGAAACGACCCGCAAGCGGGTTCCGGCGAGCCCGCCTCGAACGTCGTCACCTCTGGCGTGAAAGGGCGCGCCGCATGAAATCGCTGCCGCTACCCAACCTGCTGATGCTCTTCGCCGGTCTGGCGCTGGCGGTGTCGCCCCACACCGGACGACTGCTGTGGTGGGTCACAGGCATGGCGTTGGTCTGCTTGATGTGGCGCGCTTATCTGGCCTGGCGCGATCTCAAGCTGCCGAATCGCTGGATCCTGTTCGTGTTCGCCATCGGTTCCCTGGCCGGCGTGTACTTCAATTTCCGCACCATATTCGGCAGGGATCCGGGCGTCACCCTGCTGGTGCTCCTGCTCGCCCTCAAGCTCCTCGAACTGCGCACCATGCGCGATGTGTTCGTCGTCACCTTTCTGGCCTATTTCATCGCACTCACGAATTTCTTCTATTCGCAGACGATACCCACCGCTGTCACGATGCTCGTCACCCTCATCGTCATCACCGCGGGGCTGGTCGGTTTCAACGCCACCTCGAGGCCGCTGCGGGACAATCTGCGCACCGCCGGCCTGATGCTGGCTCAGGCCGGCCCGCTGATGCTGCTGCTGTTCTTCCTGTTTCCGCGGGTGCAGGGACCGCTGTGGGGTCTGCCACAGGATGCCTATTCGGGGATCACCGGACTATCGGACAGCATGACCCCCGGCGCCATCAGCAGCCTGTCCCAGTCGGACGCCATCGCCTTTCGCGTGAAATTCGACGGCCCGCCGCCGCCGCCGCCGCAGTTGTACTGGCGCGGACCGGTGTTCTGGCAATTCGACGGCCGCACCTGGACCCCGGGGGACCTGCGTTTCCGCGGCCAGTTCCGCTTCGAGACGACCAGCAAGCCCTATGACTACGAAGTAACCCTCGAGCCGCACAACCGCAATTGGCTGTTCGCGCTGGAGATCGCGGCACGCCTGCCGCCCAATTCACGCGTGGCGAGCGACTACGTGCTGCTGTCGCTGCCGCCGGTGCGCAATCGCATCCGCTACGAGATGCGTTCCTACACCGAATTCCGCGGCTTGGGCGGAGACGAGGCGGCGGACATTCGGCCGGCGCTGGCGCTGCCACGCGGTTTCAACCCGCGCGCGGTCGAACTGGGCAGGGAATGGCGGCGCAGCATCGGCGAAGACCACCCGGCCATCCTGCGCCGCGCCATCGAATTTTTCCGTGCCGGGCAATTCGAATACACGCTGAGCCCGCCCTTGCTGGGCGAGCATACCGTGGACGAATTCCTGTTCGGCACCAAGCAGGGATTCTGCGAGCACTTCGCCTCGAGCTTCGTGGTGCTGATGCGCGCCGCCGGCATCCCCGCGCGCATCGTGACCGGCTACCAGGGAGGCGAACTCAACCCGGTGGACCAGTACATGGTGGTGCGCCAGTCCGACGCGCATGCCTGGGCGGAGATCTGGCTGGCCGATCGCGGCTGGATCCGCGTCGACCCCACCGCCGCCGCCCATCCGATCCGGGTGGAAGCCGGATTGGCCGCCTCGATGCCGGCGAGCGCCTCCTTGCCGCTGTTTGTCCGGGCCGACATGGACTGGCTGCGTTCCATGCGCAACAACTGGGAAGCCCTCGGCAACCGCTGGAACCAGTGGGTGCTGGGCTACAACCCCGACCGGCAGCGCGAAGTGCTGTCGCGTTTCGGCATGTCGACGCCCTCGTGGCAGAACATGGCGATCGCCCTGTTCTGGACTGTCGCGGGCACGCTGGGACTGATCGCGTTGTGGCTGCTGCGGCGCATACGTTTCGATGACCCGGTGCAGCGCGTCTGGCTCGCGTTCTGCGCCAGGCTGAATCGCTCCGGATGCCCGCGCGACCCGGCAGAAGGGCCGCTGGCCTTCACCGGCCGGGTCGCGCAACGCTTTCCCGATCGCGCCCAGGCAGTCGCAGCCATCGGCGAGCTGTATGCGGAATTGCGCTACGGCCCGCGCCGCGGCGGCGCGGCCGCGGTGAAACAGGAGATAGCGAAACTCAAATCCCTGGTGCGACAGTTCAACGCGCGACGCCGGGACAGGTGAAGCGACATCCCCAACCCGCTTCGCCCGGCCTGCTGCCGTCATCGCGGGCGCGCTTCTTCCGTGCAACGCGCATCCTGGTCGCGGCCCTGGTGCTATCGCTGCCCGCAGCCTCCAGGGCGCAGACCTACGCACAGCGCGACGAAGTGCGCCAGTTCATCGGCGAACTGGTCGAGCGCGATGGTTTCGACCGGCGCGACCTGGAAAAATTGTTCGGCCGGGTGAAATTCCAGCCCTCGGTGGTGCGCGCCATGACGCCGCCCGACGGGGCGCCGGTGCGATCATGGCAAAGCTATCGCGCCATGTTCAACAATCCGGCGCGCATCGAAGCGGGGCTGCAGTTCTGGCGGACGAATGCGGCGGACCTGGCGCGCGCCGCCGATCAGTTCGGCGTGCCGCCGGAGATCGTGGTCGGCATCATCGGCGTGGAAACGATATACGGCCGCAACATGGGTGCCTATCGCGTCATCGATGCCCTCACCACACTGGCATTCGACTATCCGCGTCGCGCGGCGTTTTTTCGCGGTGAGCTCGAACAATTTCTGCTGCTCACCCGCGAGTCTGTCGCCGGAAACCCGCGCGCGGCGGGTTTTCTCGAGAAGGCGCTGGCCGCTAAAGGCTCATTCGCCGGCGCCTTCGGCATCCCGCAGTTCATGCCGGGAAGCTACCGGCGTTACGCGGTTGATTTCGACGGCGACGGGCGTCGCGACCTGACGGGCAACAGCAGCGACGCCATCGGCAGCGTTGCCAACTTCCTGAAGGAACACGGCTGGGAACGAGGCGGCCCGATCGCCTCTCCAGCGCAGGCCACCGGCGAAGACTGGAAAAAAATGGCTGCAGCCGGCGTCAAACCCTCTTATCGGGTCGCCGAACTGGCCAAATTCGGTGTACAGCCCGCTGAATCGCTCGCCGCGGAGCAACTGTGCGCGCTGGTGGCACTGGAAACTCCCGGCCAGACGAGCGAACTATGGGTGGGATTGCAGAATTTCTACAGTCTCACCCGCTACAATCGCTCCAGCATGTACGCCATCGCGGTAATGGAACTGGGTAGGGCTGCAAAAGCAGAATGGCAAAAAAACGGGCAGCGCTGAGCAGCAGTCCGGCTGGCCGCGACTTATTGCCGTTTTTTCCCCGATGTAACAATCGTACACAGTTACACCGCAAGAAAATGCACGAATGCTGTAACATTCGTCCCACGCCTTGGAACAGAGAACAGGAATGGCACTGCGCGGCAACGAATTCGACGTATCGAGTTCTATAGACACCACCAGCCCGGATCTGGTCAACGCCGAGGTCGACCGGATCTATCAGGATCTCTACGGTGACGACTCCACGCTGCAGATCGATCAGGCCTTTCGCGAGGCCAATCTGCTGTATGCCGGTGCCCTGCCCGGCTATCACGCCTGCGACACCGCCTATCACGATATCCAGCACGTGCTCGACGTGACGCTTGCCATGGCGCGGCTGATCGATGGCTATCAGCGCGGCCGTATCGGTCCCGAGCCCATCGGCCCCGGCCTCTTTCAGCTGGGCGTGATTACCGCGCTGTTCCACGACTGCGGCTACGTGCGGCGGCTCGATGACGCGGTTCACAAGAACGGCGCCGAACTGACCGTGAATCACGTGTCGATCGGCTCGGTATTCCTGCGCGATTATTTCAACCGCCTGGGGATGCCGGAGAATGCGGAGATCGCCTCGCAACTGATCCACTTTACGGGTTACGAGACGCCGGTCAACAGCATCCGCGTGCCGTCGCCCATACACCGGTTGCTCGGCAGCCTGCTCGGATCGGCGGACATCATCGCGCAGATGTCGGACCGCTGTTACCTGGAAAAATGCCGCGATCGCCTGTATCCGGAATTCGTTGCCGCCGGCTTCACGGTCAAGCGCCTGCCTGGCGGCGAGGAACAGGTGATGTTCGCCTCAGAGCCTGTGAAAAATTATAAAAATATCCGTACTACCTGGTCCACGGTTAGAGCGCTGGTACGTTAAGAGAGCTATGACAACGCGAGATGGAATCGAGATGACAAGCGAAAGCGGAGAATTGTTCGAGGGGACTCTGGTGC
>SHXF01000027.1 GCA_009693435.1 Betaproteobacteria bacterium | reverse complement strand
TTCCGCTCCCGCACGAGCAGCGCCCATTTGCGGACTTCGGCGGCGACAGTTTCGCCGAGTTGGGCCGGGGTGCTGCCGACCACTTCCACGCCCAGGGTGGTGAGCCGTTCGCGCACCTCGGGTTGCGTCACGGCGCGCACCAGTTCGCGATTGAGCGCGGCGATAACAGGCGGCGGCGTGCCGGCCGGCGCGAAGATCGCGAAGAAGGTGCCCGCTTCGTAACCCTGCGCCCCGGCTTCGGTCAGGGTGGGGGTATCCGGCAAGAGCGACGGTCGCTTCAAGGCGCCAGTTCCAAGCAATTTGAATTTTCCCGAACGTATATGCGGCATCGAGGTGCCGACCACGTCGAACATGAACTGCACCTCGCCCGCGATCAGAGCGGTGATGGCGGGCGCTGCGCCCTTGTAGGGCACGTGCACCACGTCCACGCCGGTCATCGAGCGGAACAACTCGGTTGCAAGGTGGTTGGAACTGCCGCTGCCGTAGGTGCCGAAGTTCAGTTTGCCCGGCTGTGCTTTGGCGTACGCGACCAGTTCCGCGGTGGAATTCACCGGCACGTTCGAATTCACCACGAGGATATAGGGCGATGTGCCGAGCAGGCTGACCGGCGCGAAGTCGCGCACCGGATCGTAGGGCAGGTTCTTCAGCACGCTGGGGTTGGTGCCGTGGGTACTGCCCGTGCCCATCAGTAGGGTGTAGCCATCCGCGGCCGCGCGCGCCATGGCTTCCGTGCCGATGCTGCCGCCCGCGCCGGCACGGTTGTCCACCACCACCGGCTGCATCACGCTGTCTGCGAGCCGCTGTGCGGCGATGCGCGCCACGGCGTCCACCGTGCCGCCCGCGGGGAACGGAACGACCAGGCGCAACGGCCGGTCCGGCCAGGACTGCGCGAGGGCGGCACCGGTGCAAAAGAGGGCGGCAAGAAACTTCAGTGCAATCCACACCCGGAAGTTTCCGGCAGTGCATTGCCGGCTGTGGCCGGCACAATCGGTTCGCCTTATAGCGGCAGTGCCTTGAATGTCGTCAGTGGAAGTCTAGCGTGACGAGCCGCCGAGCGGTGGCACTATCATTTCCGCACAATGCGGCCGTAGGGCGCAGACGTAGGGCGTAACTTCGGCGCGCCGAATACCGGTGGTTTTCCCGCGACCATGGCGCGATGAATTCGCGCCCAACGATGGCGTTGCCCAGGCGCTTGCGCGACTGGCGGACCGTACAATGGTGCTCCTGATTTTTTCACCGCGCATCGGCATAGGGCTCTCATGAATACCGAAGGCATCGGCAACGCCGTCCTGCGCAAGGAAGACCGGCGCTTTCTCACCGGCCGTGGCCGCTTCGTCGCCGATATCGTCCATGCCGGGGAACTGCACTGTGCGCTGGTGCGCTCGCCGCATGCCCATGCGCGCCTACGCAGCATCGACGTGAACCGGGCACTGCAGGCCGAGGGCGTGGTCGCGGTATTCAGCGGCGAGCAGATGGCGGCCGATGGCATCGCTGCAATGCAATCGTTATGGTGCGTCACCGGGCGCGACGGGCCCATGGCCGAGCCGCCGCGCTACGCGCTCGCCCGCGGCGTGGTGCGTCATGTCGGTGAAGCGGTGGCGGTGGTGATCGCCGAGCGTCGCGAGCAGGCGCTCGATGCAGCGGAGCGTGTCGCGGTGGACTACGAACCGTTGGACGCTGTCGTGTCGGCGCGCAGCGCGCTCGATCCAGGCGCGCCGCAACTGCACCCAGCCGCGCCGGGCAATGTCTGCCTGCGCTTCATTCGTGGCGACGAGGCAAAGACCCGCGCCGCATTCGACGCGGCCGCGCACGTGATCAAGATCGATCTCGTCAACCAGCGCATCGCCGGTTGCGCCATCGAACCGCGCGCCGTGATCGCGATCCCGCAATCGGACGGCGATTCATTGCAAGCCGATTCACTCACGCTCTACGCGGCAACCCAGGTGCCGCATCACGTGCGCCGGCTGGTGGCCGAACAGCTCGGGATGGTCGAAGGAAAAATTCGCGTCATCTCGCCCGATGTCGGCGGCGGCTTCGGCTACAAGGGCAAGCACTATCCGGAAGAGACCATCGTCGCCTGGGCGGCGCGGCGGCTGAACCGGTCGGTGAAATGGATCGCCAGCCGCAGCGAGTCGTTCCTCTCTGACACGCAGGCGCGCGACCACGCGACGCACGCCGAACTTGCTCTGGATAGCGACGGCCGCTTCCTCGCGTTGCGGGTGGAGACGGTGGCCAATGTCGGCGCCTACGTGTCCACCATGGGCGCGGCGATACCGAGCGCGATCTATTCCGGGCTGCTGGCCGGGGTGTACCGCACCGGCATCATTTCCATCGATATCACGCTCGCCTTCAGCAACACCGTGCCGACCGACGCCTACCGCGGCGCGGGGCGCCCCGAAGCGTGCTTCGTGCTGGAACGTCTCGCCGACCAGGCGGCGCGCGAACTGCATCTCGATCGCGCCGAGATTCGCCGCCGCAACCTGATTCCGCAATTGGCCATGCCCTACGCCACGCCGATCGGCCCGGTGTATGACTGCGGCGATTTTCCGCGCGTGTTCGAGCGCGCCCTCGCACTGGCCGATTACGCCGGGTTCGAGCCGCGCCGGCGCGCGGCCGCCGCGCGCGGCCGGTTGCGCGGCATCGGCATGGCGATCTACGTCGAATCCTCCGGCGTCGCGCCCTCGAAAATGGCCGGCGCGCTGGGCGCCCGCGCCGGCTTCTACGAGTCGGCCGAGTTGCGCGTGGACGCATCCGGCGGACTCACGGCGCTGCTCGGCACGCACAACCACGGTCAGGGTCACAGCACGACCTTTGCGCAGATACTTTCGTCCCGCCTGGGCGTGCCGCTTTCCAGAATTGATATTGTCGAAGGCGACACCGGCCGCGTCCCCTACGGCACCGGCACCTTCGGTTCGCGTTCGATGTCGGTCGGCGGCTCGGCGCTGGCGCAGGCGACCGACAAGGTCATCGCCAAGGGGCGCTTGATCGCGGCACACCTCATGGAGGTGGCGGCGAAGGACATCGAGTTCCAGCCCGGCCGCGGCTTTGTCGTCGCCGGCACCGATCGCGTGCTCTCGTTCGAGCACATCGCCCGCGCCGGCGCCATGGCGCACAACCTGCCCGCCGGCTGCGAACCGGTTCTGCACGAGACCGCCTTCTACGATCCGAAGGCGTTCGCCTTTTCCAACGGCGCCCACGTATGCGAAGTGGATGTCGATCCGGACACCGGTGTCACCCGCATCGTCGGCTACTGGGTGGTGGACGATGTCGGCACGGTGATCAATCCCATGATCGTCGCAGGCCAGGTGCATGGCGGCCTGGCGCAGGGCATCGGCCAGGCGCTGATGGAAGGCTGCCGCTATGACCCCGAAAGTGGACAGTTGTTCTCCGCCACCTTCATGGATTACGCGCTGCCGCGCGCCGACCAGTTGCCCGATTTCGTATCAGAGACCGATGAGTCGCAACCGTGCACCCACAACCCGCTGGGCGCCAAGGGCTGCGGCGAGTCCGGCGCAATCGGCGCGCCGGCCGCGGTGGTAAGCGCGCTGCTGGATGCGCTCTCGCCGCTGGGCGTGCGCGACCTGGAAATGCCGGCCACGCCGGATCGGCTGTGGCGGGTGATGGAGGCGGGTCGCGGGGGGCGGTAGTGCCGATTTGGAAGGGTGACGTCGTCATTTTCCACGCCCGACAACGCGCCACGCCGGAATCAGGAGTGATATGATTTGTCATGCCTGCACCACGACTGAAAAAGGTTGTCGATGAGGTTTTCGCAATCTCCGCCCGCCGTGGAAATGGCAAGGTCCGGGTCGAAACGTGGGTGGACAAAGCCGGGAAAGTCGTTCGGTACAACATTGCGTACATCAATCATTCCCTATTCGCCGGGGACAACGGGCGAGTGCTGGGTTACGACAGCCAGCATGACTACCATCACCGGCATTACCTCGGGACTGTGGCCAGAATCGCGTTTGAGAGCTTCGAGGAAATCGAATTGCTGTTCGAGAGTGAGTTGCATCAACTGCTGAAACGAGGGTCCTTATGAAGCAAGCTTCAGTGAAGCTGGAAAGTCTCGATGACTTCCTTGGCCGGGCGCGCAAGCTGGCGCGGCTCGCCGATGCAGGCAAGCCCATTCCGGAAAGCACCGTAATCAGTTTCGAAAATCCGGCGGATATGCTCGCGGTCTTGACACCGGCGCGGCTGGCATTGTTCAGAGCCATCAAGAAACAGCCCGGATCGATTGCATCCATCGCGCAGAAAGTGAAGCGCGACCGCAGCGCAGTCACGCGGGACGTCGCGGCGCTCGATAAAGCGGGCCTGGTAACCGTTACGGAAAAGCCCCACCCTGGGCACGGCCGGATGAAAGAAGTGCGCGCCTGCGCCAACGCGATCAAACTCGAAGCGTTCGTGCATTGATGGGAAGCGCCAAGGGCTGCGGCGAGTCCGGCGCAATCGGCGCGCCGGCCGCGGTGGTAAGCGCGCTGCGGGATACGCTCTCGCCGCTGGGCGTGCGCGACCTGGAAATGCCGGCCACGCCGGAGCGGCTGTGGCGTGTGATGGCGGCGGCTCGCAGGGGTCGGTAGTGCCGAGGTGGCATCACGATGGCTCGCCGCTTTGGCATCGCTCGCGCCATAACCTGTCGTAACGGAATTATGCTTCTATGGACTGTTTCGCCCAATAAAGGGTCGCCGAGAGCAGCGTATCGAGTTCAGTGCGCGTAATAGTCGAAACAATTTCGTCGTCATAGCGAAATTGCGACGGCGTAAGGATTCAGGCTGCGCAAGCTATCCACGGTCACCGGCAAAGTGCCGCCGTCAGCAACAATGGACTCGCCCAAGGCCGCGAGATCGTGGGTTCGCCGAAATTCGATGGCGCGTGATACAGCCACGGCTTTCAATGCCTTTTCAACCGATTGCTGCGCGAGGAACCCGAGCGCCGCCATACCTGCCTGGGGAAGCGGCAGCAGCAGCTCGAAGGTCTGTCGATCGCGCCACGCAAGCCGCAACAAACGTTCGGCTTCTTCACGCGACGGCGTCATACACCAGCTTGCCTTCTTTTTTCGCCCAGTAAGGCAGCGTTCCGGGTACCTGGCTGCTGCGTTCGAATTCCTCGTGCGAGAACAGGAGCACATCCACGCCGACCCCGATCGAACCTACGGCGCGATGCAATTTCAGATACTCGGCTGCCTTGTCACCCACCTCGCGCTCGATCACAAGCAAATCCAGATCCGAGCCGTCATTCGCATCGCCACGCGCGTACGACCCGATCACCATAACTCGCGGCGGGCTACTTGCCGCAGCGGCGACGCGGCGGGCGGCATCGAGGATTGATTGATGAGCAAGCAAGGGAAATGTGAACCAGTCTGATCCTGCACCTTAACGAGCTCAATCATAGGGGATGCGTGGCGAAATAAGCAAACCCGTTTCCGGCAGCAAAGCTTCGTGGAGCGCGCCGACTGGGGCTGCTTTCATGGCGAATAAAGCAAACCAGCATTTTCTGGCGACCAGTCCCCGTTCCCCGCCGCCGGCCTCGGTGATGAGTGCGCAGCTACACTTCTGTGGACGCCGCGTGATGCCGATCGTTCACTGACCGGGGCGCGCGGCTCCCGCCTTGTCCAGCAACTCCTGAGGGGTGCTGGACACCACCTTCGCATATTCCGGGATGAAAGTGCCGCCTTCCAGCAGACCGACGAAAGCGGGTCTCATCTCGACGAGTTGCTTGCGGATCCTCGCGTGTTCCTCGATGTCGGACCACTCGGCGATCAGCCAGAAGTGGTGCTCGTCCTTGACGTCCTGCACCAGCGCGCCGTCGCGCACCTGTGCCGGAGACTTGTGCATCGGATTGTCGGCGCCGTAGTCGAACTCGTTGAACAGTTCGATGAATGCCTTCGCCTGGCCGGGCTTCACCCGGAAATCGTAGATATGAAGGTAATTCCCCATGCTGGCGATTGGAACGAGAGCCATCTTGATCTCCTTTATGTCGAGCGCTGGAATCTGCGCTTCATGCGCGCAGGCTTATCGAGGGTGTGTCCGCAGAAATGCACTCTGCGAGGCCTCGGGAAAATGTGCATCGCAGCATCATCATCTGCTTCGGTCGATGATTTCCGATTACCTGAACGGCTGTCAAGCACATTCGAAATCGCGCGCCGGGAACGGCCGAGGCGGGCGGGCACGCGGAAGGTCAGGCTTTGCGTCGCTGGAGTCATTGGAGAGTGATCCACAGGACACCGCCGATGACGGCGCTTCCCGGGGTTCATTCACCCGCTCCATTTCTGGCGCGCCGCTATTCGAGCTTCAGGCCGATGTCCCGGGCGAGCTTGCCCCAGCGCTCGATGTCGCTGCGGAGCAACTGGGCGAACTCCTCCGGCGTGCCGTGCGCGGGTTCGATGCCCTGGACAAACAGTTTCTTCACGAAGTCCTCGCGGGCGAGCGCCTTGACAATCGCCGCGTTCAACCGGTCGACCACGGGACGCGGCGTTTTCGCCGGCGCGAACATGCCGAACCACTGGTCCACGTGGAAGCCCGCCAGGCCCGACTCCTCCGCCGAAGGCCAGGTCGGCGCGAGGCTGGATCGGTTGCGGGTGGTCAGCGAAAGCGCGCGTATCCTGCCCGACTTCGCGTGCGGCAACGTGGTCGAGACCGGGCTGAAGGCGACCTGCACCTGCCCGGCGGCGACGTCGGCGATCGCCGGGGCGCAGCCCTTGTAGGGAATGTGCACGATGTCGGCGCCGGTCATGACCTTGAACAATTCGCCGGCCAGGTGCTGCGAGGTGCCGTTGCCGCAGGAGGAATAGGCGAGCTTAGCGTCCTTCGTTTTAGAGAGGGCGACGAGTTGCTGCAGGGTCTGAACGGGGAGGGCGGCATTGACGGCAATGACCAGGGGGACAGTGCCCAGCACCGTCATGGGGAGCAGATCCTTGACCGGATCGAAGGGCAGGTTCTTGTTGACCGACGCATTGATCGCATAGGCGTTGGTGTTGAGCATCAGCACCCGTCCGTCGGGCACGCTCTTGGCCACGTAGTCCGCGCCGATGTTGCCTGATGCGCCGGGCCGGTTCTCCACCGACACCGGCTGCCCGAGCAGCGGCGCGAGTTCCTGCGCGAGCAGGCGCGCATAGACATCGACCCCGCCGCCCGGCGCATACGGCGCGATGATCCAGATGGCTTTCGGGTCGTTCTGCGTTTGTGCCGCGACTGGCGGCGCCATCAGCGCGGCGATCGCCAGCGCCGCGCAACCGACCCAGGCGCATCCGTGTATCGGGTGATTCATGCCTTGCTCCTTTCGCTGCCCGTCCCTCGCTGCCATGTGCTTCCGATGTGCATCGTCAGATCTTGGACAAATCGAACGTCGAGTGCGCGAACAGTTCCTGCGGCGCAACCCTGCGATCGGACAAGCCCTGGTCATGGTGGTAGCGCGCAAACGCCTCCAGGTCTTTCAGATTCTCGTTGAACCCGTAGCGCCAGTAGTCCTCGCCCATCACCCGGCGCGTCTCGTTGTAGTGCTCGACCACCCAGGGCAGTTGCACCATCAACTGCGTCATTTCGTTCAGCTCGCGGGCGGCGATCTTCTTGGCGGCGAGAAACGCGTTGTAGACGTTGACCGGCAGCCAGGGGTAGCGCTCGACCAGGGTCTTGCGGATCCCGATCAGGTGCATGATGGGGAAAAATCCGGTGCGTCTGAAATACGCCTGCTCCACCGTCTTGAAATCCGGAAACAATCGGTCCACATGGGGCACGCCGCGATCGAAGCAGGAAGGCGCGCGCGCGGTGATCATGGCGTCGATCTCCCCGGACTCCAGCATGCCGGACAGGGTCTTGCCCTCGGGAACCTGCTGCAGGTCGATCGCGGCGGGCAGCTTGATCGGCGAGCGCTCGCCGCGGCCCGGTTCTTCGATGCCGCCGCGGCGCCAATGGATCTCCTCGGGCCGGATGCCGTGATCGTCCTTCAGCATGCCGCGTATCCACACGTTTGCGGTGATCTGGTATTCGGGGAGGCCAACCGAGCGCCCGCGCAGATCTTCCGGCTTCGCGATGCCCCGGTCGGTGCGGATGTAGATCCCCGAATGGCGGAACACGCGCGACACGAACGCGGGAATGCCGATGTAGGCGTTCTCGCCGCGCGACACCGTTGCCATGTGGCTGGACAAGGACAACTCCGTGATGTCGAACTCCTGGAATTTGAACGCCCGGTGGAAGCACTCCTCTGCATCGACCGCGAGCGGCAGCAGGTCGCATCCCTCGATCCGCACCCGTCCGGAGAAGATGGCCTTGGTGCGGTCGTAGTCGCACACCGCCAGTGTCAGTGGAACTTTGTTCATGATGGTTCTCCCGCCGCAGTTTCCCTACAGGTGTTGATTCAGGTGTTGATACAGGTGTTGATACAGGTGTTGATACGGGTTCCGACACGCGAACCCGTTGCGATTTCGTTACGCCGACCGCAATGCAGCGCCGATCGGCCGGCCGGGCATCAGGCGCTCCCCAGCGTCACGCGTTGCGAGGTATGCCAGGGCAGGCACAGGCGCTCCAGCCAGGCGAGCAACCAGAACAGCAGCAGTCCCATCACCGCCAGCACGAAGATGGCGGCGAACACCCGCGCCGTGTCGAACGTCCCCTGGGCGCTCAAAATGACATAGCCGACGCCGCGCTGCGAGGACACGAATTCGCCCACGATCGCACCCACCAGGGCGAGCGAGATCGCCACTTTCATGCCGGCGAACATGCTGGGCAGGGCGGTCGGAAAGCGGATGCGCCACAGCGTGTCGAAGCGGCTGCCGCGCAGGCTGCGCGCCAGATCGAGGATGTCCGGCGGCACTGACTTGAGCCCGAGCACGGTGTCGATCACGACCGGGAACACCGCGATCAGGAAGGCGATGGCGATCTTCGGCTGCGCGCCGGTGCCCAGCCAGATGACGAACAGCGGCGCTATCGCCACCTTGGGCACGCTGTTCATACCGACGATGAGCGCGTACACCGTGTTCTCCAGCAGCCGCGATTCGACGATGATCACCGCGAGCCCGACCCCGACCGCGACAGCGAGGGCAAAGCCGCCCAGCGTGGTCAGCAGCGTGTACCAGGCGTGGCCAAGGTGCCACATCGGTGAACTCGCGAAATCCGCCCAGACCAATGAAGGCGGGGGCAGGATCACCGGCTTTACCTGCATGACGTGAACCGCGATCTCCCAGGCTGCGAGCAGCGCGAACAACACCAGCGCCGTGGTGAGATGGTTCTTCCAGCCGGCGCGGTTGCCTGCGCCGCTCATGCCTCCTCCTTGAACAGGCCCATGTTCTCGAACAGTTGCCGGATGCGGTCCACGTAGGCGACAAATTGCGGGCTGCCGCGCACCGCGAGCCGGCGCGGCCTGGGAATGTCGATGTCGAGGATGTCGGCGATGGCGCCCGGACGCGGCGTGAAAACCACCACGCGATCGGCGAGAAACACCGCTTCGATGATGCTGTGGGTGACAAATGCCACGGTTTTGTGGCTCGAGAGCCACATGCGCTGCAATTCGATGTTGAGTTGATCGCGCGTGAGCGCGTCCAGCGCGCCGAAAGGCTCGTCCATCAGCAACAGCGCCGGGTCGTCGATGAGGGCGCGGCAGATCGACGCGCGCTGGCGCATGCCGCCCGACAATTCCGAAGGATAGCGCTGCGCGAATTCGGACAGGCCAAACAGCGACAGCAAGTCGCGCGCGCGTTCCATGTACGCGCCGCGCTTGCCATGGCGAAAGTCGATCGGCAGCATCAGGTTGTCGAGCACCGAGCGCCACTCGAGGAGCGCGTCGCGCTGGAACACCATGCCCAATTGCTCCGGCGGGCGCGTCACCTCTTCGCCGCCGACCCGGATCGAGCCGGCGCTCGGTCGTTCCAGTCCGGCAATGCAGCGCAGCAGGGTGCTCTTGCCGCAGCCACTGGGGCCGAGGATGCTGACGAATTCACCCGCCGCGATAGCCAGCGACACCTCGCCCAGCGCGGTTACCGAACCGAGCGCGCCGATTCCCGGAAAGACCTTGGAGACACCCGCGATCTCTATGCCGACTGCGCCGTGCCCCATCATCGGCCGCTGATTTTCCTGATCGTTTCGGTGTCAAGAAAGGCGTTGCTGTAGAACTCGGCGGGCTTTCCGCTCTTGACGAGCTTGGCATCCGCCATCGTCTTCAGCGCGATTTCCCAGTCCTTCTCCATCATGATGCCGATCGGCTGGCCCTGGCTCGCCGGCGTGTTGAAGTACGCCTGCAGCGCGTCGATCTGGGCGCGCAGGATTTTGGGATCGAGCTTGGCCTGGGGGCGTTGCGTGACGATGGCGTTCGCGCCTTCGTCCTGGTGCCCGGCCTGGATATAGGCCCAGGCGCCGGCGACGATGCTCGCAAACCTGCGCAATACCGGCCCGCGCTTCTTCATCGTGTCCTCGTTCGACAGCAGCCCGAAGCTGGGGAATTGCAGGCCGTTGTCGGCAAACAGCACCGCGTCCGATGCCCGTTGCGCAGCCACCGCGGGCAGCACGAACGGCACGGTGGAAAACACGCCGTCGGCGCGCAGCGCGATATACGAGGAGAGTTTTGCCGAGGCTTCGACGTTGATGAATTCGACCTGCTCGCGCTTTACCCCGCCTGCGGCGAGGAAGGTGTCGAGGAACGGGGCTTCCAGGGAGCCGGCGGTAAATAGCATCTTTTTGCCGATGAGATCCTTGGGCGTCCTCATGTTGCTGCCCTTGGGCACCAGCAGCCCGATGTCGTTCTTGCGCGCAAAGTTGGCGATCGCCATCACCGGGAGCCCCTTTTCGCGGGCGATGATCATCGGCGCGAGGCTGGCGTGCCCGACATCGAAATTGCCGCTGCCCACCAGCTGCACCGTGGTGACCGAGCCGTTTCCGTCCTGCACATCCACCTCCAGCCCCGCCTCCTTGAACCACCCTTTGGCGGCGGCAAGGTGAATCGGCGCGTGTGCTCCCCACGGCGTCCAGTCCAGCCTGACCGAGACTTTTTCCAGCGCCTGCGCACTGAGCACGCCGGCCCACGCGAGCGCGACCAGTCCGAACGCGAACTTCCCTGCGATGGTGCGTAATGTCATTTCAATGCTCCTCAATGTGAATCGGCTGAACCAGGAATGGGCGGGGTGTCACGGGTGCAAGACGCTGGCGTCTTCGTTACAAAACTTCAGACCGGCATGATGAGATCGTTTGCGATGAGCGTGGAGTCGTAGACACAATGACGTTCCTTGATTATCAACCGTTCCGGGCCGCGAACGAACGTATCGTAGTACCGCCCCGCCTGCTGCATCGTGGTCGGCCCCTCCACCAGCGTCTGCAGCAACAGGTAGTTGGAGCGCGCGCGGATCTGCTCGCCGTCGATGCTGAGCACGGTCACGTTGGTCACGAAGTGCTGCAGGTAGCGGGGCGCAAACATCATGGTGTTCTTGATGGCGAACGCCCGGTCGCGGATCATGGCGCGCCCTTCGGCGTAGACCAGGCCGGCCGGCAGGTTTGCTTCGACGTTTTCGCGGGCGATGACGACGTACAGGGCATCCTCGGTGAAGAAACCCGGCCACAAGTCCAGATCGCCGAGATCGAGCGTGTCGCAGTAGAGGTTGTGGAAATCCTCGATGTCGGCGCGCGCCTCGCGCGCGGCCCGCGCTTCGATCGCCTTGATTTCATAGCCGGCTATCATCATAGTGCCATCACCTCCCGGTAGTGGCGATACATGGCACGGATCGCCGCCTCGCTCGCCAGCGTGTCCGCCGTGCCTTCGGTCGCGCCGCCGAGCGCCAGCAGGCCGCGGTCGCCCGGCGAGCGGCGCACGCCCTCCTGCAAGAACTTGATCGCTTCGTTGTCCTCGAGTCCGAGAAAGCCGGAGGGTCCCATCAGGTTCCCCTGGCGCAGCCGGTGCCGCGTCATCTCGTCGGAATCGTCCTGGAAGCCGAACATGGTCCACATCATGATCATGCTGTGCGGGCCGTTGGGGACGATCTGGCGCACGCCCAGCGTGTTCAGTTCGCGCTGTACGATCAGGTTCGGCCATATGGTCTGCATCGTCACCGACCAGGGCGAGTCGAATTCACGCACGAATTCGAGGAAGCGCCGGTCGTCCAGTTTCAGGTCGGTGCGAAACGAGCGCATCTCCTTTTGAGTCTCCGCGTCGACCGCCTTCATCAGGTTGTCGGGCTTGGCCGAGGCCATGGTGCCGTGGCGGCCGCTCGCGTCGGCGATCATCTTCGATTTGCTGCCCGCCACCATCAGCCCGAAGCTCACCAGGAACGAATGCAGCAGCGTGGCGTGATAGGGATCCTTCAGGTTCTCCTGGTAGAGCTTCCAGTTGCCCGGCAGCTCGTTGCGGTAGTAGCCGAGGATCCTGAGCTTGCGATCCTTGAACACCACTTCGAAATCCTTGAGGATCTCCTCCCCCAGATAGTCCTCGATGGACTCCATGTCGCTGGCGAAGGTCGCGAACACGACGCCGTGCAGAATGCGCACCGCGAGCTTGCACAGCCCGTGGTCCGCGTTCCTGAAGCCGGCGGGCATGCCGCTGTCTTTTTCGCCCTTGACGCCGCGCTTGAAAGGAATGCCTTGCAGGTTTCCGGACAGGTCGTACGACCACTGGTGGTAGGGGCAGACGAACTCGCTCGCGTTGCCGCGTGCCTGGCGGCAGAACTCCACGCCCCGGTGCGCGCAGCGATTTTCGAATACGTGCACGCTGCCGTCCTGTTCCCGGGCCACCACCACCGGCATGGGGCCGACGTAGGAACGCAGGTAATCGCCCGGTTTCGGAATCTCCGCTTCCAGCGCGACGTAGTTCCAGGTGCGGCCGCGGAAGATGCTTTCCATCTCGCGGTCATAGATCGCCTGGCTGGTGTAAATCCAGTCGGGGACGACAGACAGTCCGCCGTCGGGCCAGAGGTAGCTGGCCGGTTCGCGCTCCTTGGGGGAGGAGCCGGGCGGGTGTATGACGGTTTCGGAACTGAACATGATTCTCTCCTTGCTGGCCGGCCGGCATTCAGATGCGATGGGAAGTTCGATTTTGCCACTTTCCGCCCGCGCCCGGTCGCGCGCATGGCGGAACTGCGCTCAAATGCAGTAGACATCCAGCATCGTCGGAATCACATCGTTCAGGAGAACCACCTTCTTGCGGGCGATTTTCCACTGCCCTTCCGTGCTCTTCAGCGTGTACTCGGCCCAGCCGAAGAAGACGTGCTGCTCGTTGGCGCGCGGAGAGTAGACGTGCGTGTTCCACGCAGCTCGCAGGCGCACCTGTTCCGCCGCGGGCGGATCGAGCGCAAGCAGGCTGCTGTAGGCGTGCGAGGTGCGCGGCATGGGCGTCGATGCGGGTGAACGGCGCGAATCGATGCGCAGGATGCGGTCCTCCAGTCCCTTGCGATTCTCGTAGTAGATGTAAGAGAGCGCGCTGCCGGTGTCGGGCGTGAGCACGCCTTCTTCCGACCACATTGGCAGCCAGTACACGCAATCGGGAAGGTAGAGCGCGAGCCACTCGTCCCAGCGTTGCTCGTCCAGGAGCATGCCCTCGCGATGCACGGCCTCCTTCGCCGACTCGAACAGTTCACGTTCCGCCGGGGTCATGGGCAGGCCTTCGTGCCGGGGTAGGCCTTGGCTCCGTTCAGCCCCGCGCCTATGAGGCGCGACCACTCGCGATACGGGGAGTGCATGCTCGTCTCCATGCTGAGATCGAACCGCCCGCGCGTACTGTGGGTCGGGTTGACGCCAAGTTCTCGCGCGGCGGCGTCCGGGCCGTCGGTCACGATATCCATGCCGCGATAGTAGCCCTGCAGGTACTCCAGGCCGCGCGCCACATAGCCCTGCTGCAGCGACTCGAAGCAGGCAGTGTCGTCGGGGGATGCAAAGCCGGTCGGCATGAAGAAATCCTCGAACTGCCGGATGCGCCAGCGCCGCACCTCGGGCGCCTCGCCTTTGGGGGCGATGCAGTGCACGCGCATCTCGGTGCGGTCGACCGCGAGCGGTCGGAACGTGCGCAGGTTGAGGGTCGTCTGGTCGGCGATCTGCATGTTGGGAAATATGAGCGTGTTGCGCGCCTTGATCATCCACTCCGTACGCACTTTCCCGACGCGTGCTTCGGTCTCGGCGAGAAACGGGTAGAGGGGGCGCTTCTGCGGCTCGGCCTGGTTCAGCCAGAGCATGCTGTGGCCGTAGTCGAAGTTGAATGCGCCGCATTCCTGTTCAAGGCGCTTCTTCCAGTCGAACTGTTTCGCTTCGGTGTTGCCCTCGCCGCCGGATCGCTTTTCCATCACCGACATGAACGAGGCGTGCGTGGAGGTGAGGTGGTACTGGTCCATCGCGTTGTCCATCTGCAGCTTCCAGTTGCCGCGGTAGGTGTAGGCGATGCGCCCGGGCACGATCTCCATGCCCTCGGGCGCCTGGTCGATCGCGAGGTCGATGAACGTCTTCATGTCGCCGAGGAAGTCTTCCAGCGGCGGCACGTCGGGCGAGAGGCTGCCGAAGATGAGCCCTTTGTAGGTGGCGAGCCGGCCCAGCGGGATGAGGTCGTGGTTCTCGCGGTCGAAGGCGCCCGGATAGGCGCCGGCACTGCGATCCTTGACATTCACGTTCCTGCCCGAGGCGTCGAACGCCCAGCCGTGGTAGGCGCACACGTGGTACTTCGCGCTGCCCTTGTGGGCGGCGGCGAGCACCGCACCCTTGTGCCGGCAGACGTTCAGGAACGCCGCCACCTCGCCCGAGGGCGCGCGCGTCACCAGCACTGGCGTGCGCGCGATCCAGCGCGTCACGAAGTCGTTCGGCTTTTCTATTTCGGCTTCGATGCCGAGGAACGACCAGGTGCGCTCGAAGATGTACTTGATTTCGAGTTCGAACAGCTCCGGGTCGGAGTAGACGTCGCGATGCACGCGAAAGATCTTCTCGCCGGGGCGATCATCGACGTACAGATTCACGTCGCGCAAGTTCATGGGGTGCTCCGGGGGCAGGAGTGATGTCGGGGGAATGTTACCCTCTGCATGCACGCGTGTCATTGAGCAAGCGCCATTCAGTCCGGTCGCCGCTATCGCCCCGATATCCGACACGGCCCGCTTGAGCGCGTCGGGCTAGAATCGATTGGCCATACGATAGTGGCCAGATTTTGCGGGCCCAAAAATATCCGCGTCCATTACGGAGTTACCGAGTTACGGAGTTACGGAGGACATCAAAATGCAGCTTATTCACCTGGTTGCCGCGTTCGTACTCGCCGCGCTGGTCCCCTTTGATGTGAATTCGCAGGACTATCCGTCCAAGACCATACGGTTCGTTGTTGGCTACACTGCGGGTGGCCTTACCGATATCGCGGCTCGTCTCATTGCGCAGGAACTGGGCGAGCGGCTCAATACTTCAATCGTTGTAGAAAATCGGGAAGGCGCGGGCGGCACCATAGCCGCCACGTCAGTGGTGCGCGCGCCCAAGGATGGCTATACGCTTCTTTTCGCGGCTTCGCCGGAGCTGGCCATTTATCCGGCCATCAAGCAGAACATGCCCTATGACTGGCGCCGCGACTTCGCCACGATTACGCTGGTAGGGACCACCCCATTGCTGCTGGCCGTTCATCCTTCCGTGTCAGCCGCATCGGTCAAGGAGCTTGTCGATCTCGCCAAGGCGCAGCCCGGCAAGCTGAACTACGCGTCATTCGGCGCGGGGACGTCCAATCATCTGGCCACCGAATTGTTCAAGGCGAAAAGCGGGACCAGTATTGTGCATGTGCCCTACAAAGGGGCCGGCGCCGCCATGCCCGATTTTCTGGCAGCGCGCGTGCAGATGATGTTTCATTCCGAACCGCAGCTGCTGTCATTGGTAAAAGAGGGCAAGGTCCGGGTTCTTGCCTACGCCGCTGCGCAGCGTTCGGCGCGCCTGCCGGAGGTCCCGACGATGGCGGAAGCAGGTTTTCCGGGGTTTGTCGTCGGGTCCTGGGTGGGCGTCGTGGGACCCTCGGGAATCCCGGCCGGCGTCATCAATCGCCTGAACCGCGAGATTGCATCGGTCGTGGATTCAGCCAGAGTGCGGAAGGTGTTCGGGGAACAAGGCACCATTCCCCAACACACCACGCCCGAGGGATTCACCAGCTTCATCGGCAGGCAGATTGCCGAGTTGAGCGAGCTTGGCAAGCAGGCCGGCATTTCGCTCGACTAGGGAAATACTGAACAGCGGGGCGACCCGCACAAAACTGGCGACATTCGTTCAAACACACTTGGAGGAGACCGTCATGAACCAGAAGAAAGTGGCCATCGTCGTTGCATTGAACGGCGGAACACAGCAGGACCGGGAAGGCGCGAAAGTGCCGATCACGCCGCAGGAAATCGCGGACGAAACATACCGCTGCTATCAGGCGGGGGCATCCTCGGTCCACATTCACGCGAGGGACGAGAAAAAAGCCGCGACCGGCGACGTCAAAGTCTTCGCCGAGATAATGAAGTGCATACGCGACAAGTGCGACATTCTCATCCAGACCACGAATGGCATCGGCTCCAGGCACGATCCGATAACGGGTGCCATCATCCGGCCAACCGAGGAAGAACGGCTGGCGCTTCTGCATCTTGAACCACGGCAAGACCTGTTTTCGATCGCAGGCGGCTCCTGGGATTTTTTTCACCCCGGTGTTCCCGATCAGAACCAGTTCTCGTTTCTCAATCCGACGGCATTCCTGAGGAAGAAGATCCCTGCGGTTCACGCCGCCGGCTCGTCGATAGAGTTCGAGATCGTCCAGGTCAGTTTTCTGGACCGGCTGAAGCGGCTCGCCGACGAGGGCGTATTCAATGCCAATGAAAACCGCTACTGGTTGAATTACTGCTTCGGCTTTGGCGGAATGGAACCCACGCCACGGGCATTTGCGTTCGCGCTCGACGAGGGCCGCAGGATATTCCCCAACGCGAAATGGCAGGTTACGGCCACCGACAGAGCGATGTTCCCGATAAATACCATGGCCCTGGTCCAGGGTTGCGACATCGTTCGCGTCGGGTTCGAAGACAATATCTACCTGCCCAACGGACAAGCCGCGGCGCATAACCACAATCAGGTGGAAGCAATGGTTCGCATCGCGCGCGAGTTCGGCAGGGAACCCGCGACGGTCGCCGAAGCCAAGAAGATATATGGATTGGCGCGCTAGGAATGCGGGTGACGCTTGCGGGTCGCCGATGATGTCATCGTGCAGGCTGAGGTAGGAGATTTCATGTCCCTGCGCGAGGCGGGCGCCATAGTCGGCATCGGCGAAACTGCCTACAGCCGCCGTTCCGGCAAGTCCGATGTTGCCCTGCAGATGGAGGCGGCGCTGGCGGCGATTGCCGATGCCGGCCTGAACCCGCGGGATATCGACGGCATCCTGGCCTGCTCCTCCGGCGAGGCGGTGGCGGAGGACTTCATCACCAATTTCGGGCTGCGCGACCTGCGCTTCTCCGCGCTTGTGCCCATGGGCGGGGCCAGCAGCGTCGCGGCCCTGCAGTGCGCGCTGGCGGTGGTGCAGGCGGGAATCTGCCGCCATGTGCTCGTGCCCGTGGGACGCAACGGCGCATCGGCATCGCGGGTGGGCGCGCGTACCGGCGAAATGCGAGCGTTCCGCCAGGTCGGCGAATTCGAGGCGCCGGTCGGCGCCATCTCGCCGGCGCAGTTCTACGCTGTCATGGCGCGGCGCCACATGGAGATGTACGGGACTACCAGCCGGCAGCTGGGCGCCATCGCGGTCGCCACGCGGCGGCACGCCGTACTGAACCGGCGCGCGCTGATGAAGAAGCCCATCACGCTCGACGACCATCAGCATTCCCGCATGATCAGCGATCCTTTCCGCCTGCTGGATTGTTGCCTGGAAAGCGACGGCGGTGCGGCCATCGTGGTCAGCTCCACCGAACGGGCGCGGGACCTCAAGCAACGCCCGGTCATCATCATGGGTGTCGCGGAAGGGCACCCGCATTCGCCCAGCGCCATTACGCAGCGCGAGGACATGACGACGCTGGGCCTCGCCAAGGCGGCGTCCCGGGCGTTCGGCATGGCCGGGGTGAGCGCTGCCGACATTCAGGTGGCGGAGATCTACGACTGTTTCACCTACATCGTGCTGTGCCAACTGGAGGACCTGGGTTTCTGCGCCAAGGGCGAGGGGGGCGCGTTCGTCGAGGGCGATGGCATCGCTCTGGGCGGACGGCTTCCTGTGAATACCCACGGCGGCCTGCTCTCCCAGGCGCACGTTTCCGGCATGAACCATATCGTTGAACTGGTCCGGCAATTGCGCGGCGAGGCGGATGCCCAGGTTGCGGGCGCGCAACTCGGCCTGGTCACCGGATATGGCGATCTGGGCGACGGGGCGGTTGCCATCATGCGACGCGGGTGAGCGCGATGACCGCCGACGATCTGCCTCCCGCCCCCGCTCCCAGGCCCGACCTGGACACCCAGCCGTTCTGGGACAGCTTGAAGGCGCATCGGCTGCGGCTTCAGCATTGCGCTGTGTGCGGCAGGATCCGGCACTACCCGCGGCCGGTATGTGACGCATGCTTTTCGATGGAATCCGAGTGGCGCGATGTATCGGGACACGGGGCGGTGCACAGCTGGACGGTGACCTGTCATGCATTCCACCCGGCATTCCGGTCGCGACTGCCTTACATTCTCGCAACGGTCGACCTGGAAGCAGGCGTGCGCATGCAAGCGCCGCTGCGGGACGTGGCGGTGGAGCAGTTGCGCGTCGGTCTGCCTGTCCGGTTCGTGTTCGACACGCAGGCCGATGGTCTGGTTTTGCCCGCTTTCGCCCGCCTTTGCCCGCCTTTACCATTGGACGAGGAATCTGCCGGGCTTCCTGACCGCCGTTTCCGATCATAGGTGCGCAGCTATCATGCCTCTCCGAAATTCCACGCCATTACCGCAGCTGCTGCTGGATGCACCGCCACCGCTGGAACGCAACCTGCCTGCCATCCTCGAGCGGCAGGCGCATGAATTGGGCGATCGGGTTTTCGCCACGGTGGGGCACCAGGCTGTCACTTACTCCCGGTGCCGCGACGACGTCGCGCGCTTTGCCGGAACCCTCGCCGCCGCGGGCGTACGGCCGGGTGATCGCGTTGCGATCATGTGTGGCAACCGTGTCGAATTTCTCACCACCTTCCTCGGCACGCTATGGCTGGGCGCGATCGCGGTCCCGGTGAATACGGCGCTGCGGGGGAGCCAGCTTGTTCATGTGCTGGTCAATTCCGGAGCGCGCCTGCTGATTATCGATGGCCAACTGGTGGACGGCCTTGCGCGCGTCGCCGCACCGGCCCTGGAGACGGTGTGGCTGCTCGACCCGCCGGCTGGCGAACTGCACGGCAATTTCGACATCGGCCCGATACCGCCGCCGGGGGATCCGATGCCGCTGCGATCGTGCTCGCCCGCGGATACCTGCGCCATACTGTACACATCGGGCACCACCGGCCCGTCCAAGGGCGTGATGTACCCGGAGGATCAGCTTTACTGGTGGGCCGCCGGGCTGAACGCGGCGATGAAAATCGATCCGGGCGCGGTGCTCTTCACGACGCTGCCGCTGTTTCACATCAATGCGCTGGCGACCTCGGTGCAGTCATTGGTCAGCGGGGCCGCCTGCGTGATCACGGCGCGCTTCTCCGCCTCGCGCTTCTGGGCCGAGGCGATAGCGGCCCGGGCGACGCACACCTATCTGGTGGGTTCCATGGGCAGCATCCTGCTGGCCCAGCCGCCGGGACCGCTGGACCAGGCGCACGCGATCCGCACGACCTTCGGCTCCAGCGTGCGCAGCGGCGTGTGGGCGGAGTTCACGGCGCGGTTCAACGTGCCGCGGCGCGTCGGCGGATACGGTTCAACCGAGACCAACGCCGCTTTCCTCACCGAGCGCGGCTGGGAAGTACAGGGCAACATGGGCCCGCCCGTGCCCGGCTATCAGGCAGCGGTGATGGACGAATTCGACGCGCCGGTGCCGGACGGGCAGCCCGGCGAAATGGTGCTGCGCGCGGATATACCGTTCGCTTTCGCCACCGGGTACTGGGGCATGCCGGAGGCGACGGTATCGGCGTGGCGCAATCTCTGGTTTCACACGGGCGACCTCGTGGTGCGCAACAGCGAAGGCGCATTCCGCTTCGTCGGACGCCTGAAGGAATCGATCCGGCGCCGCGGCGAGAACATTTCATCGTGGGAGGTGGAGCAGGCGTTACTCAGCCACGACAGTGTCTCGGACGCCGCGGCCTTCGGCGTCCCGGCCAGCATCGGCGACGAAGACGTCATGGCCGTTGTCATCGTGCGCGAGGGATATTCGGTCAAACCCGAGGATCTGCTGCGCCATCTCGACGACCGGCTTGCCTACTTTGCCATCCCGCGTTACATCGAGTTCATGGCGGAATTGCCGCTGACCGAGAACGGCAAGATCAAACGCCTCGAACTGAAGCAGCGGGGCGTGACGGCGCTCACCTGGGACCGCGAGCGCGTCGGCTACCAGGTGGCGCGCGTCCAGTTGAACAAGAGCGGCTGACCTTGCCAGGCAAGGTGATGCGGCGCCCGTTAACGCCCTCTCATCTCGATCGGAGGTGGACAGAACTGCGCCGTCCGAACGCGGATATCAGTCCGGCTTCACGCGGATGCCGGCCTGCTTGACGACTTTCCCCCAGACGTCGAATTCCCGCTTGAGGTACTCCTTGAACTTCGCGGAATCGTATCCGCGCACGTTGAATCCCAGCGATTCAAGCTGCTTGACGACCTCGGGTCGGATCAATGCGGCGCGCGTCTCCCCATCGATTCTGTCGATGATGGCGCGCGGCGTCCTCGCAGGAACGTAGGTCGCGAAGAAAGCGGGCGCGGCCAACGCCGGATAACCGGCTTCCGCGGTGGTCGGCACCTGCGGCGCCAGCGGCGAGCGGTTCGTGCCGGAGATGACCAGCAGATTCAACTTGCCAGTCTGGGCATGCGGAATCACGGCGCCGGGGGTGCCGGTGTACATCGAGATTTCGTTGGCGATAAGAGCCAGCACCGCCTGCGGCTGCCCGCGATAGGGCACGTGCAACATGTCGATGCCTGCGAGCAGCTTGAGGGACTCTCCGACCATGTGGGCCGGACCGCCTACGCCGGTCGAGCCGAAGGTCAGCTTGCCCGGACTCTTCTTCGCCTTTTCCACCAGTTCGCCCAGCGTGCTGGCCACGCTGTTGTGGGCGGCGATGATGACCCCAACCTCCACGCACAGCGTCACCGGCTCGAAGTCGTTGATCGCATCGTAAGGCATGGACTCCATGGTGAGCGGCGAGATCAGCATCGGTCCCGCGCCGGTCAGCAGTATCGTGTAGCCGTCCGGATCGGCCTTGGCTGCCGCTGCCGCCCCCGTGCGGCCGATTGCGCCGTCGCGGTTCACGATGATTACCGGCTGTCCGAAAGCGCTCTGCAGCGGTTCGCGGATCGCCCGCGCCACGATGTCCGTCGGGCCGCCGGGCGCGGAATTCACCAGGATAGTGACCTGACGCGACGGGTAAGTCTGGGCCGAAACCGCCGTGGTCAGGACGAGGCCGGCCAGCGCGGCGGGCAGGAAAAATGTCAGTGTGCGCATTTGCTCTGGTTCTCCGATTTTCATTGGCTTATCGAATACTGCCCAACGGGGTCCTGGTCCAATGGCGCTTGCTCACCGTTCATGGTCGAATGGCATTTGCTTTACGATTATGACCGGATCAGGTTCATGGCGAAATCAGGCGTAGGTTGGCGGTGCTCGATGCAGTGCCTTGCGGGTCCCGGTTGACAACGCTTCGACTTCATTGAAACACAGTCGTGCGCCGCAACGTCCGCGCTTCCGAAGGCTCGAACGGCAGGCGCGCGTGACACACCAGCAGGTTGTCCCAGATCACGAGATCCCCGACCGTCCAGTGGTGGACGTATTCCAGGTCGGTGCGCGCGCTGGCGTAGTCCCACAGTTCGGACAGCAGCTTTTCACCGCTCGGGTGGTCGATGCCGTCGAAATCCACCGTGGTGAGAGGCACGACCCACAGTGCTTCCTTCCGGGTTTCCGGCTGATTCCAGAGAAACGGCTGCCAGGCGCGGCGGGCCTTGGGCGATAACTGGCTCAAATCGACGCGGCCGGTTTGCGATACGCTGGCATAGTCAAGTACGTGCAGGCATTTGACGGCGCGGGCGCGATCGCGCAGTTCGGGCGGCATGCTTGCCGCCAGTTCCACCGAATCCCGGAACTTGGTGGCGCTCCCGGATGCCGGGATTTCCAGCGCGTACAGGACCGCCGCCTTGCAGGGGCGCTCGTTGAAGAGATGGTCGTGGTGGTATTCGAGTTCTCCGGTGGGAACCTGGCCATCCTCCCGCGTATTCGAAAAGTAGTATCCCTTTCCCTCCATGTCGCTCTTGTATGCCCTGGAGGTGTACAGCTCGCCGAATATTTCGGTGAAGCGAATCTGTTCGTCCTGGCTCATGCCGGCTTGGCGAAACAGCAGGAAGCGATACCGGCGGAAGGCATCACGCAGGGTGCTCGCCGTGCCGGCATCGACGCGAGCGCGCACGTCGACCCCGCTTACCTCTGCGCCTACATGTGCGGACAAGGGGCGAAACGCGATCGCCATTGATTGATGCTCCCGTGCAGCGTGGTCCAACGGCAGGAAATGCAATCGTGCCACTTTTCCGGCGCGAGGTCGATGCCGGACCGGAGGGCACGGCGGTAATTTCCAGGAGAAATATCCGCGGGGTCGAGGTTGGACAAATGGCCAGGCATACCCGTAGCGTTCCGTGATCTGGAGAGACGATAAAGGACGTTCAAACCCCAATGTCCAATGTTGCCGCACTCGCAATATCCGTTTGCGCGAAGTCCTCGCCCTTGTATAGCAGCGCAAGCCCTCGCAACTTTGCCAGCGCGTAGCTGAAGACATCCCCAAAATTCAAGGCCGCGGGGTGTCCGCTGCCTTTGCCAAACGATACAAAGGCCGCATAGGCCGTGTCCATTTCCGGCTGGCCGGGGGCGATCAATTCGAATACCGGCAGCCTTAATAAATCATCCAGGAGAATCACCGCGCGCTGCCCTCGTCTGCTGTGCAAAACCATGCGCGTTTCGACAACGGATACCGTGCTAACGAGTGCTTTGTCCGACTTCTGGATGATTCGCGTAAAAGCCTCGCGTTCCGGTTCGGCAAAGGCAATTGCGACCAGAGCGGAAGTGTCGACGACAATCATTTTGGCAAGCCGTGCTCATCCCATTGAAGGGGATCGAAGGCGTCTTTTCTTTCGGGAATTCGGTCCATCTGCGCGAGCAACGCCGCCATGCGTTCCGACTTATCTGCGCCCGCCGTGGTTTCGCCGAGCATGCGATCCACGGCGCGTTCGACCGCAGCAGTCTTGCTCATGCCCGTTGCCTTGGCCAGGCGTTCGACCTTACCGACGACGATGGGGTTTGCAATTTGGAGCGCCATAAATACCTCAATTTATACATAACAATATCGTCAATATACATCAAGTGACCGGGCAAGGACGTCGAGTTGCGGAGCTGGATTCTTTCGTACGCCCTGCTCGCGCCGAATCCCCACAACCGGCAGCCCTGGATCGCGGACCTGCGCACCGAAGGACAGATCGCCCTGCGTCTGGACACCGAACGACTGCTTCCCGCAACCGATCCGTTCGGGCGGCAGATCCTGATGGGTGCCGGCACCTTTCTCGAATTGCTGCTGATGGCGGCAGTCGAGCGCGGCTACCGCGCCGAGGTGCGGCTGTTTCCCGACGGCGTACCGGGTGAAAAGCTGGACGCGAAGGACTTCGCCCGCGTGCAGTTGACCAGGGAGGAGGGCATCGCCCAATCGCGCCGTGGCCAAACTGGCGGGCGGATTGGCGGGACTGGAAAGCGTGGCGGGCCGCTCCGAATTCAACGCCACGCTGAAATCGCTGCGCAAATTGCGCGTCTGGTTCGACAGCAACCGCTGAACGCCGGTTCCCTGCTCGCGGATGCCACTACGCATCGTCTGCGAAAATCCGGGCCGAGGGATAGGCGGGGGCAGAGTGCTGGTAGATCCTTGTCCGGCGCGGCAAGATGTTTCGCGGCGTTCCGAATAGTATTGAGGAGTGTATCGGTAAACGTACAAAAATCACCCGGTAATGTCCGTCGTTTCGGCACTCTGCCAGAATAATGTTACGAATTACCTGATACCCGTAAGCGCTGAATCTGCCGCCGAATCTGCTACCGAATCGGCCGCTGAATCTGCCGCCGAATCTGCTACCGAATCTGCCATTCGGGCGATCGAATACCCTGTTTAAAGCCGCTGCGATCTCCTAAAATGCCGGATGGCAGGCGCAGTCAGGCGACGTTTTCCGGAAACTGCGCGGAATCTCCGACAACCGTTCGCTGCAGTTGACGTTCGAAGATGAAGAAGCGCGGACTCTCTTGAAGAAGCCCACATGAATTCAGACAAGTTCGCGATGACTCGCGGTCGTCTGCTGCCGATGCTGGCGGCCGCCATCATGGCCGCTCCACTCCCCGCGGACGCGCAGGGCACGGCGGCCGCAGGTGATTGGCCGTCGCGGGCGATTCACCTGATTCTCCCCTACGCACCGGGTGCGACGGCCGATGCTTTTGCACGGACGGTCGGCCCCAGGCTTGCCGAATCGCTGGGGCAGCCGGTGGTGATAGAAAACCGCCCCGGCGCCGGCGGGGCGATCGGATCTGCGCAAGTGCCAACGCCGCGGACCGGCTGAGCGAGTTGCTGGTCGTCGTGAGCGATCCCGCGGCGCGCGGCGCGCAGTTCGCACTCTTCACCTGCCGGCCCGTGCGCCACGTCGCCGGGCGCCATGTGCTCGAAACGGATCGCGGCAGAATCCACTTGATCGCCCCGCAGGACGCGCAGCGCACCCTGCCGGGCGTTGTCGTGCCTGCTGTCCCGTTCATCGACGCCGCGGCAATCGGCAGCCGGGACCTGCCGGCCACTCGTTCCTTGTTCGATGCGCGCGCCATTGCCTTTGCCCATCACCCTGGCACGGTGCAGGTGGCGGCGCACGAGGCACTGGGTGCGACCCTGGTATTCCATGATCGCGGGGACGACAGGGTCTTCGACTTTCTCCATGACCCGGAAACCCCCCCATGAACATTTCCTACGATCTTGCCACGCTGGATGCGCACGCCGAAATTGTCCACCGGGAGTTCGCGCCGACGCCGCAATATAAATGGCCCCTGTTGTGCGAGCGCCTGGGCACGGATATCTGGCTCAAGCACGAGAACCACACGCCCACCGGGGCCTTCAAGGTGCGCGGCGGCCTGGTGTACTTCAAGTACCTCAAAGAGACCCGGCCCGATTGTCCGGGCGTGGTGTCGGCGACACGCGGCAATCATGGCCTGTCCGTCGGCTATGCGGCCCAGCGCTGCGGATTACCGGCGACCATCGTGGTGCCGCACGGCAACTCGCGCGAGAAGAACGCGGCGATGCGCGGCCTGGGCGTGCATCTGGTGGAGCACGGCACTGATTACCAGGAGAGCCGCGAACACGCGATCAGACTGGGCGACGAAAAGCACCTGCACTCGATCCCGCCGTTTCACCCCTGGCTGCTGCTCGGTGTCGCGAGCTATTGCCTTGAATTCCTGCGCGCCTTGCCCGAGCTCGAGGTGGTGTACGTGCCCATCGGCATGGGTTCGGGTGCCTGCTCCATGATCGCCGCCCGCGATGCGCTGCAGCACAAGGCACAGGTCGTCGGTGTGGTATCGAGCCACGCGCCGGCCTACAAGCTGTCGCTGGAAGCGGGACGCGTCATTGAACATGCAGCGAACACGCAGATCGCCGACGGCATGGCCTGCCGCGTCCCCGATCAGGGCGCATTCGACATGCTGCGCAGGGGACTTGCGCGCGTCGCCGCTGTGAGCGATGAAGAGGTGGCGGGCGCGATGAAATCGATCTTCACCGACACCCACAATGCCGCCGAAGGCGCAGGCGCCGCCGCATTCGCCGCGGCGCTGCAGGAACGCGACAGGGTCAAAGGCAAAAAAGTGGGAGCCGTGCTGACCGGCGCGAACGTCGATGCCGAGGTGTTCGGGAAGGTGCTGAACGGTCCTTGATCGAACCAATCAGGCAAACCCCGGCCGCCCCGTTCCGTTCAGTCACCGGCATCACGCTTCTTCTTGCGCGCCTTCGATTTGGGCCGGCCCGCCGAGCGCGGCCCCATCGGCTCGGGAAAGAACGGACCATCCCTGAGTTTGAGATAGGCCTTCAATCCGCCCTCCCGCTGCGCCTCGAACAGGCGCTCGCGTTCCTCGTTGTGGGAGGCGTGGGCGAGGGTGCTCAGCGTGCCTTCGAGCAGCAGCCCGGCGTGCATCCCCGCGGCCTGCATGCCCATCATGGCGATCGCCTTGTTGAGCCGCAGCGAAGGCTCGGGAACCAGCGCCATGCGGCGCGCCAGCTTCATTGCTTCCTGCATCAGCGTGTGGTGCGGAACGACCTGGTTCACCATGCCGATCCGGTAGGCTTCATTGGCGTCGAAATGATCGCCGGTGAGCGCCCAGCGATTCGCCGCTTTCCAGCCGCACAAGGCGACGAACATGAAGCTCGTATTCGAGACATGCCGCACTTCAGGCTGGGCGAAAACCGCCTTGTCCGATGCAATGGTGATGTCGGCGGCAAGCTGGTACCAGAAACCAAGCCCCAGCGCCCAGCCGTTGACCGCGGCGATGATGGGCTTGCCCAGGCGCCACATGTGCATCCACTTGCCGAGGCGTGCGCTATCGTTGCGCTGCCATAGTTCGAGGTACTCGGCGATGGACTTGCCCTTCGGGTTCAGGGTGAGCTTGGAGGCCTGTTTCTGGTCGGGGCCGGCCGCGTCGAGGTCGGCGCCGGTGCAGAAAGAATCGCCGGCGCCGGTCAGGATGATGACTTTGACGCCGCGATCCGCGTCGGCCTCGTCGAAGGCACGATGCAGCTCGGCTTCCAGGCTCGGCGAAAAAGCGTTCATCCGGTGGGGGCGGTTAAGGGTGAGGACTGCCACCTTGTCCTTCACGGCGTAGATCAATTCCTTGTAGGCCATTCCCGTCTCCTCGAGATTGCGGTTTGCAGGCGCGACGCCGCGCCCGGTTGGGTCAACGTTCCAGTGCGATATCCACTGCCAGCACGCCCTGACCTTCAGGCCGGACGATGATGGGGTTCAGGTCGAGCGACCGGAACTGCTTTCCGTGCAACGCCGCGAATCGCCCGAAGCGCACCAGCAGTTCTGCCAGCGCATCGATGTCGCCGCGAGGGCGCCCGCGGGCGCCCTGGAGAATCGCCCGGCCCTGCAGCCGTTCCATCATCGCCTGCGCATCCGACAGCGCCAGCGGCGCCATTTCCGTGGCAGTGTCGCGCATGATTTGGATGAAGATGCCGCCCAGCCCGAAGGTGATTGCAGTGCCGAACAGCGGATCGGTGATGGCGCCGGCGAATACTTCCACGCCGTCCCTGATCATCGGCTGGACAAGCACGCTGGCCGCGGAGGCGAATCCGGCCTTGCGCGCATTGGAAATTACATCAAGATAACCCTGTCGAACCTCGTCCTCATTGCTGCAGTTCAGCCTGACGCAGCCTATATCGCTCTTGTGGAGCAGGCCCTGAATCTCCGCCTTCAGCACGACCGCCGTGCCCAGCCGCTTGAATTCCGCGACCGATGCATCCGCCGAAGCGGCGAGCCCCGCATCGACCACGTTCACGCCCGCCTGCATGAGTGCCCGGCGTACAGACATGAAATCCGATGCCATGAGAAGCGACTCCTGGCCGGGCGCGGCTGTGTCGGCGAGCATTGGCATGGCGGGCGCGCTGCGTTCGGCCCGGTCGCGGTAGCGGTCTCGCACGGCGATATAGCGAATGGCGCCCATGGCATTGGCCACGCCCAGCAGCAGCGGAACCCGGGCCGCATTCAACGCCTTGACGATTTCGCCGTCCACCGCACCGAGCGGACTGGACTGGTAGGCCACGACCGGCCAGCCGGAGGATCGCGCTGCGTTCGCCACGTCGTTCGCGACGCGACGAAACACAGGAACCCCCTCGGGCGGGGCGTTGACACTCGCCGCGAGCACCGAGACGGCGGACTGCCGCGTGATTGCATCAAACAGCTGGGGCGCGAGGGCCGGATCATCGTGCAACGCGCCCGTCCCGTCGATGGGGTTGCCGACGCTGCCGAAATCCGGAAGGAGCGCCTGAATCAGATGCTTGGTTACTTGCTCGAGCGGAGCCAGTTGAACGCCAAACTCCTCCAGCGCGTCGGCGGCCGCCGCGGCGCCTCCACCGCTACCGGAAAGCACGATCACATCCGACGCGCCGCGCCGATCCGGCAGCACGCCGAACAGCTCGATTGCTTCCACGAACTGGTCGTAGGAATCGATCTGCAGGATTCCGCATCGGCGCAGGTAGGCCGAAAAGAGGGTTGCATCGGTGGTGAGCGCCCCGGTATGCGAGGCCGCCATCACCTGCCCCGCAGCGGACCGGCCCACACGGTAGAACAGGATCGTCTTGCCCTGGCGCAGGGCGGCGTCGGCCACGAACCGCAATTTCGCCGGGTTCTTCAGCGACTCGACAATCACCGCGATCACCCCGATCTCGGGATCCGCGAGAAAGTATTCGATGAAGTCCTCTATCGTCGTTCCCACCTGGTTGCCGCAGGTGACGATGTGGCTGAAACCCAGGCCGCGCTCGCGCATCAGTGGCGCGAACGCGTTCATGCCCAGTCCGCCGCTCTGGGAAATCAATGCGACCGGACCCGCCTTCAGAGGCAACGGAATGGGGCCGCTGAACATCGCCGCGCCCGAGCGGGTGTTGATCGCGCCGAAACTGTTGGGGCCGCAGAATGCCATGCCCTTGCCCGCGAGCGACAGCAGGCGAGCCACCCTGTCGTTGCCATGTCCGCCTTCCCCGAATCCCGCGGACAGCACCACCGCCCCTCTCACGCCGTGGGAGTAGGCCTCCTCGAGAACCTCGCAGGCGGCGTCGGCGCCGATTGCGATAACAACGCAATCCAATCGGGCCGGAACCCCGGCAACCGAGGCATGGCAACTGACGCCCTCGACCTCCGTGTAGCGCGGATGAATTGCGTAGACGCCGCCCTTGTAGCCGGCCTTCCTCAGGTTGGCGATCACCAGCGCGCCGCGCCCGCCCTTTTGCGACGCGCCGACAACGGCGATCGCCCGCGGGTTGAGCAGCGCATCAATCGATGACATGGTGCATTTCCAGAGTCAATTCGGTGCGAGGCTGTTTATGAAAGTGACCGCGCAAGCTGAAAACTTCTTCACAAATGATAGACCCATCGTTCGCTGCGTTGAAATACGGAGTTGTAATGCGGAATTGCAATGCGGAGTTGCAATGCGGAATTGCAATGCGGAGTTGCAATGCGGAGTTGCAATGCGGAATTGCAATGCGGAATTGCAATGCGGAATTGCAATGCGGAATTGCAATGCGGAGTTGCAATGCGTACATCCAATTCACGATATTACAACGTTGAAGCCGCCGGACGATCCGTCTAGAATGCCCCGATGAAGGCTTCACTCAAACCCAGGCGCGACTTGCCGCCTGTCCCGCTGCAGGTGCCATGACGAATTCCGATTCCGAAAGCCTGATCGGCGCCTCGATCCGCCGGCCGAAAGCACGCCAGCTTGCGGCCGGGCGCGGCCGCTACACCGACGATCTGCGCATTCCCGGCCTGCTGCACGCGGCCTTTCTGCGCAGCCCGCATGCGCATGCACGCATTGTCTCGGTCGAACTCGCGCGGGCGCGGGCGCTGCCCGGCATAGTCGCGGCGTATCAGGCGGCGGACCTGCTTGCGGTCTGCAAGCCCTGGACGACGGTATTCAAGCTGATCCCCGGACACCAGTCGGCCGCGCAGTCGCCCCTCGCGCATGAACGCGCCCTCTGGCAGGGGCAACCGGTGGTAATCGTGATTGCCGAATCGCGCGCCATAGCCGAGGATGGAATCGCGTTGATCGAGATTGAATGGGAATCGCTGCCGGCGCTCTCGAACGGCCGCGATGCGCTCGCCGTGGATGCGCCGGTGCTGCACCCGGCGCTGGGCAACAACATGCTCTTCGAGCATCGCATCCGCAGCGGCAATCCCGAAGCGGCGTTTGCCGCCGCCGCGCATGTGGTGCGCCGCAAGATGCGTTTTCCGCGGCACACCGGCGTGCCGCTCGAAGCGCGCACGATCGTGGCCGAGTTCGATCCGACCCAGCGCAATCTGACGGTCCACGCCTCTACCCAGGCGCCGCACCAGATGCGCGACATTCTGGCGAAGCAACTCGGGCTCGACGAAAGCCGGGTGCGTGTCGTGGTTCCCGACGTGGGCGGCGGTTTCGGCATCAAGCTGCATGCCTACGACGACGAGATAGCGCTTTGCGCCGCCGCACTGCTGCTCGGGCGTCCGGTGAAATTCGCAAGCGACAGGCTCGAGGCCTTCGCCAGCGACAATCATGCGCGCGCGCATGAAGCGCAGGCGGCCATCGCGGTCGCCGCGAACGGTGAGTTTCTCGCATTCACCACCGATGACATCATGGAAGCGGGCGCCTTTTCCTCGTATCCGCGCTCGAGCGCGCTCGAAGGCCTGCAGGCGGTCAATACGGTCGGCGCCCCCTACGCGGCGCCCGCCTTCGCTGCGCACATCAGGGTGGCCTTTCAGAACAAGCCGCACACCGGCTCTTATCGCGGCGTCGGACAACCGATAGGTTGCGCGGTGACGGAGATGCTGGTGGATGCCGCGGCGCGCGCCATCGACATGGATCCGGCCGAGATCCGCCGTATCAACTACCGCAGCGCGGCGCGTTCCGGAAACATCACGCCCGGCGGCGTCGACATGGGCGGCGAGCTGAGCCAGGCTGCATGCCTGGACAAGCTGCTTGCGCTGATGGATTACCCGAAGCTTCGTGCCGAGCAGGCCGAGGCGCGCAAGCGGGGCAGGTATCTGGGCATCGGCTTTGCCAGCTTTACCGAAGCGACCGCGACCGGCCCGATGTTCTACGGCGCCTCGGGCATCGCGATCGCCGCGAGCGACGGCTGCAGCGTGCGCCTTGAGCCAGGCGGCACGATAACCTGCGTCACCAGCGCCCAGTTCCAGGGTCAGGGCCTGGAAGTCGGGCTGGCGCAACTGGTCGCGCAATCGCTGAGCGTGCCCTTCGACTCGGTGACGATCATTCATGGCGACACCGCGGTGACGCCGATGGGCGGCGGCAGCTACGCCTCGCGCGGCCTCGCGATCGGCGGCGAAGCCGCCATGCTCGCCGCAGGCGTCCTGCGCGAACGCATCCTGGCCGCCGGTTCCGCGCTGCTCGAAGTGGCCGGCGCAGACCTGGAACTGCGCGAGGGCAGCGTGCGGGTGCGCGGCACCGACCGTGCGCTGCCGCTCTCCGAGGTCGGCTTTGCAATGCATTACAGCCAGCACGTGCTGCCCGCCGATATCCCGACCGACCCCATGGTCACGCGGCACTATGCATCTCCCCGCCCCTATCTCGTCGCCAACGGCATCCAGGCGAGCCTCGCGGAAGTCGATCCGGACTCGGGGTTCGTGCGCCTGCTGCGCCATTGGGTGGCGGATGATTGCGGCCGGCTGATCAATCCGATGCTTGCCGACGAGCAGATACGCGGCGCGGTGGTGCAGGGCCTGGGCGCTGCCTTGTTCGAGGAATGCCTCTATGACAGTGAAGCCCAACTGCTTTCGGCCACCATGGCCGATTACCTGGTGCCCATGGCGGCGGACATGCCCGATATCGATATAGGCCACGTAGAAACGCCCGTGCCCGGGACTCTGCTGGGCGCCAAGGGAGTGGGTGAAGCGGGGGTCGTCGGTGCCGCGGCCGCGGTCGCGAATGCGGTCAACGATGCGCTCGCACCGCTGGGCGCCGAGGTGCTCGAATTGCCGATAACGCCGGAACGCGTGCTGCGGGCGTTGCGCTGCGTTCCGTGAAGATCCTTCCCGCCCGCGAGGCCAACGGCGTGGTGTTCGACCTATCCCGCAATGGCCGGGTCGGCGCGAAAGCCTGGCCGATCGACAGGAATCGCCGATGAAACCCGCCCCCTTCGCCTATGCCCGCGCTCGCTCGCTCACGGAAGTCTTCGACCTGCTCGACGAGCACGGCACCGATGCGCGTCTGCTGGCAGGAGGCCAGAGCCTTCTTCCTACTCTGGCGCTGCGCCTGTCCGCCCCCGCGCTGCTGATCGATCTCGGTGGTCTGCGCGAGCTCCGTTTCATCGACCAGGAGGCCGGTGTAGTGCGCATCGGCGCGCTGGCGCGCCACGCGGATGTCGAGAACAGCCCGATCGTGGCGCAGCGGCTTCCGCTACTGGCACGCGCCATGCCTCATATCGCCCATGTCGCGATCCGCAACCGCGGCACCATCGGCGGCAGCCTCTCGCTGGCGGACCCTGCGGCAGAGTTGCCCGCCTGCATGCTCGCGCAGGACGCGACACTGGTGATTGCCGGCCGCGGGGGCGAGCGGCGTGTCGCGGCCCAGGATTTCTTCAAGGGAATGTACGAGACCGCTATCGGGCCCGGCGAACTGCTGGTTCGTGTCGAGATCCCGCCCGCCGCCGCCGGTTCGAAGAGCCATTTCGCGGAGTTCAGCCGCCGCCATGGCGACTATGCAATCGTCGGACTGGCGGCAATCTCGGCCCAACCCGGGCCCCGGCCGGGCGGATTGCGCATGGTGTACTTCGGCTGCGGCGATCGCCCGGTTCGCGCCCGCCGCGCCGAGGCTGCCGCCGCCGCGGTGAATACCGCCGCGGAGCGGCGCGCCGCACTCGCTGCCGCACTGAAGGACGACCTCGAACCCCAGACCGACATGCACGCCGGCCCCGAGACGCGCCTGCACATGGCGGCGGTGCTCGGCGAACGCGCGCTCGCCGAGTTCAGCGCCTGACCCTCAACCGCAGGAATAACGGATGAATTCTCCCCTTGCCCAAACCGTCACGGTGAACCTGACCGTCAACGGACGCGCGCTCACCCGCAGTGTCGATGCGCGCACTCACTTGATCGACTTTCTGCGCAATGAACTCGACCTCACCGGCAGCCACGTGGGCTGCGAGCACGGCGTCTGCGGCGCCTGCACGGTCCGCGTCGACGGCGACATCGTTCGCGGCTGCCTCGTGCTCGCCGCGCAGTTGGACGGCGCCACCGTCGACACCATCGAGGGCCTGACCGCCTCGGGCGAGATCGCCGACCTGCAGGAAGCGTTCATGCAGCACAACGCGCTGCAGTGCGGCTACTGCACGCCGGGCATGCTGCTGTGCGCCTCCGAGCTGCTCTCGCGCAAACCCACGACCGACCGCGATGCGATACGGGAATTCATATCGGGTAACTACTGCCGTTGCACCGGCTACCAGGCGATCGTCAACGCGATCGCGGCGACCGCTCGGGCACGACTGGAAAGCAAATGAGCACGGGCTTCGGGGACATCCCGGCATGACGCCCTTCACGCTCGAGAGTCCGATCCGCTTCGTCGGTTGCGATGACAACGCAATCCGGTTCGATGCGCGGCTGCCAGAAAAAGTATCCGGGCACAAGCTGGAAACTTGGGCACAAATGCTAGACGAGTCGTCTATTGCGTGACGATACCCGGAGGCAATTGTCAATATCGCGGCGTTGAAATCACTAGACGATCGGTCTAGAATGCCTTGATGAAGACTGCACTCAAGCCAAATCGCGACTTGCAGCCCCCGCACCGCGATCCCGGCGCAACGCCTCGAACCCGGACGCGCGCGGTGCTGGTGCACATCGGTACCGAAATCGCTTCGGAACGCGGATTCAACGCGACGGGAATCGATACGGTGCTTCGGCGCGCCGGCATACCCAAGGGCTCGTTCTATTACTACTTCAGGAGCAAGGACGATTTCGGCCTGGCCGTGATCGACAATTACGCGGAATACTTTGCGCAGCGATTGCACCGGATATTCCAGGATCGGACCCGCACGCCGCTGGAGCAGCTGGACGCTTTCATCGACAGCGGTTCGAAGGGGTTGCGCAAGTACGATTTCAAGCGCGGCTGCCTCGTCGGGAGCATGGGCCAGGAGATCGCGAATCTGAACGAGGACATCCGCCACCGCCTGGAGTCCACGATCAGGCAATGGGAAGTGTGCATCGAGTGTTGCCTGCAGTCCGCGCAGCTTCGCAACGAGGTCCGTTCGGAAATCGATGCCGGCTCGGCCGCGAAGTTCTTCTGGGTCGGCTGGGAAGGCGCAATTCTTCGGGCAAAGCTTGCGAAATCGACCGCGCCGATCCGGAATTTCCGCGACCAGTTTTTTCTTTTTCTTGCGCCTGCGCCCCGGGAGACGAGGTCGAGGGTGCGTCATGTTTGACGCTTTGCGAGGATCGGTGACATGGATGCGGGTTGTGTTCATGCTTCAGCACGGAGTTTCCGGAACCCATGTCGTAGGAGGAGCATCATGATTCGAGCAATAGTCGTTGCTGCCACCGCCGCGATCTTCCACTGCGCCGGAGCCTCCGCCCAGTCGGGCTACCCCTCCCAGACCATCCGATTCGTCGTCCCGCTCGCGCCGGGCGGAGTCGCGGATATCCTCGCGCGCGTGATTGGCGAGAAAGTGTCCGCGAGTCTTCGGGCTCCCGTGGTTGTGGAGAATCGCCCCGGAGCAGGAGGGCTGCTGGCCTTCGAAGTGGTAACCCGATCGGCGCCCGACGGTCACACCCTGCTGATCGCCACCACCGGGCTTCCGCTGCTGCAGTTCGAGCACAAGGCATTCGCCGGGGATGTCGTCAAGGACCTGACGCCGATTGCGTTATTCGTGTTCGGGCCGGTCGTCTTTGCCGTTGCACAGGCCGTTCCCGCGAAAACGCCGCAGGAGTTTCTTGCCTATGCGAAGGCGAATCCCGGGAAGCTCAACTATGCCGGCGTGGGACTCATCGATGTTTTCGGCAATGAACTCCTGAAGTCCATGGTCGGCATACGCACCGAGACGATTCGCTACAAGGGCGGCGCGCCTGCCGCGCTCGGGCTCGGCACCGGAGAGTCGCACTACGGCATCAACTCTTACGTGACCGTGAAAAGCTTCGCCGATTCCGGCAAGTTGCGCGTGCTTGCCACAACCGGGCTGAAGCGTTCGCCGACCCTGCCGGAGTTGCCCACGATAGCGGAGACCATCGCGCCCGGGTTCGAACTGTCGATCTGGTTTGGCCTGGCGGGACCGGCCGGACTTTCCCGGGACGTTGTTACCAGGCTTCAATCCGCCGTGGCCGAGGCGCTCAAACAGCCCGACGTCCGCACTCGAGTCGCGGGCCTGGGGTATGAACTGGCCGAGAGCGGATCGGAACCGCTCGTCCGCATGATTGCCGGCGACCTCGCGAAGTGGCGCAAGGTGGTGGAACTGACCGGCATAAAGCCGGAATAGGCGGTCAGGGTGAAGTCAGAGCCCAGGCCTCTGCAGCACGGCCTTGCGAATTGCCGACAAGTTACATACACCCATTTTCGGGAGATGTACTCATGAAAACGCTGGTTCGCCACCTTCTTGTACTCGGGGCTTCGATTGCACTGAACACAGCGATCGCTGCGGATTTTCCTTCCAGGCCGATCCGTATCGTCGTTCCGTTTCCGCCGGGCGGTGGGCTCGATACCACCATACGGACGATAGAGCCCGAGGTGAGCAAGCGCCTGGGGCAGCCGCTGGTGATTGACAACCGGGCGGGGGCGGGTGGCTCGATAGGCGCGCATCTGGCGGCAAGGTCCGCTCCCGATGGTTATACCCTGGTCCTCATGGCCAACACCGCGGCAATCGACCCGAGCTACCGGCCAAAACTGCCCTACAGGTTTCAGACCGATTTCACGCCGATCACGGTCCTGGCTTCCACGCCTTGGGTAATGATTGCCAATACGGACTTGCCGGCGAAAAACATCAGCGAACTCATTGCATACGCAAGAGCCAATCCCGGCAAGGTCCGCTACAGCTCCCACGGCATCGGCACCGTCGCGCATCTGAGCGCGGAACTGTTCAAACACGTCGCCGGAATCGACATCGTCCATATTCCGTACAAGGGCGGCGGACCATCGACCACCGCTGTGATGACCGGAGAAACCGAGATTTCTTTCCAGTCGGTACAGGTCATGAATCTGGTGCGGGGCGGAAAAATGCGGGCGCTCGCGGTTACTTCAAGAGAACGGTGGCCGAGCCTGACAGAAGTTCCGGCGGCAGTCGAAAGCCTGCCTGACTACGAAGTGGTTGCCTGGATCGGCCTTTTCGCGCCGGCAGGCACGCCGCAGAACGTCATAAACCAGCTTTATCAGGCCTTCGCCGGCGCCGTCAACTCGACGGACGCGGGTGCAAAACTGCTCAAGCAGGGATTCAAAGGCGTGGGAAACACGCCTGCGGAGTTTGCCCGTCAGGTCGCGGCCGAGGTACCCATGTGGGCGAAGGTCATGCGGGAAGCCAGGATCACCCCGGAAGATTGAACGAGCCATGAATGCGCAGTCGTGGCAAGAGCAAGCGCATTGCAAGCCCGCGGATTGCGAGCCCGCATACGCATACCTCGGCACCGAGAATGCGGGCCAGAGCAAGACCTGCAGCTTGAACCCGGAGAGGCACTGAACATGATATCGATGTCGGAACAATACAGGCACCCATCGGCATGGCGCTCTGCGGATATGGCCGCCCGCGACGACTGGATCTTGAAGCTGGACGCGCGCGACATCGGGGAACTCGACGCGGCGCTGGGTCGGGCGAAGCGAGCGGGAATAGGCCTACCGGAGCTGAGCAAGGGGGATTTCGATCTGCCGACCCTGGGAAACAAGCTGGCCAACGCGCTGGCCGAGGTGGAGAACGGGCGCGGATTCGTGCAGATCCGCGGTTTTCCCGTCGAGCGTTACTCGAAGCCGGACGCCGCACTCGTCTACTGGGGGCTCGGTTCCCATCTGGGGACGGCAAGCGCGCAGAATGCCCAGGGTGAAATGCTCGGCCACGTGCGCGACGTGGGCGCGGACTCGAGGGTCGACGCGAAGGCGCGCGGATACCAGACACGCCACGCGCTGGAATTTCACACCGACTCGACCGACGTTGTCGGGCTGCTGTGCCTGAGAAAGGCGAAATCAGGCGGCATGTCGAGATTCGCAAGCACGACGGCGATCTACAACGCCATTCTTGCGGCGCGTCCGGAACTTGCCCGCGCTCTTTACGAGCCGGTCTGTGTCGACCGGCGCGGCGAGGAACCTGCGGGCCATAAGCCCTATTTCGTGATGCCCATGCTCAATTACTTCCAGGGCCGTTTATTCATCCGTCACCTGCACTCCTACATCGTTTCGGCGCAGCGCTTCGAGGGCGTTCCGAAGTTGAATGCTTTGCAGCTGGAAGCGCTGGATTTAATGGACATGCTCGCCAATGACGAGTCGTTCTATCTCGAAGTGCCGTTCGAACCGGGAGACATGCAGTTTCTGAACAATTACGTGATCACCCACGCGCGTACCGATTATGAGGATCATCCCGAGCCCGACAGGAAACGGCATCTATTGCGATTGTGGTTGCGAACGCCGGGGCACAGGGAATTGCCCCCGCAGTTTGCGGAGAGGAACGGAGACATGCTGGCCTGGTTGAAGAACCCTCGTCCGCCGGTCTTCGACGCGAGCGAGATTGCCGTGGTGATGAAGTGATGAGGACAACCTGGCCGGTCGCCAGTCGGCCTGATTGGGGCGTGTAGGTATGGACCATCGTTCATGTCGATCAATGCGGGAGGTTATCCATGAGTCGTGAAGACGCTGACCGGCTGAAACAGGTCCGGAAAGACATCACCAGGGCCTCGCACGCACCGGGCTACCTGTACGCCGCGAAGGAAACACTGCAGCGGGAGGTAGACGAATTCTTCATGAAAGACTGGCTCTTCGTCGGGCGTGAAGAAGAACTGCCGGACGCGGGCGATTACATGACGATGCGGCTGGTCGGCGAACCGGTGATCGTCGCGCGCGACATGGAGGGCCGGCTGAGCGCGTTCTACAACATGTGCGCGCATCGCGGCGTCGAAGTCGCGTACGGCAACGGCAACGCGCGCTCGCTGAGGTGCCCTTACCACGGCTGGACGTACGACATGAGCGGCAAGCTTCGCGGCGCGGCGTTCATGAAGGAGTGCGAACGCTTCGACCCGTCGGCGACGCGGATGGAGCCGATCCGATTCGGCACGTGGCGCCGCAACATGTTCATCTGTTTTTCAAAGGACACGATCCCGCTGGAGGAGTTCATCCGGGGTGTGGAAACGGAATTCGGTCCGATGCTGCAGATGGAGAAGACGCGGCTCGGCAACAAGGTGGTTCTCGAGCTGGACTGCAACTGGAAACTGGCCTGCGAGAACCTCATGGATTTCTACCATGTCAGGGTCCTGCATGCGAACACCTTCGGCGCGGCATTCGACTGGGAGGAGAATGCCTGGCAGCTGAAAAAAGACGGGGTCTCCATCGTGTACAAGGCGGGCCCGCCGACGCCGAAAGCCGAGCCGTTGCTCGGCAAAATGCCGTGGCTCGCCGACAAGGATTACAGCTTTGCGAGCGAAGCCGTGCTGCAGCCCAATTTCATCCTGTTCGGCCGCATCGATTGCGCGCGCCCGTTTGTCATCTGGCCGCTCTCGGAAAGCCGCTGCCGCATTGTCGTATACCATTGTTTCCCCGAGCAGGTGTTCGAGCGGCCCGACATCAAGGAAATCCTCAAGATCTATGCCGACTTCCAGCTCGCGGTGCTCTCGGAGGACCGGGTCATGATCGAATCGCTGCAGTTGGCGATGAGCACGCGGGGTTTCAAGCCGGGGCGGATGTCGGTTCTCGAGAGTCCGATCCATCACCTGCTCAATCGGCATATCGACCGGGTGTTCAAGGAGTCCGGGCAGGGCGGCGATGCCTAGCTTTCTCGACAACGCGGCGCACCCTCGCCGGCACGCACCGCAGCCCGCCTGAGAGAAAAACGTGACGCCTGACAGGATTGACTGCGACACGCCGGAAGACCTCGGCATAGCCGAGCTTGTCCACGCCTTTCGTGACAAGCGGCTGTCCCCGGTCGACGTGGTGAACGCGCAGCTTGCCCGCATCCGCGCGCGCAACCCCGTGATCAACGCTTTCGTGCACCTCGATGAAGCGGGCGCGCTGCGATCGGCGAGGGCAGCGGAGGCGCGCTGGCAGCGCGGCGAGCCGCTGGGCGCGCTCGACGGTGTGACCTTCACCGCGAAGGACAACCTCCCGGTCAAGGGTTATCCCTCGCGACGCGGCTCGCTCACGACCTCGACTGCGCCGATGACGGAGAACTCGCCCATCGTCGCCCGCTGCCTGGAGTCCGGCGCGGTATTCCTCGGGCTTACCACCCTGCCGGAATTTGCGATGGGGCCGATCACCATCAGCCCGCTTACCGGCGTCACGCGAAATCCCTGGAATCCGGCAAAGCAGGCGGGCGGCTCCAGCGGCGGCGCGGCCGCTGCCGTATCCGCCGGATTCTGTACCTTTGCCGTAGGCTCCGACGCAGGCGGATCGATACGCATCCCCGCCGCGCTCACGGGCGTCGTGGGTTACAAGCCGAGCGGCGGCCGCGTGCCCCTGTATCCGCCCAGCGTTGCGGGCGCACTCTCGTGCAACGGGCCGATCACGCACAGCGTCCGGGACGCGGCGCGGGTTCTTGCCATCGCCACGCGCCCGGACGCGCGCGATCCGCTGGCGCTGCCGGCGGACAACGTCGACTACGAGCAGTTGCTCGAAGGCGGCATCCGCGGCTGGCGGATCGCCATGAGCCTGACGCTCGGCTATGCGCAGCAAGTGGACCTCGAGCTTTGCGACGCGGTGCGCAGGGCGGGCGAAGTGCTGCGCGGCCTGGGGGCTGTCGTCGAGGAGAGGGACCCGCCGGTCGAGGACCCGACCGACTCTTACGTCACCCTGCTGCGCGGCACGGTGCGCTACTCCCTGCGCAATCTGACCCCCGCGCAAAGGGCGCAGGTCTCGGCCAGCGCGCGCGACATCCTCGAGGGGCCGGACATTTCGCTCGCGGACTACCTGCGCATACAGGAGCAATGCCAGTCGCTCGCGCGGCGCATGCATGCCTTTCACCAGGACTACGACCTGCTGATCACGCCCACCGTCGCGGCGCCCGCGTTCGCGGCCGAACGCTACTACCCGGAGGCGTTCGAGAAATTTGCGAACCGGCGCGCGTGGACGCCGTTCACGGCGCTCTTCAACCTGACCCAGCAACCGGCGATCAGCGTGCCTGCCGGCCTGACCGGGGAGGGCCTGCCAGTCGCGCTGCACATCGTCGGGCCAAGAGCGGCGGACGCAAAGGTGCTGCGCGCGGCGCACGCTTATGAAGCCGTGGCGGGGTACTCGCAACTGCGGGCCCCGAAAGCAGGGCTTTACTGAGGTCCGGGAATTTCCCCGGTCGTGGATCCGATCGGTGCGCTTGCGGCTGAACCAGCGGATGCGGCACGCCAAGCCCGGAACAATCAGCGGAACCAGACGAAAGAAATCGGCAGCCGTCCCGCGCAAGCACCCGGTGCGGCCGAAGCGGTTTCAGGCTTTCCAGTGCAGCACGGAACGCTCGACCGTCGCGGTGCTCCAGAACACCGCGAGCGCCACGAGCATCGAGGTGACGATCGCAGCCCACATCATCCGACCTCGCGCAGGTCGGCGCAATCCAGGATCAGGTAACCGAGGCCCTTCACTCCGGTCAGCCACTCGGCGAGCATGGCGGCGAGGATTGCGCTGGCGCCCGCGACCCGCAGCCCGGCTTTGATTTCACGTCCGGTGGCGTTGCCGGTCGTGCAATAACGTCAAGAATTTGCGTCAAGAAATAGCGCCATTGAATCCGCCGGTCCTCAAGTGACCAGCGATTGTTCCGCCCAGCCGAGCAGCGCGCGGTCGGCATTGCGCGGCGCGATGATCGACAGACCGACCGGCGCACCGTCCACCTGCCCGGCGGGCAACGCGAGTTGCGGCACGCCGGTCGCGCCTGACCAGGCCGCAAGCTGCAGGGTGCGCCCGCGAAAGGCGTCCAGCGCCGCGCCCGTCGTGCCCAGCCGGGGCGCGGCCGAGGCTACTGTCGGCAACAGCAACAACGCATCGTCGCCCAGCAGCGCATGAAAGCGTTCGCTTACACGGCGGCGGATTTCTCTGGCGGGCGGCACGGCATCGGCGGCAATGCTCTTCGCCCAGTCGAAGCGCTGGCGAATGACGGCGCCAAGGTTCGGTTGCTCGCGCGTGATCCACTCGCCGTGGGTCTGCCACGCCTCCCAGCCTTGCACCGTGCGCAGCGCGGCGAGCCAGTTGGCGATGCCCTCAGGCGCCGCCTGCACCTCGAGGACGGCATCGAAGCGGGCGGCGATGCGCGCAACGAACGGCGCAATGGCGGCGCGCACCGCGTCGTCGGCCAGCGCCATTGCATCCTCGGCGATCAACAGCCGCCGCGGCTTGAACACAACCGGATCGGGATCAAGCAGGGTTTCGCCGACTCGCGCCAGCAAGCGAGGTTCGCGCGCAAACCAGCCGATGGTGCCGAGGCTGGGCGCGAGTCCCACCGTGCCGTCGCCCGGCATGCGGCCGTGTGTAGGCCGCATGCCCCACAAGCCGCACAGCGCGGCCGGTATGCGCACCGAGCCGCCCGCGTCCGTGCCTATCGCGAAGTCAACCAGCTTCGACGCGACCGCGACTGCCGCGCCGCTCGATGAGCCTCCCGGAATGCGATCGGGTGCGGCGGGATTGATGGGCGTGCCATAGTGCGCGTTCTCGCCTTCGAGGCTGAAGAACAACTCGTCGCACTGTGTCTTGCCGGCGAGCCGCGCGCCCGCCTGCAACAGGCGCAGCACGCAAGAGGCCGTGGCGGCAGCCGGCGCATGGGTGCGCAACCAGTCGGGATTGCCACAGCCGGTGCGAAACCCGGCGACGTGGATGTTGTCCTTGATGGCGAACGACAGGCCCGACAGCACGCCCTCGCCGGTCGGCTGCAGTTCGACGGTTTCATAGTCGCAGAAGCAATGCCAGGGATCGACTATCGTCATGAATCCGGTCCTCCTGTTCTTACCAAGTTGCTACCATCTTGCTATCATCGCGCAGGTTCTCATAATGGGTCGACGACATGCCGGACACCTACGCATCCCTGAAGCTCTCGCACGCCGCGGCCCTGAAAGCGCTCGAAGCGGGCATGGCCAAAGCGCGCGCCATAAACCAGCCGCAGTGCATCACCGTCGTGGATGATGGCGGCCACCTGCTCGCCTTCGTGCGCATGGACGGCGCCAAGTTCGTCTCCATCGACTCCTCGCACAACAAGGCGGTGAGCGCGGCATCTGCGCGAGCGCCGACCGGGCCCCGCGGCAATTCGGACATGGAACTCAAGCTCGCGATCACCACGCGCGGGCGCAACCTGTCGTTGAAGGGCGGCGTGCCGGTCATTGTCGGCGGCGTCTGCGTCGGCGCGGTTGGCGTAGGTTCGGGCACCGGCGAACAGGACCGCGAAGTCGCGCTCGCGGCGGTTGCCACGATCGAAGGCGCGAAGACCGACTTCGTTTTCAACGATTAGGTTCCGCAACGCCGTGGCAGGGTTCTCCTGCCACGCGGCGAACAAGACAATCTACTTGCGCCATCGTGCAAACTCCTCGGCTTGCGCCGAGAGCAGCGCGTCGATGCGCTGGTTCGCCCCCGACAGATCGCCGATGCGTTTGCCGCCGCGAATCTCCTTGAGCTTGGCGGGCTCGCCGGCCTGCATCGGCAACGCCTTCTCGATGCAATAACCCACTTCGTCCGCATCCGGGGGCAACAGCAGCACCCCGCCTGAATCGGCGAGCACGATGTCCCCCGGCGTGACCGCGACGCCGCCGCAAGACACCGGAATGTTGATCGCGCCGCCCACGCCCATGAATTTGGCGGTGAGCACCGCCTCGCCGCGGCACCACACCGGCAGATCGATGTCGCGGATCTCGGCGAAGTCGCAGGCCAGCCCGTCCAGGATCACCGCGGCGATGCCCGCGACCTTCATCGCCGCGGCCACTACGCCGCCCATGCAGGCATGGCGCCGGTCGCCGAGGCGATCGATGATCAGCACGTCACCCGGCCGGCAGCGGCTCACCACGTAATGCAGCAGCGCCGAGTCGATTGCCGGCATGCATACGGTGACGGCCGTGCCGACCACCCGCCGTCCCTGAATCACCGCCCGCACCTCGGGATCGACAAAACCGTAGTGACGGAAGTGGCCGATCGTGGTCGGGTCGATCGCGCTCAGACGGGCCAGCAATTGCGGATCGGCCTGGGGCGGCATGTCGCAGACTTTGAGCATGGGACGTCCTTGAACTTATCGGCCTGAACTTATCGGCCTGAACTTATCGACCCGAACTTATCGGCCCGAACTTATCGACCCGAACTTATCGACCTTGTTATTCCACTTTGATGTTGGCCTGCTGCACCACGAGCGCCCAGCGCTTCGTCTCCGTCTGCATGAACGCACCGAACTGTTCCGGCGTGCCGCCGCCGGGCTCGACCGCGAGTTCCGCAAGACGTTGCCTGACCTCGGGCATCGCCAGCACTCTGGAGATCTCCGCATTCAGCCTGGCGACGATGGTCCCGGGCGTGGCCGAGGGCGCAAAGACGCCGTACCAGAGCGACATCTCCAGGCCGGCGTATCCCTGCTCGCCGAAGGTCGGCACATCGGGGAGCGGCGCGAGCCGCTTTTCAGTCGCGGTGGCGAGCGCGCGCAATTTGCCGGACTTGACGTGCGGCACCTGCACCGCCACGCCGTCGATGGTGATGCTGACCTGTCCCGACACCAAGTCGGCGACCGCAGGTGCGGTGCCTTTGTACGGCACATGCACCAGGTCGATTCCGGTCTTGAGCTTGAACAGTTCGCCGGCCAGGTGCGGCGGCGTGCCATTGCCCGCGGTGGCGAAGGTGTATTTCCCCGGCGCGGCCTTGGCGAGCGCGATGAACTCTTTCACCGAACTTACCGGCAGGGTGGCGCTGACGCTCATCATCAGCGGAATGCTCCCCAGGTAGACGACCGGCGCAAAGTCCTTGACCGCGTCATAAGGCAGGGTCTTGTACAGCCCGGGGGCAATGGCGTGCGTGGTCATGGTGCCCACCAGCAGGGTATAGCCGTCCGGCGCTGCGCGCGCCGCCATTTCGGTGGCAATGATGCCCGAGGCGCCGGCTCGATTGTCGATGACCACCGATTGCTTGAGCGCTTCCGACAGGCGCGGCGTGACGATGCGTCCGATGATATCGGCCGCGCCGCCGGGTGCAAAGCCGACCAGCATCCGTATCGGCCTAGCCGGGTAGTCCTGGGCAATGGCACACGCCGGCGAGAGCAGGGTGGCAAGCAACGCAACGAACGCGATTCTTTGCACGCGCAAACTCCTGGAGGTTGTTTCCGTGACACGCAGTTGCGTGATTATGCTTTCCGATCATGCCTTCTTGTGCGCGGCGATGATGAATTGCGGATCGCACAGTTCGGCCGCGCTCAGTTTCGATTTCACCAGGCCCACCGTGCGCATCTGGTCGATCTCCGTCTGCACGATCGCCGCATCGAGCCATAACAAGCCGTTTTTCCCGGCCGGTCCGCGGATGAACTCGGTGCTTTCCTTCAACTCGGCGAGCTGCTGGGTGTGGTTCAGTCCGGGCGCGCCATGCCTGCTGATAAGCATGTCGATGGACTTCTCGGGATTCGCCAGCGCCCATTCCCAACCTCGTATCGAGGCGCGCAACCAGCGCACCACCGCATCGCGGTGGTCCTTCAGAAACGATTCGCGCGCGTAGATGGCGCCCACCAGGTGCGGCGCACCCGCGTCGGTCATGTTCAGCACGTGGATATTGAAGCCGCGCATGCGCAGCATCATCCCCTGGTTGGTCGAGTAGCCGTAGTAGGCGTCCACCTGGCCGCTGGCGAGGATCCCCGGATCGGTGCCGACGGGCACGATGGTGACCGAGTTGGCATCGACCCCTGCCTCCTTGATCATTTGCGATACGAGGGGACGCGCGGTATTGGGCAGCGCCACGGTCTTGCCCGCCAGTTCCCTGATGCTGCGTATCGGCTTTGTCGCCGGACTGAGCAGGCTGCCCGGGCTTTTCTGAAAGGTCGCGCCGATGATCCTGATCGGGATGCCTTTGTCGCGCGCGACGATCAGCGCGCCGCTGGGCCGATCGCCCATGTCCGACTTGCCCTGCGCCACGTTGGCCACCGTATCGATCCCCGGACCACCCGAGGTGAACACCGCTTCTATCCCCTCCTGCTTGTAGAAGCCGTTGTCGATGCCCGAAAAAAAACCGCTGTACTGCGCGCTCTTCACCCAGCTCAGCTGAAATCCGACAGGGGCCGCGCCCTGGCCGAAGCCCGGTCCCGGAAAGCCGGTGGCGAGCGGCGCAAGCAGTGCGGCGCCGGTCTTGAGAAAATTACGGCGATCGTGCCCGGCGCGGGTGTCGCCGAAATGCTTCCTATTCGAGGTCATGCTTTCTGCCTTCGATGCACGCAACGCTCATATTGTAGGGCACCTCTATATAAATTCACTACTGAGCCTGTTGCAAAAGTCGCGACAATTTCTAAACCAGCCTCTGTGAGGTCAAGACAGCGTTACTGCTGTCTTGGTCAAAATGACTGAAAACGCGCCATAAGCCCGTTTGACGCGAATAGGAGCATTTGCGATTTTGTCCATGTTTTGCAGCGGTAGAAAAAGCGCGTATTTCACCTTCTAATCAAGGTAAATCACTGCTTTTTTGAGAATGTTTAGACAAAATAGTTTTGCAAGAGGCTCATGGTTAAGGAGATCACTAATTCAGTTGCGTAAATCGATTTTTTAGCTGCGATGGTATTCCAGTTGGCGCATTCGTATTGAAGCAGTAATCCGAAAATGACGAATCCGACTTGTCGCCAACCAGCAGCGTTGTTTTGCATAGTTAATTGCGCGTATCAGTCCATCACATCACAAAATCCACTCCCTCTCCGCAATTATCAACACACAAGCATTGATATTCCCGCAAACCAGTTCCGGCATCATCGACGCGTCGATGACGCGCAGTTTTTCCACTCCACGCACCCGCAGTTCCGAATCCACGACGGCCATGTCGTCCGCTCCCATGCGGCAGGTGCCCATGGGGTGGTGGGCGGTCATGGCGGTGGCGCGGATGTAGCCCCGGTGGCCACCCAAACTCCCCCAGTGATGGCCACTTCAAAATCCCCCAGTAGGCGGTAAGCCGATGAACTAGTCGGCGGTAGCCGCTGCGGCGACGACAGGACATGATCGCCCCTCGATTTTACGAGGGGATTGGGAGTGAATG
>SHXF01000138.1 GCA_009693435.1 Betaproteobacteria bacterium | reverse complement strand
CAATCACCCAAAAGGACATCTCTGCCGCCATGCACTACCTCAACCATCGCCCCAGAAAATGCCTCGGCTTCAAAACACCCCACGAAGTCTTCTGGAAGAAGCTACACTCGCGTCATAACGCGGTTGCACTTCAGACTTGAATCCGCCGTTGGTTTTTCGGAAGATCATTACACGTTAGGCATGCCGTGGTAAAACCGAATGAGGACGCTTACGGCCAAATGATGCTCGATTTTTTCAAGGGCCGCCTTGGCTACGAGATCGTAGAGCGTGACGACGGACATTTCGGAATCGGCGCTGGACCTTCTTTGTATTTTTCAGAATTCGAGGCGTGGCGTCAGGTTGAGCGAGACGCAATGGCAAACGCCGTTGGTCGTATTCTCGATGTGGGCTGTGGCGCGGGACGATTCATGTTGTGGCTCAAGCAGCGGGGTCATGAGGTGCTCGGCATTGATAACTCGCCCGGCGCGATCGAGATCTGCCGTCTGCGGGGACTCGACCAAGTTTTCGAAATTTCGATTGGCGGGGTTTCTCGTCAACTGGGGGAGTTCGAAACGATATTGTGATACGTGCGCCCAACCCATCAATCCAGAGCCGAAGCGCACAAGCGCGCGCCGCTGGTTTCAGACGTTGCGGCTGTGCTAAAACCATGGCACGGATTTTTCCAGTGAAGTTGCTCGTTAAAAAGTCTCGCAGAACGCTCTACAATCGACGATCGCATGCTCGGGAGGGATTGAAGCACCCCCGAAAAATATCCCTCCTCGCTCACGAAGGAGTTTTTGCACAGCCTCGTTAGATCACTAGTCGCGGGCGCTATACTAATGCTTCACACGGAGGCAATATCATGAAAAGGATTAGCTTCACCTATTGGCGGGACGGGAAGTTCTACATCGGCTTTCTTAATCAGTATCCTGACTACCAGACGCAGGGTAAGACCAAGACTGAGTTGACCGCGAACCTGAAAGACTTACTAAAAGACATAGAATCTCGCGAAGTACCGTATATCCGCAAGGTAGAGGAACTCTTGGTCGCGTAAATGAAAAGACGCGATCTTATCAAGGCGCTCGAAAACATGGGCTGCGTTCTGACACGCCACGGCGGGCGTCACGACTGGTATACCAATCCCAGCACAAAGCAATCTCAGCCCGTGCCGCGGCATAACGAGATCAATGAATATTTGGCCAAGTCCATCATCAAGAAGCTGGCCGAGGCCTAACCCTTAAGGATTGGGCGTCCTTCGGTGGGCCGCAGTTGTGCTGACCGCTTGGCTCAGCGCTGACGCAAATCCTGCAGCCAGATGCCCGCCCGGCGCGCTTCCTCTTCGTGCACCTCGTCGCGCCAGGTTTCGCTCACAGCGGCGGCGTACCAGTCCTTCATGGACGGCAGCGCCAGCAGCCGCTTGGCGTATTCGAGGGCGCGCGTGCTCAACTGCAGGGCGTAGGTTTGCACGCGGAAAGCCACCGGTGCAAAGAACGCGTCAACCGCAGTGAAAGCTGCGCCTGCAAGGAAGGGGCCGCCGAACCTCGACTGGCCTTCATCCCACAGGGCGTCAATGCGCGCGATATCGCCAGCAAGCGCTGAGGGGTAAGGGTTAAGCTGAACCCGCAGTCCGCAATTCATGCTGCAAATATTGCGGAGGTCAGGAAATCCGGCGTGCATCTCAGCGGCGGCACAGCGCGCCCAGGCGCGCGCATGCGCCCCGGCTGGCCATACACCAGGCGACATCTCGGCGAGGTATTCGACGATGGCAAGCGATTCCCAAACGACAGTATTGGCGTCCACCAGACAAGGAACCTTGCCCGTCGGAGAGAATGCCCGGAAGTTGTGCGGATCAGCAGCGCCGCCGAAAGGAACCAACTTCTCCTCGAACGCAATGCCGAGTTCGCGCATAAGAACCCAGGGCCGCAATGACCAGGAGGAGTAATTCTTGTTGGTGATGTAGAGGTTAAGCATGATGGGCGACGGGCGCGGGTAGCTGCGGGTGGCGGGGCTCTTGCTGTCGATCATGATAAATCACCGGGAGATTCGAATTCCTGTCATCGCGCCGAAGCGCTGGCTATTTCGAGATCGGCCCACACACCCGCGTGATCGGACGGCCACAGCGAGGCATCGTCGGCGCTCGCCTTATCGAAGCAGACGCCGCTGTCGATGACGTTCACGCCTGCGGATACCCAGATGTAGTCTATGCACTGGTCCATCCTCGGCCAATCGGGATGCGAGACCGTGCCGTCGCTTGCGGCGAGCGGCGTGAACGCCGTAGGCGCGCTCTGCGTGCGCCGCAAACGCGTCGCCATGAGCGCAGCCGAAGGCTTATCCAGCGTTGCGTTGAAGTCCCCGCACACGATGTGCGCCGCGACATCCTTGCGACTGTCGATCCATGCCAGTAACTGCTGCGCCTGATACAGCCGCAGCGAATCATCGCCTATCGACCGGTAGAGGTGCGTGACGTAGACATCGACAGGCTCGCCGTCGACGACAATGCGGGCAACCAGCGCCACCATGTCACGCGCCTGATAATCGAGATTTCCGCTCTCCATCAGCGGAAAGCGCGTGAGCAGCGCTTCGGCTTCGATCGCCGCGAGTCCGTTGACCTTGGTCTGCTGCACCAGAGCATACGCGATGCCCATCCGGCTTTTCGCAACACCCTGCACCCAGCGTGCAGTCTGCAGCGGCACGCACACTTCATTCAGGGCAAGCACGTCGGGTTTAAGCTCGGCCAGTTGCCCGGCGATGAGTTCGCGCCGCGCCTCCCAGCGCTTGTGGTCCTGCTCCATATTGAGTGTGACTATGCGAAATCGCGCCATGCTGTGCCTCTATGTATGCGAGTTCACAGGTTCAGCGCCCGGCGGTCACCATGATCTCCACCAGCAGGCCGGGACGCACCAGATCGGCACGCACGCAGGCGCGCACCGGAGGATTCTCGCGGTCTACCCACGCATTCCACGCCACATTGTGAGCCTCGAAAAGCCGATGTCGGACAACCATACCTGTGCCGTTAGCAATTTCGATTTGTCGGTGCCCGCCATCGCGAGCAATGCGTCGATGCGCTCGAGCACCTGCCGCGTCTGCGTGGTGATGTCGCCGCCAGGGTCGGGTGTAACGCCCTGAAGATAGACCGTGTCGCCGTGCACCACGGCGCCACTGATGTGGGGAAGATTATTGGGACGCTCGACGATCCCGTGGCGGCTGATTTTCATGGGGCACTCCTTTTCACAGAAGGGTATACACGCTGGCGCTGCACGGTGCAAATCTGGATATGGAACTCGCTGTAGAAATCCTGTCGCCCCTTGCGCTGCGCCTCCAGATGTTCCGGGTGCATGGCCCAGGCGCGCTGCGCCTGTTCCGATTCGAACTCGACCAGGGTGACGCGTTCGCCATCATCCGCAACGAAGCCCTTATGCGAAACGTAGCCGGGCATGGTCTTCGCCAGTTCACTCATGCGGCCCGCCCACTGCATGTATTCCTGCTGTGCATCAGATTTCAGACGTGAACGAAATACGGTAACTATCATCGCAATACTCCCAGTCAGATTTGCTCACTCACTTCAGCCGGGCTGGGTTCAGCCGCGTGTCACGTGGCCGGAAACACAAATCCAGCGCCCGCCCTGGCGCTCCCAGACATCAGTATAGCGTCCCGCAGCCGCCTGGCCATTAGGCTTGGTGTAGGTCGTGCGACGGTGAATAATAGCCGCATCGCCGAGAATTCTGACGCGCACGTCTTCGACATCGAAATTCGACAGCGAAAACGGCAGTGCAATCTGGCGCAGGAATGCCGCACGATTGACCAGCGTGCCGTCAGGGTTGCTGTTAAGGAAATCCTGCGACAGGTTCTGATCGAACCAGCCCACGTCCGACAACCTCACCGAACGGATAAAGCCTTGGTTGAGTTCCTGCAAGATATCAAGATCGGTAGCGCCGGGATTGGCTTGAATGACCGCGATGCAATCAATTTCGATAAACGGTTCTACGCGGATTGGCACTCGTTTCATACTCACCTCGATGCGTTTGGTTAGATGCATAACCGTGGACAGCATTATCCGCTTGGTGTAACGTTAACGTTTCACGGATAGGTGAAATATGGATGACGATCTGAACATTGCCCGCATTGCCCGCCTGCTCGCCGACCCGGCGCGCGCCAGGATACTCAGGATTCTGATCGACGGCACCATGCGCCCGGCAGGCGAGCTAGCGTACACCGCCAATGTTTCTGCGCAGTCGGCCAGCGCGCACTTGACCAAGCTGGTGGACGGCGGATTGCTCTCCACGGAAGCGCAGGGGCGGCATCGCTACTTCCGGCTCGCCAACGCGCAGGTGGCGGACGCGATTGAAAGCCTCGGTTCGCTCAGCATGGCTCTCCGACCGCGCGCCCCGCGCAGCCCGCTGCCTTCGAAATCGGTGCCTATCCAGTTTTTGAACGCCAGGACCTGCTACGACCATCTGGCCGGCGAAATGGCAGTGCAGGTGTGCGAGGCGATGCTGAAGGCGCAATGGCTGGTCCATGAGGGACGGGATTTTCGCGTCACCCGGTTCGGCGAGAAGGCGTTGGCGGCGCTCGACATCGATCTCGAAGCCGCGCAACGGTCGCGGCGCGTGTTCGCGCGCGCCTGCGTGGACCTGACCCAGCGGCGTCCCCACGTGGGCGGTGCGCTGGGCGCCGCGCTGCTCGATCTCTACCTCAGGAGAGGCTGGATCCTGCGCGCACGCCGCACCCGCGTGGTCACCATCACCCCCACCGGACAGCAGGCCTTCCGACGCACCTTCGCGACGCCTTGAGCCGGCGTTAAACAACGGCCGCGCACATGCGCGACCGTTGTTTACGGGATACGCCCGAATTCCGCACGCCTGTCTCAGCACCCGGCGACGCACTTGCCGCTGCCGTCAAACTCCATCGTCCTGCCGCTCAGCGGCACATGCACCGGCATTTTCGCTGACTTGACAAAGGCGGCGGTCTTGCTGTTGGGCGTCAGCTTGCCGTTGATGGTCGCCGGTTCATTGGCATGCGACGCTATCACCGCATTCGGGCGCACCAGTTCGTTGACGACGTAAGTCGCCTCGATCGGCCCGGTGGTAAACGGAAAACCGCCTATGTTCATCACCACCAGATTCGACTTGTAATGCCCCCGCACCACGAGATCCTGCTCGGCGGTAATGCCGGTATCGCCCGACAGGTAGGCGGTGAGCCCGTTGCTGAAGCGCAGTACGAATCCTCCCGGCGGCCCGACATACGCGGTGAGGCCGTTAGCGTCGAGCAACTGCGCCTGCTCCTTTTGCAGGAAAGCAGGCGGCAGGCCGTTGCTGTGCACTGCCGGCACGCCAGCCACCATGACCTTGCCGACCATGGTCGAGGCGCCAAATCTCACCAGCCGTACCAGCTTGCCCGGATCACCGCACAGAGACTTCACCTTGGCGGCGAAAAAGGCGTTCATTCCCCCCCCCCGCGATGATCGGCGCCTGCTTGGCCATGGCGATGTTTACCGTATTCGAGTTGGGTGTCACCACAACCGAGAAATCCGGTTTGGCGCAGGTCCCGGCATTGGCCGCGGGCTGATGCAGGTCGCCGAGATGATCGCCATGAACATGGCTCAGCAGTACCGCATCTATTTTGCCGAGCCGCGGATCGTCGGGGCCGCGCACCGTGCGACCCACGTCGTAGAGAATCCGCGTACCGTCCGGGTCCTCGAAAATCAGCGCCCGATCGAGCGGGCAGAACTCACCGTCGTGACTGCCCAGCGGTGTAATCTTGACGGTCTGTGCCGCCGCACCCAACGCTGTCAACCCCGCGAACCCCACGGCCAGCGCTGCCAAAACCAGTGACCTTTTCATCGTCCATTCCTCCAGGTAGTGGTTAACGCAATTTAGTATTACACAAATTCCGTGGGCAGCGGCACTGGCTAGGTTTTTCTCGTGAGCAGCTGCCCGGGCCGCTTGCCCGTCGCGCTACCGTCGCGCCACACCATCTCGCCGTTGACGATGACGGTGTCGATGCCTTTCGCCGGTGCAGTTGAATTCTTGAAGTCCGCCGCGTCGATCACCAGCGCCGCGTCGAACAGCGTGATGTCGGCGTGCGCGCCTGGTTGCAGCACGCCGCGTCCGGCAAGGCCGAACTTCTTCGCCGGTAATCCCGTCATTTTATACACCGCTGTTTCCAGCGTAAATAATTTCAGGTCCCGGCAATAGTGGCCGAGCACGCGGGGAAACGTGCCCCACAGTCGCGGATGCGGCTTGGCGTCGTGCGGCAGGCCGTCGGAGCCGATCATGGTCTCATCGAAGGCGAGGATGCGCTGCACGTCTTTTTCGTCGAGCATGAAATAGATCGCCCCCGCGGGTTTTATTTTTTCCACCGCATCCGCCTGGCTCATGCCGAGCCGGCGCGCGACTTCGTCGAGATCGACGCCGGAAAATTCGGGGTGCGGCTTCGACCAGGTGATGATGATGCGCGACGATTGCACGAGCCGGTCGTAGCGCAACACGGTAGATGAGGCGATATACGGATAACAATCGAGGCACACCGGCTGTTCGCGCATGCGCTCCCCGATCAGCGCCAGCGTTTCTGCTGAGCGCCCGTGATTGCGTATGCCCACCGTCTTGTGGTGCGAAATCACCACCGGTACATTAAGCGCGCGCCCGATGGCACAGGTCTCCTCGATGGAATCGATCACCTGATCATCTTCGTTGCGCATGTGCGTGGCGAAAATCCCGCCGAACTCGGTCAGCGGGCGGCACACTTCGATGATTTCTTCGGTCGGCGCGCTGGCCGCAGGCGGATACGCGGTGCCGGTGGATACGCCGATAGCACCGGAGGCCATTGACTCGCGCGCCATCTCGCGCATCTTCGCGATCTCGGCTTTTGTCGCCGGGCGTTCGAGCTGGTCCATCACCGCCACCCGAAACGTGGTGTGTCCCACCAAACATGCGGCGTTGATCGCGGCGGGATTCGCGGCCAGTTCCTCGCGATAAGCGCCAAACGACGGAAAACGAAACCAGCCGCCGTCGTTGTCGAGCAAATCGAGCGGCGGCGTAATCACCCCGGCACGCGCGGCAGGCGAGTGCGCGAGACTGATGCCGCAGTTTCCGGCAATCACCGTGGTTACACCCTGACTCACCTTGGGCGTCATCGCCGGATCGGAAAACAGCAACCGGTCGTCATGGGTGTGCACGTCGATGAAGCCCGGTGCGGCGATACGGCCGGTGGCATCGATTTCACGGTCGGTGCTTGCGTGACGCAGATCACCGACATCTGCAATCCTGCCGCCGCGCACACCGATGTCACCCTGAAAACGCGGCGCGCGCGTGCCGTCGATGATGGTGGCGTTGCGGATGAGGAGGTCGTAGTGTTGGTTGGTCATGAATTTTTTCCATTCATAATCAGGTTACCGCAATGAAGAGCGGAAAACACCCCACTTTGTCGTTCCCGCGCAGGCGGGAACCCATAACACAGTGCCACTTGAGACGCCCTATGGGTTCCCGCCTTCGCGGGAACGACACGGGGAGAATTATTCGCGTTTTCGGTCTATGGAAAACTGTGATTAAACATCAATCCAGCTTCGCTCCCGACTTGCGCACCACATCACCCCACTTCGCCGATTCCTTTTTCACGAATTCGGCAAACTCGGCAATGCTGCCGCCGACGGGCTCGGCGTCTATCGCGGCATAGCGCTCCTTTAACTGTGGTGACTGCAACGCACGGTTTATTTCGGCATTGAGCTTCGCGACGATTTCTCGCGGGGTGCCTACCGGTAAAACCAGTCCGCCCCACGCCGTGGTTTCGTAACCGGGCACACCGGCTTCGGCGATGGTGGGCATGTCGGGAAACACCGGCGAGCGGCGCGGCCCGCTCACGCCCAGTCCGCGCAATTTTCCCGACTTCACATGCGGCGAACTGGAAGTAAGGTTATCGAACATCAACTGCACTTGCCCGGCCATTAAATCCTGCAAGCCTTGCGGACTGCCCTTGTACGGCACATGCACAATCTGCGTGCCGGTCATGATTTTGAACAGTTCACCGCCGAGATGGCCGGTGGTGCCGTTGCCCGCCGAGGCATTGAACAGCTTGCCCGGATTTTTCTTCGCATGATCGACCAGTTCACGCACGTTCTTCACCGGCAGCGACGGATTTACCGCCAGCACATTGTGCGTCGACAAAAATTGCCCCACCAGCAGCAGATCCTTGTCGGGATCGTACGGCTGTTTCGGCAACAGGGTTTTATTGATGGCCAGCGTCACCACGTTGGCGTAGCCGATGGTGTAGCCGTCGGGTGTCGCGCGCACCACCATTTCAGTGCCTATGGTCTGCGCGCCGCCGGGCCGATTGTCGATCACGATTTGCTGGCCCATCTGCTTTACCAGTTCGATGGCGAGTATGCGCGTCACCACATCGGGCGAACCGCCCGCCGCCGATGAAATGATCAGCCGCATCGGGCGGTCGGGGTAGGCCGCGCATGCCGTGCTGCTGGCCAGCACTGTAAGTGTTATATAACTAATTGTTTTTATTGACATATTACCTCTCACATAGCCGTGACATCAAGCCGCGCAAAAAAGCCTCGCTCAGCGCAATCTGCTCCAAACTCACAAATTCATTGGGCCGGTGCGCCTGCTCTATCGAACCCGGCCCGCAGATCACTGCCGGAATACCCGCGCGCTGAAACTGTGAACCTTCGGTACCATACGACACCTTGCCGGTTTCCAAATTGCCCGACAGCCCCTGCGCCAACGCCACCACTTCGGTTTCCGCGCTGTTGTCCATCGCCGGAATCTGCGACATCAACTGAATATCGAAGCCCGCATCCCTGAACACCGCGCGCATTTCGGGCTCCAGCGTTTGCACGACATACGATTTGAATTCCTCGAATAATTTTTCCGGATCATCGCCCGGCAGATGGCGAAACTCAAAGTCAAAGCTGCATTCGTGCGGCACGATGTTCAGCGCCGTACCCCCATGCAGCACGCCGGTGTGTACGGTGGTGTGCGCCACATCAAAGCCGCGATCATAGGGCCCGTTGTCGCGATGCCGGCGCGCCATGCGCTTCAGGTACGCCACCGCTTCCGCCGCCGCTTCCACCGCATTCACGCCGCTGGGCGCGTAAGCCGAATGTGCGGCCAGCCCGCGCACCGTGGCGCGATAACTTTTTTTGCCTTTGTGCGCGATCACCGGCTTCATCATCGTCGGCTCGCCAACGATGCACGATTGCGGCTTGATGCCCGCCGCCGTGAGATCGTGAAGCATGCGGCCCACGCCGATGCAGCCGACTTCTTCATCATACGAAAACGCTAGATGCAGCGGCGACGTCAAGCCGCGCGACAGAAACTCCGGCAGCAAAGCCAGTACCACTGCAATAAAGCCTTTCATGTCGCAAGTGCCGCGCCCGTACAATTTGCCGTCGCGCTCCAGCAGGGTGAAGGGATCGCTGTCCCACGCCTGCCCCTGCACCGGCACCACGTCGGTGTGCCCCGACAGCACGATGCCGCCATGGTTGCCACCACGGCGCGGGCCGAGTGTGGCGAACAGATTGGCCTTGCGCTTGTCGTCATCGAATGTCAGACGCAACTCGGCACCCAACGGCTTCAAGTACTCGCGCACGAAGTCGATCAATTCGAGATTCGATTCACGGCTTACGGTAGGAAAGCTGACCAGCTTGCGGATCATCTCCACGCTGGCTGTTGAAACAGGCATGCGGCAACTCCATGCATTAAAGATGCAGGATAGAAGGGGGGCGGCACACTGTCAATGCGGCTAAAATCCGGTATCCTGCAAGCCATCGATTTGTGGAGGGTTCTCATGAAAAACTTACGGACAGTGGTGAGCGCATGGTTTGCCGCTTTGTGTATGGCGCCGGTGAATGCCGCTGACATCAGCATTGCGCTGGGTGCAGATGTCACCTCCATCGACCCCCATTACCATAACCTCACCCCCAACAATAATATCGCCGAACATGTGTTTGAAACGCTGGTGACCAAGGATGCGCGCTCAAAATTAGGTTCGTCAGCAGAATCTGTGGGTGAGTTTTGGCTCGGGTAGTTTCCCAAGTACATGATTAAGCATATGTTCTGCCATTTTGAATGTCCGAAAACTGCAGGTTCTTCTGATCGTGACTTTAGCCTTGTTGTTCAACCCTTCGA
>SHXF01000137.1 GCA_009693435.1 Betaproteobacteria bacterium | reverse complement strand
CAATGACGCCGCCGCAACAACTCCATTGCCGATCAAAACTGGCTTGACCAATACCCCCGCTATACTGCGACCTTCTTCAACAGATCGATTCACTTCGCGCCCCTGTTCTCAGACCGCTCCAGGCTCAAACCTGATTTGGAAAAGACTGCAGATACACGCCATTTACGTCCTGCCACCGCCGGGAACAAGGGAATCGCACTCAGTAACCCTTTTTCATGAGCTCAGCGGCTGCATCGTCGGGCGGGGTGACCGGCGCGGGGGCGCCGGGACCGGACACCGCGGGTGCGTGTGCTGCGGGCGCGCTTGCTGCGGGCGGCGGCGCCGGCGTGTTGGTGCGCCTTTCGTGCGGCTGCCAGCCCAGGGTCATCATCAACACCGCGAAGCCGACGACGTAGGCGAGCGCCACGTGCCAGCCGTGGTAGAGCCAGCGGCCGACCGACTTGGCCTCCGGATACATGTTGGACAATGCCACGCCGGCCGATGAGCCGAACCAGATCATCGATCCGCCGAACCCGACCGCATAGGCGAGCATGCCCCAGTCGAACCCGCCCTGCTTCAGCGCCAGCGCTGTGAGGGGGATATTGTCGAACACCGCCGAGACAAATCCCAGTCCGAGCGCGCTGCGCCACGATGCATCCGGCAGATGTTCCACCGGCATCATCGATGCGCAAGTCACCAGCGACAGCAGGAACACCGTGCCCTTGAACGCATCCGGCAGCAGGCTCCAGTCGGGCTTGCGCAGCGGCGCGGAAACGAGTATCGCCACCCACACCCCCACGCCGATGAACGGGAACAGGTCGGCCAGTTGCGTATGCTCGATGTTGACGTACACATTCACGGCGATCGCCGCGAGCAGAATGAAGGCGACGATACCCAACCGCGGCCAATCCACCCGCGTGCCCGCGGGCACATCGCGCATGATGGGCGAGTAGTTGTGCTGCTGCAGTGCTGCCGGTATGCCGAACACGAACATCGCCACGCCGGCCGCTACATAAGCGTGCAGCACGTCCATGGGATTGACCCCGGCGATCCACATCATGGTGGTGGTGGTGTCGCCGACCACGCTGCCCGAGCCGCCGGCATTCGAGGCGGCGACGATGCCGGCGAGATAGCCGATGTGCACCTTGCCGCGGAACACGGTGTGCGCGATGGCGCCGCCGATCAGCGCGGCGGCAATGTTGTCGAGGAACGAGGACAGCACGAACACCATCAGCAGCAGGACGAACGCCCCCTTCCAGTCGCCGGGAAGGTAGCGCGGCAGCACCGCCGGCGCCTTGCTGTCCTCGAAATGTTTCGACAGCAGCGCAAAACCGAGCAGCAGGCAGAGCAGGTTTGCGAGGATCACCCACTCGTGCTGCATGTGCGACGCCAGGCCGGCCAGTCCGGCGCCCGTCTTGAATCCGGTGAATACGAGCTTGTACAGGGTGATGGTCGCCAGTCCGGTGAGCGCGACCCCGAGCGTGTGGTGATGAAACAGCGCCACGCCCAGCAGGGTGAGCGCGAACAGGATGAAATCTACGGGTATGCCAAACACCATCGGCAGCGCGCTCGCCGCGAACGCCGCGCCGGGCGTGACCGCCAGAGACACCAGCAACACCCGGAACAGGGTTTTCACAGGCCGACCACGATGATGTGCACGCGGTACGGGCCGTGCGCGCCCATCACCATGCGCTGCTCGATGTCCCCGGTGCGGGAAGGACCGGAGATGAAATTCACCGCGCGCGGCAACTGGCCGTATACGGCGCGCGCCCGGTCCCAGGCGTCTTCCATGTGGGCGACGATGACCGGAGACGGGACGATGGCGATGTGCGTTTCGGGCAGCAGGCTCACCGTGGAAGGCGTGTCCGGCCCGGAGCACACCATCAGCGTCCCGGTCTCAGCGACCGCGGCGAACACGCCAGTGACGCCCACCAGATCGTCGCCATTGGCGCCCCGTGCGGCAAGATCCAGCCCCGCGCCGCGCCAGTCGAGGTTCACCAACGCCGGCCATACGCAGCCTGCGACCGGCAGCTTGTGCACCTGCAGATAACGCGCGACCGCGGCCGGCACGTCGCTGTCGCCACCCACGCGCTCACAGGTGCTCTGCATAGCCAGCGCCCGCGCAATGAATCGCTCGACCAGATCGCCTTCGACCGGCGGGAGGGGCGCGCGCGGATGCGCCCGGATGTAGGTTTCGACCGACTCCTGCTCGGCCTGCGACGGACCGCCTTCCCTGCCGCGGCCCTGGGCCTGGCGGATGCGGGAGAGGATGCGTTCGCGCGCGCTCATCGGTTCAGCTTTTCAATCCAGCGACTTGACCATGTCTTCGACCACCTTCTTGGCGTCACCGAACACCATCATGGTCTTGTCCATGTAGAACAGCGGATTGTCGAGGCCGGCGTAACCGGAGGCCATGGAGCGTTTGTTGACGATGATGGTACGCGCCTTGTGCGCATCCAGTATCGGCATGCCGTAGATCGCGCTGCCCTTCTCGTGCGCCAGCGGGTTGACCACGTCGTTGGCGCCCAGCACCAGCACCACGTCGGTGTTGCCGAACTCGCCGTTGATGTCTTCCATTTCGAACACCTGCTCGTAGGGCACTTCGGCCTCCGCTAGCAGCACGTTCATGTGGCCCGGCATGCGACCGGCGACCGGATGGATCGCATAGCGCACGTTGATGCCCTTTTCCGAGAGTTTGTTCGCCATTTCCTTCACCGCATGCTGGGCGCGCGCCACCGCCAACCCGTATCCGGGAACGATGACCACGGTCTCGGCGTTGGCCATCATGAAAGCAGCGTCTTCGGCAGAGCCTGACTTGACCGGTTTCTGCTCGGCACCCGCCGCGGCGGTTCCTTCGGCGGCGCCGAAGCCGCCCAGAATCACGCTGAAGAACGAGCGGTTCATCGCCTTGCACATGATGTAAGAGAGGATCGCACCGGAGGAGCCGACCAGCGATCCGGCGATGATCAGCATGGTGTTGTTGAGCGAGAAACCGATGCCCGCCGCCGCCCAGCCCGAATAGCTGTTCAGCATGGAGATCACCACCGGCATGTCGGCGCCGCCGATCGGAATGATGATCAGCACGCCCAGCAGGAAGGCGATCGCGGTCATCACAATGAAGGGCGTCCAGGCCTTGTCCGCTGCGAGGAAGTAGGCCGCGCCGAAGCCTATCATCACGATCGCGAGCGCCAGGTTCACCATGTGCTGGCCGGTAAACGTGACGGGGGCGCTGGAGAACAGGCGGAAGCTTTTCCCCAGGCCCGCAAGCTTGCCGAAGGCGATGATGGAACCGGAGAAGGTGATCGCGCCGACGAAAGTGCCGATGAACAGCTCGAGCTTGTTGCCCATGGGCATCGGGTCCGCGACGCCGAATGACGCCGGGTTGTTGACCACGGAAACCGCGATCAGCACCGCCGCCATCCCGACCATGGAATGCATGACCGCAACCAGTTCCGGCATCTGCGTCATCTGCACGCGGCGCGCCACCACGCCGCCGATGACAGCGCCTATCACCATGGCCAGCAGGATCAGGTCGAGTCGGCCACGCGCAACGATGGCAATCGTGGTGAGCACGGCGATGGTCATGCCGGCAATGCCGAAGGCATTGCCGCGCCGCGCCGACACCGGCGAGGAGAGTCCCTTCAGCGCCAGGATGAAGCAGACCGAGGCAACCAGGTACCAGAGCGCAACCAGATTGGCGGACATCAGCCTTCACCTTTGGCCGGTCTGGTTTTCTTGCGGAACATTTCCAGCATGCGTTGCGTCACCATGAATCCGCCGGCGACGTTGATCGCCGCGAGGCCCACGGCGATCGCGCCCATGGCCGAGCCGAAATCGATGTCGGGTGACCCCGCGGCCAGAATGGCGCCGACGATGATGACGCTGGAGATGGCGTTGGTCACGCTCATCAGCGGCGTATGCAGCGCCGGGGTTACGTTCCAGATGACGTGGTAGCCGACGAATACCGCCAGCACGAACACCACCAGATTGACGACGGTTGGATCTACGGTTCCGGTCATTGCGATTTTCCCTTCAGCCTTTCTTGATCACTTCGCCGCCGTGCGTCATCAGGCAGGCGGCCACGATTTCGTCTTCGCGGTTGATTGCCAGCCCGCCTTCCTTGTCGACGATGAGCTTGAGGAAGTCGAGCAGGTTGCGCGCATACAGCGCGGAGGAATCCGCCGCGACCATCGCCGGAAAATTGGTATGGCCGATGAAGACGACCCCGTGCTTCACCACCACCTTGTCGCGCTCGGTAAGCGGGCAGTTGCCACCCTGCTCCGCCGCCATGTCGACGATCACCGAACCGGGTTTCATGGTCTTCACCATGTCTTCGGTCACCAGCACCGGGGCCGGGCGCCCGGGGATGAGCGCGGTGGTGATGACGATGTCGGCAATCTTGATCTTGTCCGCGACCAGCGCGGCCTGGCGGCGCTTGTAATCGTCGCCCATTTCGCGCGCATAGCCGCCCGCGCCCTTGGCGATTTCCTTCTCCGCGTCGGTGAGCGGGACTTCGATGAACTTGGCGCCGAGCGACTCGACCTGCTCTTTCGTTTCCGGGCGGACATCGGTGGCCTCCACCACCGCGCCCAGGCGCTTCGCCGTGGCGATGGCCTGCAGGCCCGCCACCCCCACGCCCATCACCACCACTCGCGCCGCCTTGATGGTGCCGGCGGCGGTCATCATCATCGGGAACATCCTGCCGTAGTGATTCGCTGCCATGATGACGGCCTTGTAGCCGCCGATATTGGCCTGCGAGGACAGCACGTCCATCGACTGCGCGCGCGTGATGCGCGGTGCGGCTTCGAGCGCGAACCCGGTGACACCCTGTTTGGCGAGCGCGGCCAGGCCGTCGCTGTCGAAGCGGTTGAGGATACCCACCAGCACCTGTCCCGATTTGAGCTGGCTTGTTTCGTCCGGCTGCGGTCCGCGCACCTTGAGCACCATATCCGCGGACTGATAGAGCTCTGCGGCCGACGCGGCAATGGTTGCGCCCGCCGCCTGGAATTGCGCATCGGGAATGCTGGCGCCATTGCCCGCGCCCGCCTGGACCAGCACGCTGTGCTTGCCGGCAACGAGCTTCTTCACCGTTTCCGGCGTCGCCGCAACGCGCGTTTCGCCACTGCGGGTTTCGGCGGGGATGCCGATCCTCATCGATTAATCTCCCTTGCCCTGAATGTCGTGCGAGAAATACCGGAGTGGTTGGTGTTGGCCGGCAAAAGCGCGGATTTTAACGCAGCATGGTGCGTTGGGGGTGGCACTATCATTACCGCAGAGCGCCGCCGTAGGGCGCAGCAGCAGGGCGCAGCAGTAGGGCGCAGCAACAGCGCGCAGCTGCAGGGCGCAGCTGCAGCGCGCCGAATACGGATGTTTTCCAGCGACCATGGCGCGAAGAATCCGCGCCCTACGATGGTGGTGCTTCGCGATCGCGCCCGCGCGATCAGCCGATCTTCAGTTCGGCCGGAACGCGCGTTCCTGCGGCCGGCTGGTTGGGCCACGGGTGGACTTCGCGGATCTCGCCTGAATCGAGCCGCTCCTGCTCGCGGTACAGATGCAGCTTGTGATGTGTGGGCGCGTCCGATACCGAGTAGAGGCAGGCGTCGCCCGCAGGCGCCGTATTCACGTGACGGTGCCACAGCCATCCCGGAATCACGAATACGTCATTGCGCGTCCAGTCGTGCCGCTTGCCCTCGATTTCGCTGTAGCCGGCGCCTTCGACGACAGTGTAGACAGTGCTCGCAGTGTGCCTGTGGGCGCGCGTGGACTCGCCGGGACGGAGCAATTGCGCCTGGAATGACATGGTGGGCACCACCGATCCGCCGGTCAGGGGATTGGTGTACTCGACGATGATGCCGTCGTGCGGGCTGCCGGATTCGTTGCGCAGCGCCTGCAAGGTTTCACGGGTGCGAGACCACTGGTACAGATACTTGGGCGAGTGCACGCCGCGGCCGCGGTTCTCCGGGCCGAATCGCGGCACGATGCCGCCGTTACCGAACATCGTCTCGGACCAGCCCACAGGGCGGATGAAGGTTTGCGTCTTGGTGGCGCGCGGCGCGCCGCCCGTCGCTGCGTTGGATTCGTAGTACTCCCACTCGGTGAAGACCGCGTTCAACCATTCCACCAGGCCGATGTCGAGCACGTTCACCCAGATAATGGGCGTGGTGCCGTCATTGCCATGGTCGTGCCACTCGCCGTTGGGTGTGATCACCAGGTCGGCGCGTTGCAGCGGACACTTTTCGCCGCCCACGGTGGTGTAACCGCCCGAGCCTTCGAGCAGGAAGCGGCTGGCGCTCGCCATGTGCCGATGCACCCCCGCCAGATCGCCCGGGTAGTAAATCGACATCGAGCAGAGCATAGTGGTCGCAGCCAGCGGCCGCTTCAGGCCCGGATTGGACAGCGCCAGGGTGCGTCGATGCACTTCGTTCAGCGACATGCCCGCATACACCTTGTCGAGCCAGGGCGAGACCGCGTCCCATTTCCAGACATGAGGAACGGCGAGCTCGCGCGGCGACGCTATCTCGAGTTCGTTCTGCACCACGCCGAAATCGGTGAGGTTGAGCGCCTTCAGTCCCGCGGCGACTGCATCCAGCCGCGCCTGTGTTTCAGCCGAAACGCTGTGTGCTTCGCCTTCCTTGCCCATTTGCCTTCTCCTTTTCAGCCGTTCACCTGGCGCCCGCCGATCCGCAAGCTGGGCATCCTACACGGGCGATCCGCGATTCGCGCGACAGCCATCCCTATGACCGCCGGCGCGCCTTCCCCATCCAGCCGTAGCGGCGTTCGGCAAGTTCAAACGCAGCCTGAACGAGAATCGCGAGCACCGCCGCCGGCAGCGCTCCCGCCATCAGCGTGACAGTGTCGTTGATCGCGAGGCCAGTGGCGATGCGCTCGCCGTAGCCGCCTGCGCCCACATCGCCAGCCTCCAGGCCCGCCGAACCGAAATTCATCCGTCCGGGGTTCTTCCTCGCAAGCTCGAACACCTCGCTCAGGGACTTGACCGGCATCGATGCGCATACCGCGATGCAGCCCCCGGATTCAAGCGCCGCGGTGACCCAATCACTGTTCGGCATACAACAGAAGCTTGTTGCAAAGCGGACTGTCTACCGAAAATCCTCGACCTCGCGGATGATTTCATCGAGCAGACTTGCTCGAATGTGAAGAGAGGAAGCCACAGGAATGCGGCGCAATATCGCCAAAACTTCTTCCCTGGATTTCAGACCTCGTCGAATAGCTCGGATCGTTATTCCAATGGTGCCGTGCGAGGCAATGCCAAGATGTTTTGCCGCGAACCGCGCGGCGGTGTCATCGGACAAGAATATGCACCCGGCAAGCTCCTGCGCGATCAGGAGCGCTTGCATTTCGCCATGGTGCAAGTTGAGAACTTTCCCGAGGATCTCCGGTTCGGTGGAAGGGTGCTGTATTGCGCGAACGCGTATCAGATCCACGGATGCCGTTTCGAGCGCCCGCGGCCGATGTCGCGACACCTCGGTCCATACCGCGTCAGGAACCCGAATTTCCCCGAAATCGTTCAGTAGCGCGAGGCAGTCGAGCTCGTCCAAATGTATGAGAGGGCCAGCGTCGCAGACAACCAATGGATGGGGAGCGTCAAGTGTTTCCACTCAATCCCCACGCGACGTCTTCGCGTATAAAAATTTCCGCGAGTTGCGACGAATGGGATTCAAGGTAACGGCGTAGAGCGTCGGCGATCACTTCGTTCAAATCGTCTGCCCACCCCTCTTCGACGAATGCGCGTGCCTGTGCCACCAATGCGGGCGGCAGTTCGGCTTGAATGGCGGTTTTCATGACTCCCCTTTATCCGGTTGGCGCTACCTATGACCAAATACAATCTACCACGCTTGCTGCGGCATGGTGCGTTGATGAAGGTTGAAGTTACCCTGGCAAAATCAGGCGCGGCGGTCCTGCTTTCCCATCCAGCCAAAGCAGCGTTCCGCCAGTTCGAATGCCCCTTGCACGACGATCGCCAGCACCGCCGCCGACTGTTTTACGACCGGCGGCGCGCCTTCCCCATCCAGCCGTAGCGGCGTTCGGCAAGTTCGAATGACAGTTGCACGAGAATTGCCAGCGCCGCTGCGGGCAAAGCTCCGGCCAGCAATGTGATGTTGTCGTTGATCGCCAGCCCCGTGGCGATGCGCTCGCCGTAGCCGCCTGCGCCGATGAAGGCGGCGATGGTGGCGGTGCCGACGTTGATGACGGCCGAGGTTTTGATGCCGGCGAGGATGGCCGGCGCGGCCAGCGGCAACTCGATCAGCAGCATGCGCTGGCGCGCGGTCAAGCCGAGGGCCAGCGCGGCCTGTCGCATGCCGCTGCCTACTGCTGTGATCCCGGTATGGGTGTTGCGCACGATCGGCAGCAGCGCATAGAGAAACAGCGCAATCAGCGCCGGGACCGTGCCGATCGCGCCCACCAGCGCGATGAGGAATGCCAGCAGCGCGAGCGATGGGATCGTCTGTATCACGCCGCACAGGCCCAGCACCACCTGCGCGGTGGACGGCACCTGCGCCGCGAGCACCCCCAGCGGCACGCCCACCGCGATGCCGGCCGCGAGCGACACGAACACCAGCAGCAGATGCTCTCCTGTCAGGCGCCAGAAATCATCGCCGGTCAATGCCGACCAGAAGTCGCGCTTTACGCCGCTGGCAACCTGCGACGGATCGAACAGCCGCGCCGCGTCGGCGAAACTGCGGCCCTGCAGTTCGGCAGCCGCGTTCATGCGTATCATCGCCTGTTCGTCGATGCGTTTCTCCAGCTTCGACAACGCCTGCCACGCCTGCGGAAACCGCGCGGGCAGGTCGATCCGGTGCAACAGCACCGCGTCATAGCGCGGGAAGTACGAGCGGTCATCGGCGAGCACCCTCAAGCCGAACCGCTCGATCTTGGCATCGGTCGAATAGATATCCATGACGTCGATGCGGCCGGCGCTCATCGCCTCGTAGGCCAGACCGTGGTCGAGGCCCGCAGGCGCATGCGCCAAACCATAAGCCGACCTGAGACCCGGCCAGCCGTCGGCACGGCCGATGAATTCCTGCGACAGGCCGAATTTCAGATCGCCGTGGGCAACAAGATCGGACAGGCGGCGTATACCGCGCCGTTCGGCGCCCTCCTCGCGCATCGCCAGCGCGTAGCTGTTGTTGAAGCCGAGCGGCACTGCGGCGGCAAGGCCATCGCGGGCGAGAAGGCGATTCAGTTCGTCTAGAGCCGGATTGCGGTCCAGCTTGAGGATTTCGCGCGCTATGGTGCCGGTATATTCGGCATACACGTCGATGGAGCCGCCCTTCAAGGCCGCATACACGATGCCGGTGTTGCCCAGGCCCTGGCGGTGAACGGCGACGGTTTTTCCGCCTGATCTTCCGCCCGCGTTTTGGTTCGCATTTTCGTTCGCATTTTTGTTCGCATTTTTGTTCGCATTTTCGTTCGCATTTTCGTTCGCATTTTCGTTCGCATTTTCGTTCGCATTTTCGTTCGCATTTTCGTTGACAGTGCGCAGCATCACTTCGCCGAGTATGTAGGACTCGGTGAAGCGCTTGGAGCCGATCCTGAGGGTGTCGGCCTGCGCGATGGTTGCCCATGCCACCCCGGCCGCAGCCAGAGCCACGAGCATCCATGTCGTCGCATGGTTATATCTTTTTTTAACGCTCATATTGCCTCCAAGGCCTCTCTTACGGGCCCCTGGTAAATATTTCTTCATAAATTAGCATCCATGGACTGACCCGCGCCAGGGTTGGTGAAAGTCATCGGCAACGACTCTATCGACGCATCACGCCGCCGCTCGTCGTCTCAGGCATCTTCGCACGCGGCTGGCGCAGCCGTCCCGGGAAGGCACCCTTGTCGAACCAGTGGGCCGGCGCCTGCCTGATTTCGCCATGCGCCGTGAATTTCGCCCCCACCGTGTCACCTTGGCTGAAGCCAGCGGCACGGAATTACGGCCGCAGGCGGATAACGAAGCCATTACTCCGCTGTGTCGGTTGCAGTCTCATGGCTTGAACTCTTTGTGGATGCAGGCACGCGTTGCACGGTTGCGCGGAGCCGGTCATGATCCGAATGGCACTTACTTTAGGTTCGCAGCGATAGAAGCGGCGGTGTAAGTGTTTGAATAGGCAGGGGTGGCCGACCCAAGGATTGATAGGATGGTTGTTAGCAGACAGCCAAACCATCGCCCCGAAAGGCCAGCCATGACGGATCGTAA
>SHXF01000136.1 GCA_009693435.1 Betaproteobacteria bacterium | reverse complement strand
GGCAGCGAAGACGAGGCGCGCTACCAGACCGTGTATGCGCGCGCCCACGGCGCGGTTGCGGCGCCGACCGCCGGGTTGCATTTCGACGAAGCCCTGATGGAAGCACTGCGCCAAAGGGGAATGCTGTTTGCCTGGGTGACCTTGCACGTCGGCGCCGGCACCTTCCAGCCGGTGAGGGTGGAACAAATCGCAGCGCACCACATGCACGCCGAATGGTTCGAGATCCGCACAGAGACTGCGCAGGCGATCGAAAAGGCCAGGGAGCGCGGCAGCCGGGTGATAGCCGTCGGCACCACCAGCGTGCGCGCGCTGGAGACGGCGGCAAACGGTGCGGGCGGGGTGCGCGCCGGCGCCGGAGACACTTCGATTTTCATCGTTCCGGGTTATCGCTTTCGAGTCGTCGACCGGCTGATCACGAACTTTCACCTGCCGAAATCGACGCTGCTGATGCTGGTCTCGGCTTTCGCCGGCATCGAACCGGTGCGCCATGCCTACCGGCACGCCATCGCCGGCCGGTACCGGTTTTTCTCGTACGGCGATGCGATGCTGATTGATAGAATCGACCGATGAAATTTTCTGTCAGCCAGCGGGACGGCGCCGCGCGACGCGGCACCCTGGAAGTCGCCCACGGCAGCATAGAGACACCGGTATTCATGCCGGTAGGCACCTACGGCACGGTGAAGGCGATGAGCCCGGCCGAGCTCGTGGACATCGGCGCCTCCATCGTTCTCGGCAATACCTTCCACCTGTGGCTGCGCCCCGGGACGGAGATCATCGCCGCTCACGGCGGCCTGCATCGCTTCATGGGGTGGGAGCGGCCGATACTGACCGATTCGGGCGGGTTCCAGGTATTCAGCCTGGGCAGCATGCGCAAGATCACCGAAGAAGGCGTGCGTTTCGCCTCTCCCGTCAACGGGGACCGCCTGATGCTGACGCCGGAGGAATCGATGCGCATCCAGCGCGCGCTGAATTCCGACATCGTCATGGTGTTCGACGAGTGCACCCCGTATCCGGCCGACGAACGCGCGGCCGGCGAATCGATGCGGCTGTCGCTGCGCTGGGCGGCGCGCAGCAGGCAGGCGCACGCGGACAACCCCAATGCGCTGTTCGGCATCGTGCAGGGCGGCATGCACGAGCAGCTGCGCGACGAATCGCTGGCGGGGCTCACCGGCATCGGCTTCGACGGCTATGCCATCGGCGGCCTGTCGGTGGGGGAACCGAAGGAAGACATGCGGCGCATCCTGCGGCACACCGCGCCGCGCCTGCCGGCGGACCGGCCGCGCTACCTGATGGGCGTCGGCACACCCGAGGACATCGTCGAGGCTGTGCAGGCGGGCGTGGACCTGTTCGACTGCGTGCTGCCGACGCGAAACGGACGCAACGGCTGGCTTTTTACCCGGCATGGCGACATCAAGATCCGCAACGCGAAGCACAAGGACGACACCCGCCCGCTGGACGAAAGCTGCGCCTGCTATGCCTGCCGGCATTTTACGCGCGCCTACCTCCACCATCTGCAGCGGGTCAACGAAATCCTGGGCGCGCGCCTGAACACGATCCACAACCTCTTCTACTATCAGACTTTGATGCGGGAACTGCGCGAAGCCATAGCGGCGGACTGCCTCGTGGAATACGCAGCCCGATTCCTGGATCAGCGCCGGGAATACCAATCCCGGGACGTCGAACCGTCATGAGCGATGCGGGTGTTATACTTTCGGGTTCGATTTTCAAGTATTGGAGACAACCGTGTTGATTTCTCCGGCATTTGCTCAAGGAGCGGGCGGCGGCGACGCCGGCTGGGCAGGCCTGCTGCCGATCGCGCTGATGTTCGTGCTGCTCTACTTCATGATGATCCGTCCGCAGATGAAACGCGCAAAAGAACACAAGTCGATGACCGAAGCCCTGCAAAAAGGCGATGAAGTGATCGCCGCTGGCGGGGTGCTCGGCAGGATAAGCAAGATCAGCGACGCCTATATTTCGCTCGAGATCGCCGAAAACACGGAGGTCCATGTGCAGCGCGGCGCGGTGCAGACGCTGCTTCCCAAAGGCACGATCAAATCTCTATAGCCCCGGAGCGAAAGCCGCGCCATTGCCGAAACTAGCCTGAGCTGGACGACAGCAGGCGCAGCCGGCCGCCCCGAAACAGCCGGGCGGCTCTCCGCCGCTACTCCACAGTCAGCCGCGCTCGGATCACCTAACAGCAGCCAAAAATGAACCGTTATCCAGCCTGGGTCTACGTCACCATCCTCATCGCTCTGTTACTGGCGCTGCTGTACGCGGTGCCGAACCTGTTCGGAGAGGCGCCTGCCGTGCAGGTGAGTCCGGCGCGGGCCACCATCAAGGTGGAAAGCAACCTGATGGGACGGGTGGAGGAGGCGCTCAAGAAAGCCAGCATCCAGCCCGCCGGCATTTTTCTCGACCAGACTTCCGTCAAGGTGCGCCTTGCCGATGCGGACACCCAGCTGCGCGCGAAGGAAATCATCAGCCAGGCGCTCAATCCGGACCCGCAGAATCCGAGTTTCACCGTCGCCCTCAACCTGCTCTCCGCTTCGCCCGGCTGGCTCACTGCCTTGCGGGCGCAGCCGATGTATCTGGGACTGGATCTGCGCGGCGGCGTGCACTTCCTGCTCCAGGTCGACATGCGCGCGGCGATCACCAAGCGGTTGGAGTCGCTGGCCGGCGATCTGCGCACGCAGATGCGCGACAAGACCATCCGCCACGCCGGCATCACCCGCGAGGGTCCGAACATCGTCATCCGTTTTCGCGATGCAGAGACGCGCAGCCGGGCAAAAAAGCACATCGAGGAGCAGCTCCCGGATCTGATGGCGACGGAAAGCGGCCAGGGCGATGACCTGAGGCTGACCTCCACGATCAAGCCGGAAGCGGTGAAACGCACCCAGGAATCCGCGCTGAAGCAGAACATCCAGACCTTGCACAACCGCATCAATGAACTGGGGGTCGCCGAACCGGTGATCCAGCAGCAGGGCGCCGACCGGGTGGTGGTGCAGCTTCCCGGAGTGCAGGACACAGCCAAGGCCAAGGAAATTCTCGGCCGCACCGCCACGCTCGAAGTGCGCATGGTCGACGAGGACAATGCCAACCAGGCCGCGCTGTCCGCCGCCGCCGCCGGGCAGGTGCCTTTTGGTTCAGAGTATTTCGTCGAACGCAATGCCCAGCCGCTGCTGATCAGAAAGCAGGTGGTGCTGACCGGCGACCGGCTTACCGATGCCCAGGCCGGATTCGACAACCAGACGCAGGAACCGGCCGTGCACCTCACCCTGGATGCGGCCGGCGCGCGCATTTTCCGCGACGTCACGCGGGAAAACGTGGGCAAGCGCATGGCCATCCTGCTGATAGAAAAAGGCAAGGGGGAGGTGGTTACCGCGCCGGTTATCCGCTCTGAAATCGGCGGCGGGCGGGTGCAGATCAGCGGGCGCATGTCGACCACCGAGGCCAACGACGTGGCCCTGCTGCTGCGCGCCGGATCGCTGGCGGCGCCGATGGAAATCATCGAGGAGCGCACCGTCGGGCCATCGCTGGGCGCGGATAACATCAAGAAGGGTTTCGAGTCGACGATCTACGGCTTCGTCGCGTTATCCCTGTTCATCATGATTTATTACTCGGTGTTCGGGGTGTTCTCGGCGCTGGCGCTGTGCGCCAACCTGCTGTTCCTGATTTCGCTGCTGTCACTGCTGCAGGCAACGCTCACCCTGCCCGGCATCGCGGCAATCGCGCTCACCCTGGGCATGGCCATCGATGCCAACGTCCTGATCAACGAGCGCGTCCGCGAGGAATTGCGCAATGGCGCCACTCCCCAGGCGGCGATCCACGCCGGTTACGAGCGCGCGTTCGGGACTATCATCGATTCCAACGTGACCACGCTGATCGCCGGCCTGGCACTGCTCATCTTCGGTTCCGGCCCGGTGCGCGGATTCGCCGTGGTCCATTGCCTGGGCATCCTCACCTCCATCTTCAGCTCGGTGGTCGTCAGCCGTGCCATGGTGAACCTCGCCTACGGCTCGCGCCGAAAACTCGATCACGTGCCGATAGGCGATACCGCCTGGAAATGAGCATGGACATGAACACGAAATGCCGCCGCAAGGCGTGCCTGCCATCCGGGCCGGTTGCCGCGCCCGTAACCGGCTCGGAGAGCTGACATGGAATTCTTCAAAATACGCCGCGACATCCCGTTCATGCGCCATGCGCTGACGTTCAACATCGTGTCGCTGGTCACGTTTCTGCTGGCCGTGTTTTTCCTGATCCACAAGGGATTGAACTTCAGCATCGAGTTCACCGGCGGCACGGTACTGGAAGTGAACTACGAGAAAGCCGCGGACGTCGATCGCATCCGCAAAACGCTGGAGGGCAAGCAGTTCCAGGATTTTTCGGTGCAGAATTTCGGCTCATCCAGGGATGTGCTCATCCGCATGCAGCTGAAGCCCGGTCAGGCAAGCGCGGAATTGTCGAAAACGATCATGGAGGCGCTGTCCGCGGAGGACAAGAGCGCCAAGCTGCAGCGCGTCGAATTCGTCGGGCCACAGGTCGGGCGGGAACTCGCCGAAAACGGCGCGCTTGCGCTCCTGATCACTTCCCTGGGCATCGTCGGCTATCTGGCATTGCGCTTCGAGTGGAAATTCGGCGTCGCCGCCATCATCGCGAATCTGCACGATGTGGTCATCATTCTCGGCTTCTTCGCCCTGTTCCAGTGGGAGTTCTCCCTGCCGGTGCTGGCCGCTGTCCTGGCGGTGCTCGGCTACTCGGTCAACGAATCGGTGGTGATCGCCGACAGAATCAGGGAAAACTTCCGCAAGATGCGCCGCGTCTCGGTGGAGCACGTTATCGACAACGCGATTACCAGCACCATTTCGCGCACCATCATCACCCACGGCTGCACCCAGCTGATGGTCACCTCCATGCTGATATTCGGCGGCGCCGCGCTGCATTACTTCGCCCTCGCGCTGACCATAGGCATCCTGTTCGGAATCTATTCGTCGGTGCTGGTAATGGCGCCTCTGGTGCGCTGGCTGGGTGTAAAGCGGGAGGACCTGGTCAAACCGGTAAAGGACAGGCGCGACGAAGCAGTGGTGTAGTTGTTTTCGGATAGACTTCGCGTGTTCTGCCAGACTGACCCGGCTTCGGAATTATGGAATAAACAGGGGTCTCCGTCTGTTCTGCATCCAGGCGGCGGCTGCTGCCGGAAAACAACTGCATCGAACCCGTTTTCTTCGAACCGATTTGCTGCAAAACCATTTTAGGAGACTTCATGAAGCACAAGCTTGTTGCCGCCGGTCTTGCACTGGCACTGGGCGCGGGATTCGCGCTCAACGCGTACTCTCAGGCCAAACCCGACGTGCTGGTGAAGCAACGGCAGGCCGCCATGACCCTGCAGGGCAAGTATTTCGGGCCGATGGCCGGCATGGCGGGAGGCCGGGTGCCCTACGACGCTGCGGTCATCACCCGCAACGCCGGTTACCTGGAAGCGCTGAGTCGCATGCCCTGGGACGGTTTCCAGCCGGCGACCGCCGACATCAAGAGCGCCACGCTGCCGGAAGCCTACAAGGATGCGGCCAAGTTCAAGGACGCCGCCGATCGCTTCCAGTCGGATGTCGGCAAACTTGTCGTCGCTGCGAGAAGCGGCAATGAAGGCAGCGTCAAGGCAGCGATCGGTGACGTGGGCAAGGCATGCGGAGCCTGCCACGAAAGCTTCCGCCAGAAGCAGTAACAGCAGTCAGCGAATGCACCCTGAAAGCCCCGCGTACCGGGGCTTTCAGCATTGTGGGGCAGCCGATTTTGGGGCAGCGATTTGAGTCCACACCTTTGAGTCCACACCCCGATCGGATTCACCACTGCTAGAATTCCGGAATCGTCGCAAGTAAGCATTTCGCGGCGGAACTACCGGCAAGCGCTATCGTTCCTCTCTTGAAGGTGGCAACCCATGCGAATACCAGCGTTGATTCTGACCTTGCTCCTGAGTTCCATGATCGGAACCGCCTGGGCGCAGGGCGACATCAAACGCGGCCAGTACCTGGTCAAGGCGGCGGGCTGCATGGGCTGCCACACCGAGGAAAAGAAGGATGCCGTGCCATTTGCCGGCGGCCGGGCGCTCAAGACGCCGTTCGGTACCTTCTATGGCCCCAATATTACGCCGCACCCGCAGGCCGGCATAGGCAACTGGAAGGAAGCGGATTTCGTTCGCGCGATCCGCCACGGCGAACGGCCGGACGGCGCGAATTACTTCCCGGCGTTTCCCTATCCCTCATTTACCGGGATCGTGGACGCCGATCTTCGCGATCTCTATGCCTACCTGCGCTCCCTGCCGCCGAACGCGCGGCCGAACCAGCCCCATGACCTGAAGTTTCCGTTCGGCTGGCGTTTTCTCGTCACATTCTGGAAATGGCTGTTCTTTACTCCCGGCCCGTTCATCCCGAATCAGGCACTCAGCCAGGTCGTCAACCGCGGCGCCTATCTGGTCCAGGCGCTCGGGCACTGCGGTGAGTGCCATACACCGCGGAATTTCCTGGGCGGGCCGAAGCGCGACCGGTTGCTGGGCGGCGGGCAAGGTCCGGAAGGCAAGGACGTGCCCAACCTCACCCCGGCCGCGCTGAAGAAACGCAGCGACGGTGATCTGAAGGAATTCCTGGTGACCGGCTTGACTGCGGACGGAGACGTTCCGGCAGAATCCATGGCGGAAGTCATTCGCAACACGACCAGCCAGCTTGCGCCGCAGGACATGGATGCCCTTATCGCATACCTGCGCGTGCTGCCCTCGCTGGCCACCGAAGGCAAGTCGAAATAATCAGCGGGTCCTTGCGGCCAGTTCCGCCGCTTTGCCGATATAGCGGCCGGGCGTCAAATGCAGCAACCGCTTTTTATCCGCAGCGGGAATGGCCAGACGATTGATGAACGCGTGCAATGAAGCCCGGCGAATGCCTTTTCCCCGGGTCAGTGCCTTCAGTTGCTCGTAGGCATCGGCAACGCCATGACGCCGCATGACGGTCTGCACCGCCTCCGCAAGCACTTCCCAATTGGCTTCCAGATCCTCGTCCATGCGCACCGGATCGGCTGCCAGCCGCGACAGCCCGCGCAGGCAGGATACGTAGGCGAGCAGGCTGTGGCCGAACGCCACGCCGACGTTGCGCAACACGGTCGAATCCGAGAGGTCGCGCTGCCAGCGCGAGATCGGCAGTTTTTCGGCGAAATGGCGCAACAGCGCATTCGCCACGCCGAGATTCCCCTCGGAGTTTTCGAAATCGATGGGGTTGACCTTGTGCGGCATCGTCGAAGAACCCACTTCGCCGGCCTTCAGTTGCTGCCTGAAGTAGCCCAGCGATATGTAGCCCCAGATATCGCGGTCGAAGTCCAGCATCACGGTATTGGCGCGCGCGATCGCATCGCACAACTCACCCAGCGCGTCGTGCGGCTCGATCTGGGTGGTGTACTGATTGAATTCCAGGCCGAGGGATTCGACGAAGCGACGCGAGAATTTCTCCCAATCGACCTCGGGAAAAGCAACAAGATGAGCGTTGTAATTGCCGACCGCGCCGTTGATCTTTCCCGGCATCCGCACCCGGGCAATGGCGTCACGGCAGCGACGCAGCCGGTAAACCACATTCGCGATTTCCTTGCCCAGCGTGGTCGGAGACGCCGGCTGTCCGTGGGTGCGCGACAACATCGGTTGGGCCGCATTGGCGCGCGCAATGCCGGCCAGTCGTTCGCACACGCGGTCCAGGGCCGGAAGCAGTACCGTATCGCGCGCGTCCCGCACCATCAGCCCATAGGCAATATTGTTGATGTCTTCCGAGGTGCAGGCGAAGTGGATGAAAGCGATGATGCGCTCTGCACCTGCGACGCCGGCAAGACGTTCGCGCAGCCAGTACTCGATCGCCTTGACGTCGTGGTTGGTCTCGCCTTCTATCGCCTTGACCCGTGCCGCGTCCTCATCGGAGAAAGAAGCGATGGCGCCGTTGAGCTGCGAGCGCACTCTGCGCTCCAGCGGGCCGATTCCCTTGATTGACCGGTCGCCGGCGAGCGCGAACAGCCATTTCACTTCCACCAGGACGCGATAACGTATCAACGCGGCCTCGCTGAAACAGGCACGTAACGGCTCCAGTTGCCGGTGATAACGCCCGTCCAGCGGCGATAATGCAGTGAGACTGCTGAGCGGCATCGACGTGACAAAACCGTTGGGCGGAGGAGCGCGATATTAGCACGCAGATTCTGCCGCATCAGGCTGCGAAGTCCCGCCGAATCTGCACCGTCAATCTGCCCCGCCATTCGCGGATGAGAGCGGGCAGCATGTTATAATCTTCACTCTGAAGCAGCAGTGGTGGCAGTAATCCGGACGACCCTGCCAACCCCGCTTTAAACACCCATGAAACTCTTCGGCTCCACGGCCAGTCCATTCACGCGCAAGGTCCGGGTTGTGCTTGCCGAAAAGAAAATAGAGTACGAGTTCGAACTCGACAACCCGTGGGGCGCGGAAAGCAAGGTGCTGTCCCTGAATCCGCTCAATCAGGTGCCGGTGCTGGTGCTCGATGACGGCTCGACACTTTTTGATTCCCGCGTCATCGTCGAATTTCTCGACAATGTTTCGCCCATCAGCCAGCTCATTCCTTCGACGAACCGCGAGAAGATCGAGGTAAAGCGCTGGGAAGCGCTCGCCGACGGATTGCTGAACGCGGGCGTGCTGGTGCGCATGGAAAACCAGCGCAAGGATAACGAACGCAGCCCGGCATGGATAGCGCGCCAGCAGCGCAAAATCCACGATAGCCTGGCCGAGATGCAGCGCGAACTGGCGGAAAAATCCTGGTGCACGGGAAACAGCTACACCCTCGCGGACATTGCGGTCGGCTGCGCGCTGGGATGGCTCAGTTTCCGTTTTCCCGAGATCGACTGGCGGACCGGCCACCCGAATCTCGCCCGGGAGCTGGACAAATTGTCGGAACGCGCTTCGTTCGCCGATACCCTGCCCCACGCCTGAAGCGCCTTCCCGGCGCGCGCGGCCCATGCGAGAACATGGAATAATCAGGCTTCGGAAACCGTTAGCCGCAGGGCATTGCCAGTCTCAACATCGGATCTCGAGAGACTGACACCAGTCAGGGAAGAGCAAGTGGAAGAATTCCTCAGCCATCCGGCAGTTCAGGCAGGAGTCGCGCCCTTCGTCGCGGGGCTGGTGGTCATGGCATTGTTCCACCGTGTGCATCTCGGCGGCCTCGCGGTAGTGGCGGGATTTGCCAGCGCAGTCTGGCTGATCAACGGATTCACGTTTGTGCCGCTCACCGCCACGCGCAAGATCGTTCTGCTGGTGCTGGCCGCGCCCGTGGTCGGCATGGTGATCGATTTCGCGTTCAAACCCACGCGGCTGGGCGCATGGATACTCGGCTTCGCCGGCGCGCTTTCGGCACTCTGGGTGTTCTTTCCAGTCTTGAGCCAGAAACCGCTCATGGAGGCGCTCATTCCCGGCGCCACAGCCGTGGTGCTGTGCGGATGGCTGACGGGATTCATGCAGGCTGGCCTCGCCGGACAGCCGGTACGCGCAGGCAGCGCCGGGCTGGCTCTCGGTTTGGGTGCGGGCGGCGCATCGATACTCGGTGCATCGGCGCTGTTCGGCCAGTACGGAATCGCTGTTGGCGCGGGGTCGGGCGCGTTCCTGCTGGTGCTCATGATCCTCAACCGCAAGCACGCGGCCGGATCGACGCTGGTACTGCCGGTGGCGCTGGCCTGCGGACTGCTCGCCTCGGGCACGGTGATCCTCGCCCAGTTGCAGTGGTACGCGGCGCTGATACTCGCGCTGGTGCCGCTGGCGGTGCGTATCCCGGGACCTGAACGCGCAGGCGTATGGCTGCAGGCTATCGTATACTCGCTGTATGGCTTTGTTGTGGTGGCAGGCAGCTTTGCAGTGGCCTGGTATGCCTCCAGGGGTGTTCCTGGCTGATGTTTTCTAAGTCGCTATATTCCAATCCTGAAAGGAGACTTTTCAAAATGAGAAAGCTTTATGTTGCACTGGTTGCCGCCGGACTGCCGTTGACCGCGGTTGCTGCGCCCGAGTCCTACACCATCGACCCGTTTCACACCTATGTGAATTTCGAAGTGGACCACATAGGCGAATGGCACTTACTTTAGCCATCATTGATGACCGTGGAGTTGAATGAGCCGTCGCGCTGCGGCGCGAGGGACCTTCAGCCATGGGTAAGGTTTGGGCCGTCGTTTGCGCATGCGCGGTTCGATGCGTCCGGGGCGGTGTCCCACT
>SHXF01000026.1 GCA_009693435.1 Betaproteobacteria bacterium | reverse complement strand
GCGCCCAGCTTTGCGACCACATCGGCGATGGCGTGCATGCCGTCATAACCCGCGGTAGAGGCGAAGTTGGTTATTGCGGTGGCGCCGAATTTTTTCTTGAATGCCGCCACGTAACGCTTGTTCTCGGGGTTATCGAGATAGGGCGAGTAATGGTAGGACGTGATCATGCCCAGCGCCTGCTCGCCGATCGCGGCGAGTTCCAGTTCATCGGTCTCGCCGGTGCCCAGCAGCCGGACACCTGCCGACCCGAGCCCATAGGAGTGAAATGTTTTCACGAACGCCACTGAGGGCGGGCCTACCGGCATGAACACGTAGACCGCTCCGGGTTTGGAGTCGCGAATCCTCTGCATGAACGGACCGAAGTCGGTGGTGCTGACCGGGATCAGCATTTCGCCGACAACCTTGCCCCCGCCTTTGACGAAGGCCGCCTTGAACCCGTCGCGCGAATCATGGCCGGGCGCGTAATCGGAAACCGCCACAAACGCTTCTTTCACACCGTTCCTGGCCGCCCACTCCGCTATCGTGTACGAGCCCTGCCAGGAAGACATCGATACACGCGCAAAATAAGGCGAACGGCGCGTGACCATTCCGGTGGCGGCATTGAAAATCACCGTCGGCATCTTGCTTTGCGTGACCAGCGGCGCTATCGCGAGCGCGCTGGGCGTGAACACATAGCCGCCGAGGATCTGCGCCCCGTCGCGAACGATCAGCTCCTGCGTGATCTGCCTCACCCGCTCCGGTCCGCCGGACTCGTCGCGCAGGATCAGCTCGATTTTCGTGTTGCCTGCGCGCCCTCCGATCTCCTCCAGGTAGAGTTCCGCGCCGCGCTGGAACTGCTGGCCATAGACTGCGAACGGTCCGCTGAATGGTGCGACGATGCCGACCTTGACAACGTCCTGTGCGGCCGCAACCGCCGGACCAAGCAGCGCGAGTATCCACAACAGCGTTCGCTTCAACATGGCAATGCTCCATTTGAGATCAGCGATCAAAGGTCCAGCTGCACGCCGCTCGCGCGAACCGTTTCCGACCAGTAGGCGCGGTTCTTCTTGAGGTACTCGGCGAATTCCGCCGGCGTGCTGCCCACCGACTTCAGGCCTTGCGATTTCACGTGCTTGGCCTCGAATGCCGGGTCGCGGACGATGCGGGACACGTCTCCCGAAATGCGCGCGACCAGCTCCGCCGGCGTTCCGGCCGGCGCCACCAGGCCCAGCCAGGTGCCGGTGACCAGATCCACGCCCTGCTCGAGGAACGTCGGCACGTCGGGGTACTGCTCCGAACGCGTCCGGTCGGCGACTGCGAGCAGGAGGATCTTGCCCTCGCGCATCGCGGGGATGATGAGCGTGCCGACACTGCTGAAGAACATGCCGAGGCGCCCCTGTATCAGTTCCGGAATCACCGGCCCCGCGCCCTTGAAGGGCACATGGTTGAGCTTTACCCCGGCCGCGCGCTCCAGCCCGACGGTATCCAGGTGCCCGGTGCTGCCTATGCCCATGGACCCGTAGTCGATGCTGCCGGGACGCGCCCTGGCGTAGTCGATGAATTCCTTCAGCGACTTTACCGGCAGGGAAGAACTCACCATCAGAAAGTTGGTGGAACTCGCCAGCTGCGTGACCGGTACGAAGTCCCGCTCGGCGTCGAACGGAATCTTCTTGTACAGCACCGGGCTGATCGACAGCGCCGCCGCCGTGGCGTAGAACAGGCCATGCCCGTCGGGCGGCATCTTCGACGCCGCCTCGGCGCCTATCAGGGTGTTGCCGCCGGGGCGATTGTCCACCAGCACAGGCTGCTTCCACAGCGCGCTCAATTCCTGTGCGAGCGCGCGCATCATCACGTCAGACGGGCCGCCGGCGGGAAACGGCATGATGACCCGCACCGGACGGGTCGGAAACAACTGCGCGGACGCCGCGCAGATGGATGCGGCGAGAAGGCACGAGGTGAAGAGGATATTCGCCAGGACTCGCATTGGTCGCTCCATTCAGGTGAATCGGGGCCGGCCCGAATGCGGCAGGGTAATCAATGCCCATGCTGGTGTGCCACGCTTCGCGGCGCCGGAACATGTCCCATGACTGACCCCGCTACGCACGGCGTACACGGCGCGCGCACACCGCGCCCGCACCGTGCCCGCACCGTGCCCCCTGCGCGATCAAGGGTAATCCAGGCCGGCCGCGGCGTTCCAATGCGAATTCAATTCGCCGGGATCGATTTTGCTTATGTCTGGCAATTACCGTATCGGTCTGGCAATTACCGTATCGGTCTGGCGATTACCGTATCGGTCTGGCGATTACCGTATCGGTCTGCCGATTACCGTATCGGTCTGGCGATTACCGTATCGGTCTGGCGATTACCGTATCGGTCGGGCGATCACCGTATCGTTCCGCGGCTTGATTTACTTGGTTTGGGCGCGTCCAGGCTCCCGCCTGAATGGCGAGCGGTCGATCGGGATGCCGCGGGTGGCGTTGCGACCCGTGACCGAGGCAACCGATAGCGCGCCACGCGCGGCGCCAGGACGACCGCGCCGGACTCTACGAAGCCCCGAACACCTCGTTCAACTGTCGGGCGACGCGGATGAACGTGGTGCGCTTGGACAGTTCCTTCAGCTTGCGCGCGCCGACATAGGTGCAGGCGGAGCGCACGCCGCCGAGGATTTCCTGCACCGTGCCCTCGACCGGGCCGCGGTAGTCGAGCAGGACCTCTTTGCCCTCGGCGGCGCGATGGGAGGCGACACCGCCCGAGTACTTGTCCATGGCGGTTCGCGAACTCATCCCGTAGAAGCGCACCTTGCGCACGCCCTCGTGTTCCTCGACCTCACCGGAACACTCGTCGTGCCCGGCCAGCATGCCGCCCAGCATGATGAAGTCCGCGCCGCCGCCGAAGGCTTTGGCGAGGTCGCCGGGCGAGGTGCAGCCGCCATCCGAACAGATCAGGCCGCCCAGGCCGTGCGCCGCATCGCCGCATTCGATGATCGCCGACAACTGCGGATAGCCGACGCCGGCCATCTTGCGCGTCGTGCACACCGAGCCCCCGCCGATGCCGACCTTGACGATGTCCACGCCGAGCAGGATCAGTTCCTCCGTCATTTCTCCGGTCACCACGTTGCCGGCCATGAGGGTGACTTGCGGGCAGGCCTTGCGCAGCTTGTGGATGAAGTCGACGAACGACTTGGTGTAGCCGTTCGCGACGTCGACACACACATAGGAGATCGCATCGCCGACCCCAGCCTTCACGCGCAGGAACTTTTCGTAATCGGCATCCGTGATGCCCATCGAATAGAACACCGTGGATTCGGCGGGCAGCGCCTTGAAAAACGCCGCGAGACGCGATTCGTCGTAGTGCTTGTGCAGGGCCGTTGCAAGCCGGTGTCCGGCCAGCGCCTGCGCCATCTCGACGGTGCCGACAGTGTCCATGTTGGCGGCGATGACCGGAATGCCGCGATATTTTCCGCCCGAGTTCCGGAACGAGAATTCGCGCGACAGGTCCGCTTCCGAACGCGATGTCAGCGTCGAGCGCTTGGGCCGGATGAGGACGTCCTTGAAATCGAGCTTGAGATCTTCTTCGATGCGCATGATGGTGCTCCTGGAAAGCGGGCGGATCGCGACGGACTGCCAAGGAGAGAGCATCGCACACGTTGCGGTGCGCAGGAAGCCCGCGGGAAAGGCGAAGCGAGGATTGCGCGCCGGTGTTCGGCGCGCTGAAGCTGCGCCCTACGGTCCGTGACGCGCCACGGCTCTGGTAATGAACCGCCGCCGCAGGGCGCGGATTAATCGCGCCATGGCAGTTTTACTCCGCAGTTCTACACCGCAGTTCCACACCGCAGTTCTACACCGCAGTTCTACACCGCAGTTCTACACCGGGCCTGACGATCAGCCCTGGCGCCTGATTCGCGGCCAGTCCTTGAGGATTTCGCGCGCGGCGTTGTGGCCGGAAACCGCGGAAACCGATCCGCCGGGATGCGTGGATGCACCGCATTGATAGAGGCTGCGCAGCGGCGAGCGGTAATCGGCATACCCCGGCGCCGGCCGCATGAAGAACATCTGGTCGAGGGTCAGATCGCCGTGCTGGGTGTTCCCGCCGGGCATGCCGAGGATGCGCTCGATGTCAGGCGGCAGCAGCAGCGTCATGTCCAGCACCGACTGCGAGAATCCCGGCGCGAACTCGTCCATGACCGCCATTGCGGCCTTGCAGACGTTGTCCCGCTCGTCGTCCCACGCCCTGCCATCGAGCTTGTAAGGCGTTACGCCGCCGTACAGGGTCACGACGTGCTTGCCCGCCGGAGCAAGGGTATCGTCGTAATAGGTCGGGACGATGGGAGAAAGGAATGGCCTGGAGGAATAGCCGCCGTACTTCGCTTCATCATAGGCGCGCTCCAGGTACTCAGGGGTCGGCGCGATATGCGCGTACGCCGGATAGGAGACGCCGGTGCGCTCCTCGCTGAACCCTTTGTACCGGGGCAATCTGTCCACTGCGCAAAGAATCTTGAAAGAGGAGCCTTGCGTACGGTAGCCGCGGATGTGACGCAGGAATTCGGCCGGCAGGTGTTCCGGCTTTACCATTTCGCCGAAAGTCAGTTTCGCGTTGACGCCGGATGCTACCAGGCGCGCCTGGATTTCTTCGCCGGTCTCCAGGCGCACGCCGCAGACGCGATCGTTGCGCACCAGTATCTCGGCAACAGTGGCGTTGGTCTCGACCTGCATGCCGGCGCTTTTCCCCGAGGCGGCGATGGCCTCCGAGATCTTGCCCATGCCGCCGCGCGAGAAGCTGAGTCCGGTCTGTCCGATCAGGTGTGCGACCAGATAGAACGCGGTCCCCGGCGAACGCGGTCCGACGTTTCCGCCTATGGTCGCCCAGTAAAGAAAGGTCGCCTTGACGATGTCGGATTCGAACCATTGCGAGACGTAGTCATAGGCGCTCATCGACAGCGTGTCGATGATGCGGTAGAGATCGGGGCCGACGTTGCGGTAACGCCAGATGAAGCGCGCCGTCTTCAGCAGCGATAACAGGTCGCCCCTGGTCGGATCGATCGGCGTCTCCAGCAGCAGCCGGCGCAGCAAGGATATGGACCCGGACAGATATTCGAAAAATTGCGGATAGACCTCGGCGTCTTTTTTCGAGAACCGGGCGATCTGCTCCCGGTTTTTCTTCGGATCCTTCGTGAAGACGATGCAATCGTCGCCATAGACCGGGTGGATGACGTTTTCCACGACGATGCGCTGGTAGCCGAACTTCTCGAGTTCGAGCTCCGCAACGACCTTGGGGTGCAGATGTCCCATGATGAATGCGAAGGTCGAGGCGCGGAAGCCGGGCGAGAATTCTTCCGTAACTGCGGCGCCACCGACGAGGTGGCGCCGCTCGAGAACGAGAGTCTTGAGTCCGGCTTTCGCCAGATACGCGCCGCAGGTCAGGCCGTTGTGGCCCCCGCCGACGATCACGGCATCGTACTGTCTGCTCATGTGATCCCCTGATGGCGTAATACGCACCGATTCCCGTGCAGCATGCCTTCCGCCGGGAAAAACACCGGCAGCGTTCGAAGCAGTGCGCTCGCCGCCTTCCCCTTCCTGAAGGGCGCTGCGCATGACAGCATCCCTACGCCACCCCGATCAGCGACGACAGCCGCTGCGCATCGCGCGTAAGCGCGTCGCTCGGGCCGTCGTAGACTACCTTGCCGCGCACCAGCGCGACGGCGCGCGGGGCGAATTCGAGCGCGAGCAGCGCATGCTGCTCCACCAGCAGCATGGTGATCGCCGTCTCCTTGCGCAGGCGCTCGAGTGCCGCCACAAGGGCATCGACGATGATGGGGGCGAGGCCCTCCAGCGGTTCGTCGAGCAGCAGCAGCGCGGGGCTGCCCATCAGGGCGCGCGCCACCGCGAGCATCTGCTGCTCGCCGCCGGAAAGCTGGTTGCCGCGGTTGCGGCGGCGCTCGGCGAGGCGCGGAAACAGGTCGAAGGCGCGCTCGGTCGTCCACTGTCCGCCGCGCGCGGCCACGCGCAGGTTTTCCTCCACGGTGAGCGAAGGAAAGATCTCGCGCTCCTGGGGCACCAGCGACACCCCGGAGCGCGACCGGCGCCAGGTGGGCCAGCCCTCTATCGATTCGCCCGTGTAACCGATGCGTCCGCCGTGGAAGGTGGTGAAACCCATCACCGTTTCCAGCAGCGTGGTCTTGCCCATGCCGTTCCTGCCCAGTACGGCCACTGTTTCGCCCTGGTCGAAGGCAAGCGAGATGCCGTCGAGGACCACCGTCGGACCGTAGCCGGCAATAACGTTCTCGAGCACGAGTTGCCGGGAATTCGCCTCAGGCATGCGCCGCCCGCCGCTTCTGGCCGAAGTAGATCGCCTGGACCCGGGCGTCGGCGGCGATCTCCTCGGGACTGCCCTCGGCCACCACCCGTCCCTGATCGAGCACCGTGATGCGCCGCGCAAAGCGAAACACGATGTCCATGTCGTGTTCGATCAGCATGATGGAGATGTGTGCCGGCAGGCGCGCGAGCGTCTCCAGTATCAACGCGCTCTCGCTCTCGGGCACGCCGGCAGCCGGTTCGTCGAGCAGCAGCACCGAGGGGTTGAGTGCCAGGGCCAGCGCGATCTCCACCAGCCGCTGTTCGCCGTAGGCGAGTTCGCGCACTGTCCGGTGGGCATTGTCCGCAATCCCCAGCCGCTCGAGCAGCGCATAGGCTTCCTCGATGATCGCGCCATAGCGCCCCGCCGGCCGGAACATGCGCCAGGCCACGCCGTCGCGCTCGCTCAGCGCAAGCACCACGTTCTCGAGCACGCCCAGGCCGTTGAACAGGGTGTTGATCTGAAACGTCCGCGCCAGCCCGCGCCGCACTCTTTGCGGCTGCGACAGGCCGGTGATGTCCTTCCCCGCAAGCAAAACCTGGCCGGCGCTGGGGGCAAGTCGTCCGGTGACGATATTCACGAAGGTGGTCTTGCCCGCGCCGTTGGGGCCGATAAGCGCATGCCGCGCGCCCTGCTCGAGCCGGAAGTCGATGGCATCGGCCACCACCAGCGCGCCGAAGCGTTTGGACAGCCCGCGGGTCTCGAGCACGGCGCTCATTTCCCCGCCGCTTTGAACGACACGCGTCGCCTCGCGAGGCGATCGCACAGACCCAGCACGCCGCCGCGCGCGAACATCACCAGCGCGACCAGCATCGCGCCCAGCCAGAACAGCCAGTAGGTGGGGTCGAGCCGGGCAAACCAGTCGGCCGCGATCATGTAGACGGGGGCGCCGATGAAGGCGCCGTAAAGTCGCCCGGTGCCGCCGAGTATGAGCATGATCAGCACCGCGCCCGAGAGTTCGAATGACAGCACGTTGAGCGCCACGAACTGGTTGGTCTGGGCGTTCAGCGCGCCGGCGACTCCCGCAATCAACGCCGAAATGCCATAGACCGCCGTCAGGCGGCTGCGCACCGGCGCGCCGACGGCCTCCATGCGCACCGCGTTTTCGCGCATGCCCACCAGCGAGCGGCCGAAGGGCGACATCACCAGCGTGCGCACCAGCACGAAGCCGGCGAAGGTGATGACGAGGCAGTACAGATAGCCGGTGCGTCCGAGTACATCCCAGTCGAACACGCCGATCAGTTTGCCGACCGTCATCCCCTGCAACCCGTCGGCCCCGCCGGTAAGCCATGCGGCGCGATTGGCGACTTCCGAGAGCAGCAGCAGGATGCCCAGGGTCAGCATCAGCAAGGTGAGTCCGCGGGTGCGCAGGATCAACGCTCCGCAGGCGAGGCCGGCCGCGCCGGCGAGCAGACCGGCGGCGACCAGGCCGAGCAGCGGATCGTGCAAGCCCGCCCTGACCGAAAGTATGCCCGCGCAGTAGGCGCCGATCCCGAAAAAGGCCGCGTGCCCGAGCGTGATCACGCCGGCATAGCCAAGCAGGAGATCGATGGACAGCGTGAACAACAGCATGATCAGCACCTGCATGCCGAGCTGCAGATACTTCGGGAAAAGGAAGAATGCGGCAAGCGCGATCACCCAGGGCACGATGTCGCCGATCCGCCATCTATGGCGGCGGGCAAGCGCGCTCACCGCGGTTGGCGTGGGGGTGCTCATTTGATGCCGAACAGCCCGTTGGGCCGCCACAGCAGGATCGCTATCATTGCCGCGAAAATGAAAAACGCGCCGAACTCGGGCAGGAAATACTTGCACGCGGTATCGCTGATGCCGAGCAGCAGCGCGGCGAAAAACGGCCCGTGCAGCGTGCCCAGTCCGCCGACCGACACCACGATCAGCACGTAGTTGAGCTGGTCAAAAGCATAGGTAGGACGAATCGGCAGGATCTCCGCGCCGAGCGCTCCGCCGAGCGCGGCCAGTCCACTGCCGAGCGCGAAGGTAAGGGTGAACAGCCGGTCGGTCCTCACGCCCACGGCTTCGGCGATGCGGCGATTGTCGACCGCCGCGCGCAGTTGCGCGCCCAGCGGCGTCTTCTCGACCGCCAGCCACATGAGCGCAAACAACAGGAACCCCGCGACAATGATGACCAGACGGTAGGCTGGAATGCCGCGCACGCCCATGTCGACCTGACCCTGGAGCGCAGCCGGAATGAGTATGTTCAACGGCGAGGGACCGAAGAAGAACTTGGCGGTGGCCATCGCGATGAAGATCAGGCCGATGGTAAACAGCACCTGGTCCAGCTCGTCCGCGCCATAGAGCGGCGCATAGAGCAGGCGCTCGATCGGGATTGCGATCAGCGCCACGACGATGGTGGCGAATCCCAGCGCCACCCAGAAGTCCAGCCCCAGTTTCTGCATCCCCCAGATCGCCGCATAGCCGCCCGCGCTGGCGAACACGCAGTGCGCGAGATTGGCGAATCCCATCAGGCCCATGGTGATGGAAAGACCGATGGCAATGATGTAAAGGATCATTGCCGAGGCGAGACCGTTGAGGAGTATCCCGCCGATTATTTCCATGGCTCAGCGCCCCGGCCGCGCAGCCGCGCGGACGAGGCGAGGAAGACGTAGCGCGCGCCGGTCGGCACCTTCCACGGCAATCCAGTCAGGCGCGAGCAGGTTCATGCTTCGCGTTGCTTCATGATCGAGGGCTCCCAAGCGCGTGTGCAGTGCGATATGTCCAGCGTCGCGCCAGCGTGCGGCCCAGTGCGGCGACGACATGCCCAGAGCGGCGGCGACACGATTGTTGGGCACGCTGCTGCCGGCGGGATATTCAAAAGCCGCCGGGTTCCATCTGTATTGTTTATCGTCCGCCTGTCGTCCGGGCTGAGTGCGCGCGTACCTTTTCGACCCTCTCTAGACACGTGCTGCGCATGAACACGCGCACCGTGCGCCGGCACCACGGCCGCAGGGCGCCACCGCCGCAGCGCGCCCCCGCCGTAGGGCGCGGATTCATCGCGCCATCATCGCAGGCAAAGCGAGGCGATGCGGGCCGATGGTGGCCTCCAATAGCCATCGAGAAAGGGGAATTTTCACCCAACACCTTGCGAATGATCGCTTGCAGGGACGGGGATGGAATCGCGGATAGGGGAAAAGGTGGATTGAATTTCCTGTTTCCTTCCCTTTCCTTCTCACTTCTCCCTTCTCCATTCCCAGACCCCGGTCAGTCCATCCTGAAGCCGATTTCCTTCGACACGCGCGACCAGCGGTCGAAGTCGGCGCGCATGATCGCATTGAACTCTTCGGGCGTTCCGGTGCGCGCGTCCATCGCCTGCAGGGCGAGTCGTTCGCGCGCCGGCTTTTCGGTGACTAGGGCATTGATCTCGCGGTTCAACCTGGCGATGACCTCCCGCGGGGTGGCCGAGGGCGCGAGCACCCCGTACCACAGATCCACGTCGTACCCCGGCACGCCGGACTCCGCCATCGTCGGCAGCGACGGGAAGGTGGGCGACCGCGTCGAACTGGTCACCGCGAGCGGCCGGAGCTGCCCGTTCTTCATGAAGGCCTGAATGGAATTCACGGCGCCGAACAGGATCTGCACGCGCCCGGCGACAAGCTCGGGAACAAACTGCCCCGCGGCCTTGAAGGGAATGTGCTCCATTTTCGTGCCGGTGGCTGAAGCGAACAGCTCGGCGGCCAGGTGCATCACCGTCCCCGGGCCGCCGCTGGCATAGTTGAGCCTGCCCGGCTCGCGCTTCAGCGCCGCAATGAGTTCGGCGACATTCTTCGCAGGCACGTCCGGGTGCAGGACCAGCACGACGGGCATGGTCGACACCAGGGCCACCGCCGTGAGGTCCTTGAGGAAATCGTAGGGGAGCGACTTCGAAGCGGCGGCGCCGATCACCGCCGAATTCGCCGCCATCAGAATGGTGTATCCGTCGGCGGGCGCCTTGGCAACAATGTCGGTCCCTATCGCCCCTCCCGCCCCTGCACGGTTCTCCACCACCACTGGCTGGCCCAGACGCTTGGGCAATTCGTTCGCGAGGTCGCGCGCGAGATAGTCGTTGCCGCCACCGGGACCAAAGGGCACGATGAAACGGATCGGCTTCGCGGGCCAGTTCTGCGCGTGTGCGACGGATGACGCGGCCAGTCCCAGCAACACGGCTGACAGTATGTTCAGGACACGACGATTCTTCATGGCGATTCCCCTACATGAGCATGGCGGCGAAAAATCGCGCCCGAAACGCGGCCATCGCCGCGGCGCGATCACTTCGATTCGAATCTTGAACGAGAACAGGAAATCCCCGATCCTGTCGGGGTGACAGCAGCAGTTTGACATTTTCGGGAGTCCATTCGCAAAACTTCCTGGCGTGAGCCGCTTCCTACACGATTGGGAGTCAAGCAGATCGGCCAGAAAAGCCCGAGCCGGCAGAGCCGGAACCAGGATGACATGATAGGGATGCCGTTATGAGTAGGGCGCGGATTCATCGCGCCGTGGTGGCAGAAATACCGCCGGTATTCGGCGCGCACCGATTCGATGATCGATTCGATTCCGCTACGTGACCAGCTCGACCCATGCGGTCTGAAAATTCCGAGGATTCAAAGTTGCGCATCATGCGATGAATGCGCGCACCGCACCGCAGAGGAGTCGGTGGAAGAAATGGCCCGTCCCCCGCTCTTGCCCTAGCCGTCTATTTTGGTCAACTGCCAGACGAATATTGCGCAGCCGCCGGCATTGAGCAGGAACGTGGCGATTGCGGCCTGGAGTATGCCTTTCGCCACGGCGGGATACTTCAGCTTCAACGCGAGAAGTACCGCGGGGATCACATAGTAGAGCTGCACGACACCGATCAACAGCGGCACGGCTTCATGCTTGAATCCGGTCCACTCGGGCAGCCATGTCCAGGCGGACGATGCGTCCCCCCGCGCGAAGAATCCGAGAGACGAGATCACAATCGGTCCCAGGACAAACACGGCATGAAGCCCGAGGAGAATCAACAGCCCGAACGTCTTCGGGTGGGTCGAAACCCACGCGCTTACCCTGGTAACCGCTTTCTCCGCCATCGCCCGATTTCCTCATCACGAGCCCTGTTCGCCACCCTGGCGCGTGACCGCTTCGAGTCGCCGAATTTTCCGGAGGGTTCCTTTGGGAGGCATCCGATTCTGACTATACTTATCCTGCACAATGATACCGTCAACAAGCACCCTGCCTGTCCCGTCCATGTCGTGGGATACATTCGCGCTCACGGATACGCGCTGGCTTGTCCATGCCGTGCTGTGGTCGTTGGGGCTGCTGAGCGCTACGCTGGTCCTGCCCTGGTTATTTACCGGATACCTGGTTGTCTTCGGCCTGTCGTTGCTGGCCGCCTTCGCGACCGGCTACACGAACCGGGGCGAACCAGCTGCGCTGCCTCCAGCGACGCTGCTTCGCTATATCCTCGTCGACAGCATCTTCGTGGCGTTTGCCACCCATCCCGTCTTTTTCCTGATCCAGATCGCGCTTGCGATGACCGGGTTTTCGCCACGCGCGAGCGGTCCCCACTACGGATTGCTCGTCTCGTTCTGTTTCGTCTGCGGGTTCTATCTGTGCCTCGGCATCATCAGCCACTTACGATCGGGCGCATCTCCATACAGAACGATGCCGCCGGTCGCCGCCGCAGTCACTGCCGCGCTCCTCATCATCACGGGATACCCGCAGTTCAGCGCACATAGAGCAACGCAACAAGCCAGGGATGCCGGCGTCTCGGCTTACGAACGGGAAACAGGCCGGGCGACGACAGGCCTCTCCAAGCTGCGTATCGGGAACAGCCTGCACGGGTTTGATGGCCGCGTGTACACGGTCGCGATCGATCGCCATGGCCGCCTGCTTGTGTCCGGAGGGTTCGAATACTATGCCGGAAGGGACGCGCGGGGTCTGGTGCGTCTCCTTCCGGACGGGCAAAGAGACACGACCTTTGCCGCTATGGAATCCGGCGATCCCGGCGTCTCTGCGCCTTCGCGGGTACTCCTGTCGCCGGATGAATCGATAGTGATCAGTACGGCCCCCGCCGGTTCACGAAGCGGCCTCACGCGCCTGCAACCCGAGGGCATGGTCGATCCTCGATTCCGGCTCGACATGAGCATGGAGCCCGGCGCCAGAGCGGGCTTCGAATTGGCAGGCATGCAACCCGACGGCCGGCTGTTGCTCGTCTCGGCGAGCCGCTTCCTCCAGGATACCGAAGACGCCTGCCTGTTGCGGTTCGATAAAACGGGTGTGCGTGATGTCGCCTTCTCCTCTACGGCGATGGAGGCTCTCTATGGTCCTGCGCCTTCCCGGCCCCGACCCCAGAATTGTTCTATATCAAAAGTATCCGTACTGGCGACAGGGCACCTGCTTGTCGAAGGATCCTTTCCCAAGACGGGGTGGAGATACGGCATGGTGCGCCTGGACGCCGACGGAAGCCTCGACGCCGCCTTCAGTCCCGAGCTGGAAAATATGGAAGTGTCCCTGTCTGTGGCGCTGCCGGGCGGCGAATTGATCCTCATCTCCTATGTCGCCGTCCCGGGGTCCTCCCCGCCCATCCACCAGGCCCACACCGTGAAGTTGAAGGCAGATGGTCGACGCGATACGACCTTCAGCATACCGGCGGGGAGATTCCTGCGTATCGACCAGCTCGCGCCGCAACCCGACGGCAAAATCGTCGTCGCCGGCACGCTGGGCGCGAAGGACTACGGCGCGATCGTCCGACTCCTGCCGGATGGCGGGCCAGATCCGACATTCGCCGGACCGACAGGAGTCATTCGCGTAGACGGCTTCATCACCATGATCGGCATTCAATCCGATGGGCGCATTGTGCTTGGTGGAGAGTTTCAGCAAGTCATCGGACCATCCAGAGATCAACGGACCAGTCGCCAGAATATCGCGCGGCTGCTTGCTGACGGAACCCTGGACATCACCTTCAATCCGCGCTGAACGACGAGAACGTGCTCCGTCCTGGCCGGAGGAGACGCGCAGCGACGATCTCGTATTCTGCCTCCGAATTGCGCGGACCGTTGCATCGTCGCCGGGAACCGTCCTGTGGCCGACGATGGGACACCGGCTCGGGGTTTGCGCCATCGCCGTAGGGCGCGGATTCATCGCGCCATGGCCGCGGGAACACCGTCGAATTTTGGCGCGCTGAAGCTGCGCCCTACGGGCGGTAATGGGACACCCGCTCGGGGTTTGCGCCATCGCCGTAGGGCGCGGATTCATCGCGCCCTGGCCGCGGGAACACCGTCGATTTTCGGCGCGCTGAAGCTGCGTCCTACGGGCGGTGAAGGGCCACCGATGCGGGATTGGCACCAGCGCCGTAGGGCGCGGATTCATCGCGCCATGGCCGCAGGCCATGCGTTCCCCCAAGAGGGTGGGGTGGCGAAGCGCAGATCTGCGACTCAGGAACGCGACGCCCCGCAGTGCCAGCAGGCGCTGAACTGTCCCTCCAGCCATTCGCCGCAGCCGGGGCAGGTCCACGCGGGGCCCAGCGGCCGCGCCTGCCGCCACTGGCGCAGCGTCTCCTCGGCGCGCGCGTGGTCTTCCTCCCGCAGCACGTGCAGCTCGAGCGAGCAGTCGCTGAAAGGAATCTCACCGGCGAGGCGTGCCAGCATCTCGTTGCGGATCCAGCAGCGGATTCCCTCGGCCTCGAGCAAATTCTTGAGGTGATGGATTTCGAGCGGGTTGAGCGATGAGGCCAGAGATTTCACTCATTGACCTTGGTTAAATATACGGCCCGATACACGAGACCGTTCGGGCTGAGCCTGTCGAAGCCCACTTGTTCTTCGAGAAGTTTCCTTTGACAGGCGTCCTTCGACAGGCTCAGGACGAACGGACTGCGATACTGTCCTTCGACAAGCTCAGGACGAACGTTAGAGGACGAACGGGGAAGGTTGATCATTTGCCACGGATGCCTCAATAATCCTCAGGCCGGTTGTTCGAAGCATGCCCGAATCGGGTGCGAGGACAAGCCATGCCTTTCAACCGGACGGCATCGCGCCGGCCACGGATTGTCAACCCGCCGCCAGCCACGCATCGCCCTCCGCGTAAAGCCTCGCCTGTTCGGGGCTGTTCGGCGCGATCAGGTTGGGCACGATGCGATCGCCGCGCAAGGTCTGCATATAGGCAAGGTGACGGTAACCTTCCGGGTGCAGCGCAAGCTTCGCCGGGTCCAACTCTATCGTGGCGCCGGGGATGACGGAATCGATGCGGTCCTTTTCGTAAATCGGCACGCGCCGCAGAATGCGCCAGCGGCCGTCGTGGCGCACCAGCCGGTCATGCACGCGGCCGTGGCAGCTCACATCCACCTCGATTCCCTCCAGCACCGCGCGCATCATCAGCACCAGCCGCGTTTCCGCGATGGCACGCTCGCCGTTCACGGCTATGCTGGAGGCGCCGATGAAATGCTGTCCGCGGTTGCCTTTCTTTGCCGACTGGATGACCGCGGCCAGGAATTCGGCTGCCGTGCCATCCATCCAGGTGGTGGTCATCCGGGCATCGGGCGCATAGAGGTCGCGCAGCTTGTCCCAGCGCCAGGTGTCGCGCCACAGTCCCCAGTCGCGCTCCAGTTGGGCAATCTCGGCCTGGTCGAGCAATGTCTGCATGGCTTGCGAAGTCGTCATGGGATCTCCGGTAAAACGCGGATCATAGCGCTGTCGGCAGGGGCGGAAAGGATTCCGCCGGCAAACGGATCGGGCATTGCGGACGCAGGATGCGCTACGATAAACAATGAATCGTCCGCCTCGCCGCCGCGGCGTGACCGGTTCGATCGGCTCGGCCGCGCATCGTCCTGTGCCGGTCGCGACTGCACTGCCGGCGATGCGCTGCGGCCGGCGTGCTGAACAACGGGAGGGGAAGATGACGCAGGAGCGATTCGACATCAAGCTCAGCTGGATCTACAAAGGCGCGTGGTTCCTGGCGACGGTATGCGCCTACAGGGTGGGCGGCGTGCTCGACTGGTTGTGGTCCGTTCCCGGGTGCCTGCCTACATGGACGGGGAGGGCATCGCCATGCGCGATTGTCGCCGCTACGCCTGGAAGAACCTGTCCAAGGGGCATCACATCAAGGTTGTCGACGCCGATACCAGGGAGCGGTTGTCGGGCATGCTGACGCTAAAATTCGGGGCGAAACAGGTGAGACTTGATACGCTGGCGATAGACGACCCGATGGGCGCCGTGGATTTCGTGGAGGCCGTACTCGCGCGCGGCGAGCGCGCCGCCGCGCCGCCGCGATGAATCACTGCGCGAGCGTTCTTGCATGGTGGCCGCTGCAGTCATGCCCACCGGTACTGAAAATTCTGAAACTTTGTAAGGACAAAGTCCCCATTCTGCGGACATCTACGGGCAGTAGAGTTTCAAGAAATAATATAGAGACGCCGGGTGTTCCCGTCGGCGTGGCGTGCTGTGAACCATGGCGCGCTGTTACATGCTTGGTGTATAAGTTGCCCAAGCGCGGATACGCGCCTGGCCCGGAATGGCTTTACCGCTACAGATCTTCCCGATGCATGGTGACGGACAGGGGCATGCGCTGAGCGCATGGTGCTGATATTGAATGAACTGCAAACGCAAGGATCTGCCGAGATGAAATTTTCGCAATGCACGCGGGCAGCACTGTCTGCCCTGGCCCTGGCCCTAGCCCTGGCATTCGGCATGCTACCGGCTGCAGGGCCAGCCATGGCGCAGGGCTATCCGAACAAGACGTTGCGCATCGTGGTCGGCGCGCCGCCCGGCGGCGGCAACGACATCATGGCGCGCCTGATCGCCCAGCGCCTCTCGGAAGGCCTGGGCCAGCAGGTGCTGGTGGAGAACCGGCCGGGCGCCGGCGCGACGCTCGCCACCGATCTTGTCGCCAAGTCGCCGCCCGATGGCTACACCTTGTTCATGACGCCTTCCGCGCATGCGCTGTCGCCCAGCATCTACCCCAAACTGCCCTTCGATCCGGTGAAAGACTTCGCCGCCATCGGCCAGATGGCTTCAGTGCCGCTGGTGGTGATAGTCACGCCGAATCTGCCGGTGGCCTCGCTGCGCAACCTTGTCGACCTGGCGCGCGCCAAACCCGGCACGATCAATTTCGGATCCGGCGGCGCCGGCGCAGCGCAGCACCTGGCCGGGGAGTACCTCAAGAGTCTTGCAGGAATAGACATGGTGCACGTGCCGTACAAGGGCAGCGGGCAGGCAATCCCCGACCTCATGGGCGGACAGATTCAGCTGATGATAGAGCCGCTCGCCTCGGCCATGCCGCACATCCGGGGCGGCAAGGTGAAGGCGCTGGCAATCACCTCGCGCCTGCGGGTTGCTTCACTGCCCGATCTGCCGACCTCCGAGGAATCCGGCTTGCCCGGATTCGAGGTAAGCGCCTGGTACGGCCTGCTTGCGCCTGCCGGGACGCCGTCCGCTGTGGTGAGCAGGCTGAACGCGGAATTGAACACGGTCCTGGCGCAGCCGGCGATGCGTGACACGCTTGCAATGCAAGGTGCAGTTCCGGTAGGCGGCACGCCGCAGCAATTCATGAATCTCATCGTCGCCGAAATCGCTAAGTGGCGGCCAATCATCCAGAAAGCCGGGATTCGTGCCGATTGAACGTGCCGATTGAGCGTGCGGATCGAGCGTGCGGATTGAAGGTGCGGATTGAGCGTGCGGACTGAGCGTGCGGACTGAGCGTGTCGGCTGAGGCCGGCGCCTCCTGTCAACGATATCGCAGTATCGAATCGACGACCGCGCTTGCGGTCCGTAGAATGCGCGCCACAGCTCCCGCAGCAACTTTCGGAGGAACCCCATGCAGTCGAGAATTCCCGCGCTCGTCCGGGCGGCCGTGCTTGCTGCCGCCTGCCTGTCCGCCGCTGCCGCGCACGCCCAGGCCTGGCCCGCGAAGCCGGTGAAGTTCGTCATGCCCGCCGCACCCGGCAGCAGCCCGGATCGCGTTGCGCGATTGATCGCCGAGCGCGTCGGCACCCTCTGGGGCCAGCCAGTGATCGTGGAAAACCGGCCCGGCGGCACCGGCACCGTGGGTAGCGAGTATGTCGCCCGATTGCCCGCCGACGGCTACACAGCGCTGTTCGCCTTCACCTCGGTGATACAGGCGCCGGCACTGCTGCCGAAAGTGCCCTACGACATCGAGCGCGACTTCGCCCCGGTGACGCTTGCGGTGCGCGTGGACGCGGCGAAGGTCGATGTTGCGATCGTTTCGCTCACCGCGCCCAACGCGCACTTCGGCGCACCCGGCATCGCGCTGCAGGCAGCGGCGGTGATGAACGACAGCATGGCCGCAGCACAGCTCGCGTATCCCGATCGCATACGCTGGTTCGCCTCGCTGCCCTGGCTGCATGCCGAACTTGCGTTGGCCGAACTCGAGCGCGCCTGCGCCGCCGGCGCGGTCGGCGTGATGGTGATCGCGAACATCGAGGGCAGGCCGCTCACCGCGCGCAAGCTGTTCAACCTGTGAACGAAAAGGAATCGCCACAATGAATCGGGAAGCCGACGATGCTGCCGCCGCGATCGGCGAACTCAAGTTCTTTCCCGAGCCGGACACCGCGCGCCTGCTGGGCGTGATTGCCGCGCTCGGCAGCGAAGTGTTCGTGCTCAAGGCGCAGGTCGAGCGCCTCACGCGCGCCTTGCTCGCCACCGGCACGCTGGCGCAAGCGGCCCTCGATCAGGCGGGCAACTCGCCCGAACTCGCCAAATGGATGAGCGCCGAGGAAAAAGCGTTCTCCGAAACCATCATGCGTCCCTACGGGTATCCCGATGAGGCGATCAACGTCGCCGCCATGATGCGTGAATCCTGATCTGCCGCGCGCAGGAGCAAGCATGTCCACGACCACCCCTTATGACGTTCCGTTCGAAGCGCGCGCCTTCCAGGGCTATGTGTCCGGCCTGAAGGCCTACTGGGGCAACGCGCTCTATCGCGAAGTGGTGCAGGAGGCGAATGCCGTCGCCGCGCCGGACAGCGCCGCCCTCGAGCGCGCGATGCGCGCATCGCCCGCCTACCAGCTCTACGCCTGGCTCGAGCGACGCACCCAGCAGATGCGCTTTCACGGCCGCTGGGGCTATGCCACCGTGCTCGAAGGCCAGCGCGACAAGCTCGATGCCTTGCTCGCCGCTGCCGACGCGCCGCCCAGCGACCGCCTGCGGCTGAAAGACGGTTTCCGGATTCCGCGCTATGTTACCGAATGCGACACCCACCAGCTCTCGGGCGGTCTGTGGCGCGAACCCTTTCATGCCTGGGTGCTTGCCTGGTACCAGACGGGGCTGAGCTTTGCCGGGTCCAACCCGGAAGTACTGGTGGACTGGTACGCGGCGCTGCTGGCAAAGGCGCTCGCGCGACATCGCCTTGCGCCCGGGCGCATTCTCGATCTCGGCTGCACCGGCGGGCGCTCCAGCCGCGCCATCAAGCGCGCCCTGCCCGCGGCGGAAGTGGTGGGCGCCGATGTGTGCGAACCCAGCCTGCGCCTGGGCCGGCTGCGCTCGGCGGAGGAAGGCAGCAATGTGATCCTGTGCCAGCAGAACGCCGAGCAGACCGATTTCGACGATGCGAGCTTCGACCTTGTCACATCCCATTGGTTGCTGCACGAAATGCCGCCTGCGGCGATACGCCGGTCGTTTGGCGACGCCTACCGACTGCTGCGGCCGGGCGGCCTGTTTGCCGCCTACGACATGTGTCTCGTGCCCGGCGGTGTCGTCGGCGACTGGCTGCATACGGGCTATGCCGCGCGCAACAATGAACCGTTCGCGCACACGCTCGCGGCCATGGACCTGCGCGCCGACCTCGAGCGCGCGGGCTTCAGCGATGTGAAGATCGAACTCAGCAGCCCGGAGCATCCCGGCCCGGACGCGCCGGATGCCCTACCGCCGCACCGACTGCACTACATGGCGCTCGTTACCGCGCTGCGCCCCGCCGCGCTTCCGAAGGAGTCACGACCATGAATCTGCCACCGCGCCTGCTGGGCGCCGCCGCTTGTCTGGGTGTATTCGCCAGTGTCTTCACCGCGAGCCTTCCCGCTTTCGGCCAGGCCTGGCCGTCGCGCCCCTTGCGCATGATCGTTCCCTTCCCGCCGGGCGGACCGACCGACATCACCGGCCGCACGCTCGCGCAAAAACTCGCCGAACGCTGGAACCAGCCGGTGGTGGTGGAGAACCGCCCTGGCGCGGGCAGCATCATCGGCACCGAGATCGCGGCGAAGGCCGCGCCAGATGGTTACACGATGCTCCTCGGCAGCAACAGCATCGCGCTGCAGCCGTTGCTGCAGGCGAAGCTGCCCTACGATCCGCAGCGCGACCTCGCGCCGGTGATCCTCGCGGTGCGCATTCCGAATGTGCTGATAGTGCATCCGTCGGTGCCGGCGAATACGATGGCCGAATTTATCGCGCTCGCCCGTGCGAAGCCGGGTTCGATCAACTACGCCTCGGTCGGCAACGCGACCGGGCCGCATCTGTTCGGCGAACTGTTCCGCAACATGACCGGCGTGGACATCGTGCACGTGCCCTACAAGGGCACCGCGCCCGCGGTCACCGACCTGCTCGCGGGTCAGGTGCAGGCGCTGTTCGACAGCCTCGCCACCGCGCTGCCCAACATCCGCGCGGGCAAGCTGCGCGCGCTGGGCGTGACCAGCCTGCAGCGCTCGAAATCGGCGCCCGATATTCCCTCGATCTCCGAATCCGGCGTCACCGGCTACGAAGCCACGGGCTGGTTCGGCGTGCTCGTTCCCGCCGGCACGCCGGGCGAGATCGTCGCGCGCATGAATGCCGAGATCGGCGCCATCCTCAAACAACCCGACGTCGAAGAGCGCTTCCTCAAGTTCGGCGCCGAGGGTGGCGGCGGAACACCGGAGCAGTTCGCCGCCTTCATCCGTTCGGAGCAGGACAAATGGGGCAAGGTGATCCGCGAGGCGCGCATACGGATCGACTGAGCACCGACCGGGCGATGCCTCGATGGCACCGGTGATCCGTGTGGCTGGGGCTACGGCGTTGTCACGAGTACGCGAAATCTTCGAATGGGTAGCATCCCGGCAGGTCCGGGTATACTGCATCGCAATTGCAATGCCGCAGTTTTGACACCGCAGTTTCAACCCCGAAGTTTCAACCCCGAAGTCTCAAACCAAAACACGGATTTAAGATGAAGACGACCACCATCCCGCCGCTGCGCGTGTCGCCCGAGTTTCGCAAACAGGCCGAAGACGTTCTGGAAAAAGGCGAGACACTTTCCGGGTTCGTACTGGACTCCGTGAACCGGAATATCGAGTATAGAAAATCCAGGCAGGCTTTCATCGAACGCGGGTTGGTGAGTGCAGATCAGGCCCGAAATAGCGGCAGGTATGTGTCTGCCGAAAATGTGATCGGGAAACTGGAGCGCAGACTGGCCAAAGCCCGGCAGCGCGCGGCCTGAATCGGTGCAGCGCTACAGGACGCGGAAGCGGAAGACGATTTGTTGCGCGTGTACGATTTCCTGCTGGAAAAGGATCTTGCTGCGGCTGAAAAGGCACTGGATGCCATCAAGGCTGCGGTGGAATTGCTGCGATTCTCGCCTTTTTCATGACGCAAGGCACTCCCCGACAGGCCGTTTCTCAGGGAACTCGTCATTCCGTTCGGATCGGCAGGCTATGTGGCGCTGTTTGAAATAGAACCCGGCAACATGATCAGCATCCTCGCGGTCCGGCATCAGCGGGAGGATGACTATCAGTAGGGACGAGCCGGGAGAAGAAAAGGTCCGGTGAAGTCGGCACGCCGGTGTGTCCTTGTCGCCAGGGTATTCGCGGTGTGCCGCAACTCCCTTTAGATACCGGATACCGGAAATTTCCAAGCTTTATATTGATAAAGTCCCCGCAGGGCGCGCACTTATGGGCAATTGACTTATGAAAATGATATAGAGATTGGGGGGCTTACCCTATCAGCGTGGCGCGTCGACCCAATGCGGGTGAGCGATAGGACCCGCCTTCTATCGATCATATTATTCTGTAAAATGATCGATAGAAGGAGCTCCAATCGATCATGCAATGGAACTGGGAACAACCCGACTGGCCGGATTTTTCCTGGAAACAGGCGCGATTCCTCAAGGCCGAGACGCTATTTCTGGTTGAAGCTGGCGAATATGCCGGTACGGCAAAGCATCTCGGGACGGAAGACCGGGAGCAGTTCACGGTCGAGGCCATGAGCACCGAGGCGGTGACGACCTCGGAAATCGAGGGGGAAATACTCGATCGCGCCAGCGTCCAGTCCTCAATCCGCCGGCAACTCGGCCTGACGACCGACCACCGCAAGATCGGCGCCGCGGAACAGGGTGTCGCGAAGATGATGGTCGATGTCCATCACACCTGCGCTGAACCTCTTTCGCACGACATGCTGTTCCGATGGCATCGGATGCTGACGACGGGTCGCCGCGACCTGAAGGACGTCGGCAGCTATCGGACCCATATCGAGCCGATGCAAGTGGTGTCCGGCGCCATCCACGACCCCAAGGTTCACTTCGAGGCGCCGCCATCATCATCAGTACCGGCTGAAATGTCCCGTTTCATCGACTGGTTCAATCGCTCGGCATCGGGAAATGCCAAGCCCTTGCCTGCATTGACGCGGGCAGGCATCGCGCATCTGTACTTCATCTGCATCCATCCGTTCGAGGACGGCAATGGCCGTATCGGCCGGGCCATCGCGGAAAAAGTCCTCGCGCAAAGCCTGGGACACCCGACGCTGACGGCATTGGCCGCGACTATTCTGGCGAAGCGAAATGCCTATTACGCTGCGCTGGAAGCGAACAACAAACATCAGGAGATCACGCCCTGGCTCACCTGGTTCGCCGCGACCGTAATCGAGGCGCAGCGGCGGTCGATTGCGCTGGTGGATTTCCTGATCGACAAGACCCGCTTGCTCGACCGCTTGCGCGATCAACTCAACGAACGCCAGAAAAAAGCGCTCCTGCGCATGTTGCGCGAAGGTCCGGAAGGCTTTGAAGGCGGAATGAGCGCCGGCAAATACGCCAGCATCACCGGCGCGTCGCCGGCCACGGCCACGCGGGATCTTGCCGATCTGGTTGCGAGGCACGCACTGGCACGTTCAGGCCTGCAGCGTCATACGCGCTATGAGATCGCGATACCGCTGCGTCCCGTGCCGTCAGTGGCGATAGACGAGCGCGGCAACCTCATATAGCCATCGATGGCAATCGCTGCACGCGAATCCGGCGATTGACTACGGCAGCCGGCGTCAACGATACTTCTCGAAGGTCTGTTGGCGTCCACTATCTCGCGCCGATTCCACCACCAGAGCCGCGTAACCCATGCCGGCAATTCCAATATCCCCAAGCCCTCAATCGCGGCCGGCCTGTCGCTTTGCCACCTCACTAACGGAGTGATGTCATGCGCAGCTGCAAAATGTTCCTTGCGGTGCTGCTTCTGGGCGCTGCGATCGTTCCGAGTGCGCAGGCCCAGAACGAGAACGACTATCCCAACCGGCGTATTCGACTCATCGTGTCGTTCACCCCGGGCGGCGGTACCGACCTGATGGCGCGGGCGATCGCGCAGAAAGTCTCCGAGAACTGGAAACAGCCGGTGGTGGTCGAGAACCGGCCTGGGGGAAACACAGTGATAGGCGCGGAACTCGCCGCCAGATCGGCCCCTGACGGGTACACCCTGTATCTCGCCATCAACACCACGCTGGTGGTCAATCCGAGTCTCTACGCGAATCTGCCCTACGACCCGGTGAAGGACTTCACACCGATCACGCTCACTCATACCAACCCGATGGTGCTTGCCGTTCATCCGGGCACGCCGGCGAAGAACCTGGCCGAATTGACGGCGCTTGCCAAAGCCTCGCCGGGCAAACTGGCGTATGCCTACGGCGCCATGCCGGGGCAGATCGCCGCCGAGTTTTACAAGTCGATGGCCGGCATCCAGATCCTGGGCGTGCCGTACAAGGGCAGCGCCCCGGCCATCACCGACGTGCTCGGCGGCACGATACCGATGATTGTCGATTCGAGCGCTTCTCTGCCGTTCATCAAGAGCGGGCAGATGCGGGCGATTGCGGTGACCAGCTCGCAGCGCTCGGCGGCGCTGCCGGATGTGCCGACCATGGCCGAAGCGGGCCTGCCGGGCTACGACGTCGCGGTCTGGTCCGGCATGTTGGCTCCGGCCGGTCTCGCCCGGGGTATCCAGAACCGGCTCAATGCGGAACTGGTGCGCGTCTTGCGGCTGCCGGACATGCGCGAGCGCTTCAGCGCGACGGGAGCCATACTGATGGGCACGACGCCAGAGGAACTGGCACGCGTCATTCAAACCGATCGCGTCAGGTACGACAAGATCATCAAGGAGGCAGGCATCCGCCTGGAGTGAGGAATGGGTCGGGGCGGAGGCTTGTAATACCGGCGAACACGCATGCTGTTTCAGCCCGATCGGTGCTTTCTCAGCTTCGCCAGCGGTCCCAGTCCTGCCCCGCGATCCACGCGTCGACGGACTGCGCGCGTACCCCCAGCTCGCCCGCATCCAGGCCGGCATAAGGTGACGCCTGTTGCCTCGCCACCCAGCGGTACCACACGCCAAGCTCAGTGCCGCACGGCGGGCCGAGCAAGCCGTTGATGGCAGATTCGAACTGACCGAGATCGGTACTGGCAAACCGTATCTCGTGTCCCAGCTTCCGGGCGAATCTTTCGGCGAGCTGCGGCCCGGTAAGCTCTTCTGCACCGCCGATCAGAAAGCTGCGCCCGGCGAGCTCCGGGCGCGAAAGCGCAGCCGCGCAATAGGCGGCGTTATCCCGCCAGCTGATCCAGGCGACTTTGAAAGTCGATGGAATCGGGTATTCAAGCGATCCACGCATGATGGCCGGCGCCGCCCACGCCTGCGCGAAGTTGTCGAGGTAGATCGTGGGCTGGAGCACGATGGCGCCGACGCCGCTTGCCTGCAGGTAGGCGGCGACTTCGCGCTTGATGTCGGCAGTGGCCGACCCGCTGTCTTCGGACGGGATCGGACCGCTGGCGTTATACACGGCGAGGGATGCGCCGCCCTGGATCGCGGCGTCGATCGCATTGCGTCCCATCAGCACGCCTCTCGCCTTGTCGAATCCCACCGGCAGCAACAGCATCAGGCGATCGATGCCGCGACTGGCCGCCTCCAGCGTTGCGCGTTCGGCGAGGTCGCCCGAAAAAACCGTGGCGCCGAGCGATTCGAGCGCGCGCGCCTTGCGGACGTCGCGGGTGACTGCACGCACCTCGAATCCTTGAAGGCGGAGTTCGCGCACCACGGCGCCGCCCTGCGCGCCTGTGCCGCCGTAGACGAGAACGGTTGTCATAGGGTCGTGCAGCTGGCGGCGCGGCGCTTCTCGCCGCAAAGGATAGTGAGCCGGACGGGTTTCACCACGCGGCGGCTAAAGCCGGTGAAAAGGCGAATGCGAATCTCGATAGCCTTTTCTTGCCCACCCGCCGCGTCCCGACAGCCATTGTCAAATTACCGCTTCCAGTCCTTTGCGATCAAGCAGGTTGAGCAATTTCAGCGAGGGTCCGCTCGGGTGCTTGTCGCCGACCTCCCATTTGCGCACGGTTGAGAGACTGGTATTTAACACGGCAGCGAGCACGGCCTGACTTACCTGCAGGTGATCGCGCAACGCGCGAATTTTTTCAGCGTCGTACTGTGGTACGGGATCAAGGCACAGGGCATCGAACTTTCGCATCTTGCGTTTGTCAATAAAACCCAGACGATGCAGATCGCCTGCTGTCTCGTGGACAGCTTCAAGAATTCGGCTTTTAGCCCTGGATTTTGTTTTCATCGCAAATCTCCTGTAACGAACCATCCTGTACCGCTTCGTCGAGCTGCCTGCTTGCTCGCGCCAGCAACTGCTCCGCGATTTCCTTGAGCGCTTCCAGCTCATCACCGGTGATGTTGGCACGATCGCTTTTCTCGAATCCGTAGAGGAAGAACCACCTGTTTCCCCTGTTTGTAGCAACGAGCGTTCTGGCGCCACCTCGCTTGCCACGACCGGCAAGCCCGATCCGCTTTTTCACGACACCGCCACCCAGGTCGGCATCGATCAGACCTTGCACCATTTCGGCCACTGCATTACACAACGCGCTGTCGGTCAGCTCCGTCTTTCGCATCCACCGGCTGAAAAAACGTGTCTTGAACACTTGCATGATTTACCCACTATGCCACTAAGTGGCATATATCGTCAAACGGTCGATCTCTCCAAAGACGCCCCAGGGCGCGTTATGGACGCCTTCGAGGTGCCGCGGTAAAGCGCAGCATCACGCCCGCGAACAGCGGGTCGGAGGGTTCAAAACCGGTTGCGAGAAAGTTCTTCATGCCGTTTTGAAGCTCTCGAGCGAGAAGCGATGGCAACATGAGGGCGGCTATCTCCGGCTGGCTGAAAGTGCGTTCTCAAGATGGACGATCAGTTCATCCAGCTGCGCTGATTTGGCGGCGCTCCTGCAGCGATTGTAGTGATACGACAATTCGCCAATGATTTCGTCGATCGCGGAGGATCGAAATCGCACCTATTTTTTTCGGCCATTGGCAAGGTCCACCTGAGTCACCTCGTCCCTGACATAGAACGACGCCAGATCGCGGATCAGTTTCTTTTCGGTGGAATGGAGATCGACTTCAACAAATTCAGGCGCGCTATTCATGGGCCGTGCCGACCGCCATAGTCAAAATTGCGGCCGCTTTGCACAGACGGGTATCGAAGCTGGCGAAATGCAGTGGTTCGCCGGCGGCCTGCTGCACGGTGCGGGCGGCGGCGAGTTGCACACTATCGTAGCCGCGCAGGGCAAAGGTGTCGGCATAGTCGCCGGCCAGTTCCATCAGCGCCTGCGTGACTTCGACCACCGCATAGCGCGGCCAGTCCGCCCGCAGCCGCTGGCGGACGGTCTCGATTGCGGCTGCATCGGTTGGTGTTTCGCGCGCACGTCGCGCCAGCGTGGCCATCATTTCGGCCCAGGCAATGCGGCAAACGGAAATCGTGGTGGCCGATGCGGCAAGCAGGCGCATCGCATCGCTGGAATCTTCTTGCACGTACAACTTCACCAGGGCGGAGGTATCGCAAAACAGGATCACCCACGGTCCTCTAGCACCATCTGGCCGAGGGAGACGCCGCCGGCGCCAAGTTTGACCGGCGGGGCAAACTCGGGTTTGTCACCGCCCCAACTTATCGCACCCATGCCGATCAGCCGGCGCAGTCCCGAATCGGCCCCGGGCGGAATACCGACAATTCGGGCGATCGGCTTTTTGTGCGCGGTCACCTCGATCACCTCGCCTGCCTGTGCACGGGAGAGCACGCGGGAGAGATTGGCCTTCAATTCGCGGATTGGAATCAGCATTGTGACCTCAAATATTTAATATTTTCATTAAATGTAGTCACATTTTATTACAAAAAGGAATCAATGTAGGCCTATTTCTGAATCGCTCGAAGTCATGCTCTGGCATGCGCCCTATCGGGGCATGCCCCGCGAACTACTGCGGGAGGAGTTCGTGATTCCGTATGGACTGTCCGGTAATGCATTGGCACGCGCGCTGAATGTGACGCCCGCGCGCATCAAACAAAACGTGCGCGAGCGGCGCTATCACAGGAAAACGTCGCGGCGTATTCACCGCGCGGCCTCCTGCCCTTCCTTGCGGTGGACGGCCTGCCGCTGGGCGTGCAGTTCATCGGATTCCCGGACCGCGACGAACAGGCGGCGGCGGTGTGCCATTGGCTGACAGCGCGGTTCTACAATTCCAATATTTTGTAACGAAAAAGTCCATGTACTGCGGGCACTGACGGGCGATACGATTTCCAAGATAAGTATAGCTATTAGGAGAGATCCTGTCTCAGCGCGCCGCTTCACATAAGGCGGCGTGTACAGCCAGACGGGCTAAAAAGCGCGACGGTTCAGGGTTTGATGCGCGCGGCACGGATCACCTCCGCCCAGCGGCGCGTGTCGGTTTCGATGATTCTCTGCATGTCCTCGGGCGTGCCGGGTACCGGTTGCATGCCGAGGTTTCGGATGCGTTCGACGGCGCCGGGCGAGCGCAGCGCCTGGCCGACCTCGCGCGCGAGCGCCTCGATGATAGTTCGCGGTGTCGCCGCGGGGGCGACGAGCCCGAACCAGGTGAAGACCTCGAAGTCTGCCACGCCCGCCTCTCTCATGGTCGGGATCTCCGGGAACAGCGGCCAGCGTTCATTGGCCGCGATAGCGAGCACGCGCACGCGGCCCTGGCGGTGCAGATTCATCGCGCCTTGCGGCGTGTCGAAGGTCCATTGCGTTTCCCCCTTGGCCATCGCTTCATTCATCGGCGGGACGCCGCGATAGGCGATGTGCTGGCTCTGGAAACCGAGCTTCAGCCGGAACGCCTCGGCGGCGAGGTGCGAACTCGAGCCGGTGCCGGGGCTCGCGTGATTGAGCTTGCCGGCTTCGCGCTTGGCGTGGGCGATGAACTCGGCGACGTTGGTCGCGGGCACCGACGCCGCGACCGAGAGCACGACGGGTGTCCAGGCCGTCATCGAGACTGGCGCCAGGTCGCGTTTCGGATCGTAGCCAAGGTCGGGGATGAGGCTCTGATTGATTGCGACGGCGCCGACGCCGGTCGAAAGCAGCGTGTAGCCGTCGGGCGGCGATTTCGCGACCTGATCGGCGGCGAGGCTGCCGCCGAGTCCCGGCTTGTGCTCAACGACAATAGGCTGACCCCAGGCCTTCTGGAAATGCTCGCCCAGGATGCGCGCGAGGATGTCATTGGGCCCGCCTGGCGCGAAGCCAACGAAAATGCGAATAGGTTTGTTCGGGTAGTCCTGCGCAACTGCACCGGACGGCCCGCACCAGACAATCACCGCGGCTGCGACGGCTGCCAGACAAGACGGGAAGCGCTTCATCATGGTCATCTTGAGGTCCTGGCTTTCGCGGCGCATGGATGACGATCAGCGTCCGACTGCAAAGGAGGAACGCCGGCGTGGGTTGCTCGCGGCGCGACGAATGCCGCTTCGGGTGTCGATCTGAGCGGCGACATGGCGGCCGTCGAACCAGGCCTTGGTCGGGGTGATGCGGTGGCCGCGCCGCGTTAGTTCGTCGATAACCGCGGCCGGCATGCGCTCCTCCATCATCACGCCGGCGGTCGTGTAGCCGCGCGGGTAGAACGAGTCGGGCACATGCACCGACTGCCATTCCGGCTGTTCGATCGCCTCCTGGATGTCGAGCCCGAAATGAACATGGTTGAGAAAAAAGTGGAGCGTCCACTGGTCCTGGTAGTCGCCGCCGGGAGAGCCAAATGCGAGTAGTGGTTCGCCCTCACGCGTGACCAGGGTCGGTGTCAGTGTCGTACGGGGACGCTTGCCCGGCGCAAGCGCGTTGGGATGGCCTTCGACCAGCCAGAACATCTGGCCGCGCGTCGCAAGCGGAAATCCGAGACCGGGGACGACTGGCGAGGATTGCAGCCAGCCGCCCGATCCGGTCGCCGCCACCATGTTCCCGTCCTTGTCGATCACGTCCATATGGACGGTGTCGCCCGGGCCGACCGGGCGCGGCCTCGAGGGTCCCCTGCGTTTCTCTCCACCGTAGGCTTCGCCTTCGGTCGGTTCCACAAGATCGAGGAAGCCGAGATTGGCGGGAAAGCCGGGGACGGCGCCACAGCGGAATTCGTGCGAGGCGCGCCGGGGGTCGACCAGCCTGGCGCGCTCTGCCGCGTAGTCGCGTGCGAGCAGTTGCTCGAGCGGGACCGGGACGAAAGCCGGATCACCGTAATAGACCTCGCGGTCGGCGAAGGCGAGCTTCTGTGTTTCGATCAAGGTGTGCAGATAATCGGGCGAGCTGAGGCCCATGCCGGCGAGATCGAAGTTCTCGAGGAGCCGCAGATGCTGCAGGAACACCGGTCCCTGGCTCCACGGCCCGCATTTGTGGACTTGAAGCCCGTGGTAGTCAGCACTCACCGGCGCCTCGACGCTGGTCTTGAAGCGGGCGAGGTCCTCGCCGCGGAGTAGCGCCGGGTTGCGCCGGCCCGAGGCGTCCAGCGAGACGGTTTCGCGGCAGAACTTGTCGATGGTCTCGGCGACGAAGCCCTCGTACCAGGCTTTGCGCGCAGCGCGCAGTGCGGCATCGCGACCCTGGCTGCGATGCGCGCGCTCGACGTCGATCAGCCTGCGGAACGTCGCCGCGAGCTCGGGATTGCGGAACAACTGATCGGCGGCGGGCACGTCGCCGCCGGGAAGGTAGAGCGCGGCGGAGGACGGCCACTCATCGAGGAACGTCTTCTTCGCCGTGCCTATCATGTGCCGCACATAGGGTTGCAACACGATGCCGGTCTCGGCGTGGTGTGCGGCGGGGGTGAGGACGTCCTCCAGGCTGAGGGTGCCGAAATGCAGGAGGGCGGTTATCCAGGCATCGAACGCGGCCGGCACGGTCGCGGGCAGAAGCCCGTCGCCCGGAATGAGGTCAATGCCGAGGTTGCGCATGCGCAGGATGGTGGCGGCGGCCGGGGCCGCACCCTGACCGTTGATCGCATAGACTTTGCGCTCCCGCGCGACGTAGATGAGCATCGGACACTCGCCCGCGGGCCCGTTCAGATGCGGCTCGGCCACCTGCAAGGCGAATCCGCAGGCGGCTGCGGCGTCGACCGCGTTGCCGCCGCGCTCGAGCATCTGCCAGGCCGCCATGGAGCCGAGATAGTGGGTGGAGGTGACGACCGCGAATGTGCCCTCTACCAGGGGTCGCAGGGTAAAGCTGCTCATCTGTGCGCGAGCCTCCGCAGAAAAGGCATTCTTCCGGCACGCCCGGATCGTGAGCTGTGTTAATCGATTGTCAACGTCGCGTCTGTAACAGCCAGGCGCAATGCGGCTGCAATAGCTAAGCGTCTGTAACAGCTAAGCGTCTGTAACAGCTAAGCGCAAAACAATGGAAAAGTCAATTTGCCTTCGAAGCTTTGCCGCCGAAGCATGGGCAGTTCGCCGGGTTCGTGTCCCGGGACGTGCAGTGTGATTCCAGGGATCGGATTGCCGTGCCCGACCCGCGGGCCGGGCACGGCGGCGGCGCTGCATCGCACCAGTGAGCGTTCCGGTGAAAATCCTGAAATTCTCACACTTCTTGACGACAAAATACCCGCACAGCGGGCACTGACGGGCAATACGCTTTCAAATATAAGTATAGAGAGGAGGGGACTCGCTCTCTCAGCCCACCGCGCCGCCGAGTTCCGCGCACTGCTTCACATAGGGCGGCGGCGTGTACAGCCAGGCGAGCCGCTCGTAGCTTTCGCCGGCGGTGCGTCCCTCGAAAATGCTGTTCCTCACCTGGCGCTCGACGCCGCCCGCGTGCAGCATCCGGTCCATGGCGAGCGAGGTGATCTGCACCCGCGCCGAGCGCACGATGCGTATCGCCTGGTAGCGCTGGAAGGCCTGGCTGAAGTCGCCGTCCGCCTCGTGCGCCGCGACGCCCAGGCAGGCCGCGTCTTCCAGCGCCTGCGCCGCGCCCTGGGCGATGAACTGCACCATGGCGTGGGCCGCGTCTCCGAGCAGAGTCACCGGACCGCGGCTCCAGTTGTCCACCGGCTCCTGGTAGCGGATGGTGTAGCGCTTGAAGGCCTTGGGCACCCGCATCACGCGCAGCGGCCGGGCGCAGTTGTGCGCGAATAGCGGCAGCGCTTCCGCGGGCGCTGCGTCTGCGCCGTCGGCAAGGTCCTTCTGGCCGGTATGGACCGTCGCGCCGAAATTGAACACGGTCCAGCCGCGCACCGGGTAGTAGATGATGTGGGTCTTCGCCGCCGCCCACATGATGGGGTAGGGGTGCTGCTCGCGCTGCGGCATCTCTTCTGCCGGAATGACAGCGCGATAGATGATGAAGCCCGAGGGCACCGGTTCGGTGTCGTCGACGATCGCCTTGCGGATGCGCGATTGCACGCCGTCCGCGCCGACCAGCGCGGCGGCCGACAGGCGCTCGCCGGATTCCAGCACCACCGAAACGCCGCTGGCTTCTATATCGAAACCGGTAACGCGCGCCTGGGTTCGCAGTTCTATCAATGGTTGCGCGCGGCAGCCCGCGAGCAGCGCGCCGTGTATGTCGGCGCGATGCGCGACCGCGTAGGGGTTGCCGAAGCGCTTGCGGAACTGCGCGCCGCACGGGATGTCGACAATCTTCTCGCCGCTTGCGCCGTCCATCAGCAGCATGCGCTCTATCAGCAACGCCTGCTCTTTCGCCGCTGCGCCCACGCCGAGCGCATCCAGCACGCTGAGCGCGTTGGGCGCCACCTGCAGGCCCACGCCGGCTTCGCCGAATTCGCGCGCCTGTTCCAGCACCATGCTGCTGAACCCGGCGCGCGCCAGGGCGAGCGCCGCGGCGAGGCCGCCGATGCCGCCGCCGGCGATCGCGACGGGGCGGGTGTTGCGTGCTTTGGCTTGCATGCGATGGATCCCCTTGTTGGACGAACCGGAGTTTAACGATTCCGCAGCCGAAGGTGGCGCGGCGCTTCACGCGCTAAAATAGCGGTGTCCTAGCAAGACAAGGAGAGAGACCCATGGATCAGGATGCCAAGAAGACCGCGCTGCGCATGATTCCCTATGGGCTGTTCGTGCTCACTGCCACCGCCAAAGACGGGCGTTCCAGCGCAGCGACGATCAACTGGGTGACGCAGGCTTCATTCACCCCGCCCCTGCTGGTGGTCGGCGTCAAGGCGGACTCGGGTTCGCACGCCATGGTCGACGAGGCCGGAGAGTTCGTGCTGAACGTCATCCCCAAAAGCGGCAAGGACATGGCCTATGCTTTCTTCAAGCCCACCGAGGTGAAGGACGGCAAGATGTCCGGCTATGCGGTCAGCACCGGCAGCGTGGTGAAGGCGCCGGTGCGCGAGGCGCGCCGGTGATCGAGTCCATCGACCTGTCGCGCTGCACCGGCTGCGGGCTGTGCGACATCGTCTGCCCGGCGGACGTGATTCACATGGAAGATGCCGCGCCCGCATCCGGTGTCCCCGGAATCCCCGGACTCACCGAGCACAAGCTGCTGCCGGTGATACGGTTTCGCGAACACTGCATCACCTGTTTCAGCTGCGAGATTTTCTGCCCGGAAGGCATCGTCGATGTGCATCCGGTGATCAAGAACCGGCCGCGCGCCTGGTAGGGAAAAAATATTGCCATGACCGGGACCTTGATCGACACCGATGTGCTGGTGATCGGCGCGGGCGCGGGCGGCCTGCTAGCCGCGCTCTCGGCGAAGCGCCACGGGCCGCCGGGCACGCGCGTCACCATCGTCGACACCTGGCTGGTGGGACGCACCGGACACACCGCGTTTTCCAACGCATGGACGGTGGTGGTGGAACCGCAAGACGATCTGGACGCCATTGCGCGCGAGATCATCGCGGGCAACGACTGGATGGCGGATCAGCCGCTGGTGCACGAGGTGCTGGCTACCTCGCACGACCGATTGAAGGATCTGGAGGCGCTGGAACTCGCCTTCCCGAAAGACGCCGCGGGCCGCTATGTGCGCCGTCCGACGCGCGGCCTCGATGCCACGCGCGTGACCGGCCCCGTGGGCGGCGGCATGGAGTTGTGCTGGCGCCTGCGGCGCGCTCTGGAAGCGGCCGGCGTGCAGATCCTCGACCGCATTTTCGTGACCGGCCTGATGCGCGGCCGGCGCGCCGCCGCGCCAGGGGACGCCGTGACCGGTGCGGTGGGCGTGCACAGCCGCAGCGGCGACTTTCACGTGCTCAAGGCGCGCGCCACCATCGTCTGCACCAACGCCATCACCTTTCGTTCCGGCTTCGTGCGCGACATCACCGGCACCGGCACCCTGCTCGCGTACAAGGCGGGCGCGAGGCTGCGCAACATGGAATTCAGCTATACGCGCCCGAGCACGCCGCGCTTTTATTTCGAGGGCATCACCTTCGCCATACAGGAGGGCGCGCGCTTCCTCAATTCCAAGGGCGAGCGCTTCATGCTGAAGCACGAGCCGACCTGGGGCGACGAAGCCGACGTGCCGCGCATCGCACGCGCCATGGCGCTCGAGCGCCACGAGGGCAACGACCCGCTGTATCTGGACATGTCGAGCGTGCCCGTCGAAGTGCGCGGGGATTTCATCAAGAGCAAGGTGAAGTGGATGGAGTATTTCTATCGCAAGCTGGGTAATGAAACCGGCACCGACCTGTTCGACAAGGCGCCGTACTACCCGCAGAACCAGATGACCAAGGGCGGCGTGCGCACCGACGGCCATTGCCGCTCGGACGTGCCGGGGCTGCTGGTGGCGGGGCTGGCGCAGGCGGGCGCCGCCAATCACTTTGCCGGCTTTCACATCGGCATGTGCATCGGCACCGGCTGGATCGCCGGGCGCAGCGCCATCGAAGATCTCGACCGCCTCGCCGTGCCCGTGCTCGATGCGGCGGAAGTGAACGCCCTGCGCGCCGAGAGCTACGCGCCGCTGGATGCGGCATCCGAGGCCGAGAGCGACCGGCTGCTGCGCAACCTGCAGTCGCTTATGTTCGCCTACGACGTATCGGTGTGGAAGCACGCCGATCGCCTCGCACCGGCGATAGCGCGCCTCGCCGCCATTCGCGACGAATTCGCCGCGCTCGCCGCGCCGCACACGCACGAACTGGTGCGGCTGAAGGAAACCGAAGCGATGCTGCTTGCGGCGGATGTCATCCTGCGCGCGTCGCAGGTGCGCACCGAATCGCGGCTCAGCCATTTCCGCGAGGACTACGAACTTCGCGACGATGCGAACTGGCTGTGCTGGGTGGACGTGCGCGATGATGCGGGGACGCCGCGTTTCGAATCGACGCCCATCCCCACGCCCATCAGCGCACCGGGCGGCACGGATGCCCGGGTGCGGCGAGTGGTGAAGGGCGCTGCCTAACAGTTGTTATTGCGGCGCGGTCCCAAGCAGTTCCGGGTCGTCTATGGCTGATTGATGTTGCGGTGGATTGGGGATTGTTTTAACCTCGTTTCGATAGCGGGCTCGGCATGATTTGGGCACGAACCGCATTTTCGGAATTTCCCAGGGAGCAGAATGGCCAAAGATCCAAAAGCATCACGTCGTCGAGTTCGCCCGCGCCTCGCGGCTGCGTTGCTCGCGATCTTCGCCAGCGGCGCCCCGCTCGCTCAGGATTACCCGAATCGGCCGATTCGCATGATCACGCCTACCGGCGCCGGCGGTGTGAGCGACGGCCTTTCGCGCATGGTCGCGCAGGGGTTGTCGGAGCTGCTGCGCCAGCCCATGGTGGTGGAGAATCGCGCCGGAGCGATGACCCAGATCGGCAACGAGTACGTATCGCGCGCTGCGCCCGATGGCTACACCATCCTCTGGGGGGCGGTGGACATGACCATGCTTCCGGTGTTGCGCAAGAGCGCAGCGAATTTCGATGCCGTTCGCGACCTCTCGCCGATAGCGCTCGCGGTGAGCACCTGGGGCGCCTATGCGGTGACGGCGAAATTTCCGGCCGAATCGCTCAAGGAATTCGTGGCTCTGGCCAAGGCGAAACCCGACACAATCAGATATGGCACCAATGGTATCGGCGGGTCGCTGCACCTTGCCGCCGAAATGCTGGCAATCAACGTCGGGATCAAGCTGGTGCACGTGCCCTACAAGGCGATCGCACAGGCGGTCACCGATGTAATCTCGGGCGAAGTCGAGATGGCGTCGCTCGCGATCTCGACCGCGGCGGCGAACCGCGGCCGTCTGCGCCTGCTCGCCCAGGCGGGGCCGACACGGCACCCGATGATTCCCGATGTGCCCACCACGGCCGAACTTGGCATGCCCGAAGTCAGCGTGGTGTTCTGGTTCGGCCTGTTCGCGCCGCCGGGCACGCCCCGGCCCATCGTGGAACGCATCGCGCGCGAACTCGATACGGTGCTGAGGAATCCGGGCTTTCGCGATCGCCTGGGGAAAATGGGCACCGACGCGACCTATCTTCCACCGGCGGCTTTTGCAAAGCTGATTGTCGACGACCAGAAGAAATGGGCCAAGTTCATTCCGGCCATGGGCATCGTGCCCGAGTGAATTCCCGCCGCCCCGCCGGCGTATCGAAAGGAAAGACATGGGAAGTCTGATTGCCACGCAAGGCACGCGGATGATTCACGCCGCCATCAAGGAAGCGGGAATCACGATGGTCGCGACCCTGCCCGAACTCAAAGTCTGCGAACTGATCGATCTGGTGGACAAGGACGCGCAGTTGCGCCATGTGCCGCTTTGCCGGGAGGAGGAGGGCGTGGCGATCTGCGCCGGCACCTATCTCGCGGGCGGCAAGCCGGCGATGATCATGCAGAACGGCGGGCTGCTCAACAGTTGCAATGCGCTCACCAGCACCGCGCTGCATCTGCAGATTCCCATCCTGCTGCTGATTTATTACGCGGGCGATTTCGGCGATCGTGGATTTTCCACCGTGGGCAACGTCACCGAAGGCGTGTTGAACGGCCTGCAGATCCGCTACGAGGTGCTGCGCCGGCACGAGGACATACGCTCGACCATCGTCGGCGCCTGGACGCTTGCGGAGGACTCGCAGCGTCCGGTGGCGGTGCTGCTCACCAAACCCGTTTTGCTCCAGTAGGCGAGGCCCGCGATGACCCGTTATCCCTTTCTTCAGGCACTCGCGCCGGTGGTCGGACCGGACGCGCTGGTGGTGACCACTTCCTACACCGGACGCGAATGGTTTCATCTGCGTCCGAGTGACGGCAATATCCGCACCCGCACCCTTGGCCTGATCTCCTCTCTGGCCCTGGGTATTGCGCTCGAAGTACCGAACCGGCTGGTGGTGGCGCTGGACACGGACGGCGCATTTCTGATGAATCTTTGCGGCCTGCCGACGATAGCCAAACAGAATCCGCCCAACCTGCTGCATGTGGTGTTCGACAACGGCGTATATGAGGCGTCGGGAAGCCAACCCTCGGCGTCGGACGTGGCGGATCTGGTCGGCGTGGCGAGCGCCGCGGGCTACAAGCACGCCAGCTGGGTGGCGACGCCGCAGGAGATGGCCGAGCAGGCCGCGGAGGCAATCGGCGCGCGCCGGCTCACCCTGCTCGGCGCGAAGATCGAATCCGGCGGCGCCGACGTGCCGGAATTCAACGTGCCGGAAGTCGAACTCAAATTCCGCTTCATCCGTCACGTCGAGCGCACCGAGAAGAAGTCGATACTCTCGGTGTGGAGCGTCAAGCCGGACGGGCGGGCCTAGCGGGGAATCATCTGACCGGGATTTCACCGGCGCGAATGCCGGTGGAGCGTGCAGTGAAAGAGGCCACGTAGCGGCCGTTGCCGCCCTACCCTCGCGCTTGCTCCAGTTTTCTCCCCGCCAGCAGAAGCGCCCCCGACAGCATGCAGGCAAGCACCGCCGCCACGCCAAATGCGCCGTCCAGCCCGACCGATTGCACCGCCGGATGCAGCAGCAAGGGCGAAGAAAACTGGCCGAGGTTGAGCGAGGCGGACATCATGCCGGTCAGCCGGCCGCGCATGCGCGGCGGGGCGAGCGTCACCACCCACAGCGAAGCATTGGGGAAAATAATGCCGACGCCAAATCCGGAGATGGCGGCGCCGGCAAGCACCGCGGCGTAGTGGGGAATCAGCGCAATCACGCCGTAGCCAAGCGCCATCAGCAACAGGCCGAGCGCGTAGGCCCTGACAAAACTGCTGCGGCCCCGCAGGCGCGCGTACAAGGTGGAGGCGAAGGCGGAGACAAGTTGCGACACCGCGACCACGATGCCGCCCAGCGTGCTGGAAGCAATGCCGAGCGAGCGCATCAGAAAGGGCAGTTGCGTCACCGTCATGTAGAACATCACCATGGCGAGGAAGGACAGGCCGTAGGCCACCGCCAGCTTGCCCATGGGCACGGGATCGGAGATTGCAGCGCCCGGCGCGTGCTGCGCATGGCGCCGCGGCTCTTTCAGGTACTTGAGGACAGGAATCAGCACCAGCCAGCCGCCGAGGTAGATGAGAAAGGGCAGGCGCCAGTCGATTTCCGCCACCAGGCCTCCCAGCCCGATGAACACCGCCGCACCCAGGGACATCGCGGCGCTCTGCATGCCGGCAAAGCGCGCGCGCTCCTCACCCGAAAAATAATCCCCGGCGAGCGTGTTCATGGTGGTCATCGTGCCGGCGACCGCCACGCCCAGCAGCGCGCGGCTGGCGAGTATGTAATGCAGGTCATCCAGCACATAGCCTGCCGAGCCGGCGAAGCCGTACAACACCATATTGGCGTAGAGAAACCGCAGCCGCCCGACGCGGTCGATAAAGACGCCGGCGAGTGGCGCGAATACCACTATCATCAGCGCCGGCGTGGTCAGCACCAGCTTGGTCAGCAGTTCGGCATTCGGCGTGGCGCTGAATACCCGCGCCATCTGCGGCAGCGCCGCGGCGATGGTGGCGCTGGACATCACCGTCAGTGTCGCGATCAGCATCAGGGTGACCCTGACGCGCAGGTCATCGTGTGGTGTGGTGTTCACGTCATCTGGTACCCGATACGCGGGCAACCGTGACCGCGGAGTAGGATTATCATCGAAGCCTGCCGGATCCGCTTACTTGAACATCTTTTTAACCACTTTTCTCCCCACTGTTTTGCTTTCGCTGATACCCATGCTGTTACCCATGCTGATACCCATGCTGTTACCCACGCTGTTGCCCCCGCAGTTGCCCACGCAGTCGCCTATCTTGTGAATTACTCACTTTGAACATCGCCCATCTGCTCGCGCGCGCTGCACGCGCCTGGCCAAACAATCCGGCTTTGTATATCGGCGAGCGGCTGCTATGCGACTACCGCTCGCTGGCCGATCGGGTGGCGCGCATCGCGGGTTTCCTGCGCCACGGCGCCGGGCTGAATCCGGGCGATCGTGTCGCCTTGTACATGGCCAATTCGCCGGCCTATCTGGAATTGCTGTACGCCGTCTGGTGGGCAGGCCTGGCCGCAGTGCCGGTCAACGCCAAACTCCATCCGAAGGAAGCGCTGTTCATTCTCGATGACTCGGCGTCGCAGGCGCTGGTGGTCGCCGACGATGCGGCCGCCGATCCGTTGCTGGCGCGCGCGCAATCGGTGAAACGCGTGCTGTCCTGCCGCGATGCCGACTATGCGGCGATGCTCGGTTCGGCGCCGTTGCAGCCGGAACACCGCGCGCCCGAGGACCTAGCCTGGCTGTTCTATACCTCCGGCACCACCGGCCGGCCCAAGGGCGTGGTGGAAACGCATCGCATGATCCTGGCGGCGACGGCCGGCTACTTCACCGACATCGACGCGGTGGCGCAGCACGATTCGATGGTGTATGCCGCGCCGCTGTCGCATGGCGCGGGCTTGTACAATTTTCCGCATATGCTGCGCGGCGCGCGCCACGTCGTGCCGGAGTCCGGCGGATTCGATCCGGCTGAACTGGCGGGCCTTGCGCGCAGCCTCAAGAACATTTCACTGTTCGCCGCGCCCACCATGGTCAAGCGCCTGGTGGACCACATGGCCGGTGCGCAGAGCGATGCAGACGGGTTCAAGACCATCGTCTACGGCGGCGGTCCCATGTACCTCGAGGACATCAAGCGCGCGCTCGCGGTCATGGGCAATCGCTTCGTGCAGATCTACGGCCAGGGTGAATCGCCCATGACCATCACCGCGCTGTCGCGCGCCGTTCTGGCCGACTCCACGCACCCGCGCTGGGAACGGCGCATCGCCTCGGTCGGCATCGCCCAGTCGCTGGTCGAAGTGCGCGTCGCGGGCCCCGACGGCGCGGCCTTGCCGGACGGGGAAGCGGGCGAAGTGCTGGTGCGCGGCGACGTGGTGATGACCAGCTACTGGCGCAATCCCGAAGCAACGAGCAACACCGTGCGGGATGGCTGGCTCTGGACCGGCGATATCGGCTCGCTGGACGCGGACGGTTTTCTCACCCTCAAGGATCGCTCCAAGGACGTGATCATTTCCGGCGGATCCAACATTTATCCGCGCGAAGTGGAGGAGGCGCTGCTCAGGCATCCAGCCGTGGCGGAAGTCTCCGTCGTCGGGCGGCCAAATCCCGAATGGGGAGAGGATGTGGTGGCCTTTGTCGTCTGCCGCCCGGGCACGCCCGCCGCGGTCGCCGAACTCGATGCCTGCTGCATCGAGAACATCGCCCGCTTCAAGCGGCCCAAGGAATATCGCTTCATCGAATCCCTGCCGAAAAACAATTACGGCAAGGTGTTGAAGACCGAACTGCGGTTGCTGCTCGAATCCGCGCCATCGGACAATCAGGGAGTCGGCAAATGAAACAACTTGTGCGCTTCGAGGCGATCGCGGCACGGCCGGTTCCCGGCCATGACCATCCGGCACGGCGGGACACCCGATGAAACTGGCCACCTTCATTGCACCGGGCGGCGAACAGCATATCGGCGCACTGCTGCCCGGGGAACAGTCGCTGGCCGATTTCACCGCGTCCGACGCGGCGCCGCATTTTCGCGACATGCTCGCGCTGATCGACGCCGGGGAGCAGGGCCTGTCCGGGACGAAGCGCCTGCTCGCCAATCCACGCGTGACGCATGGCCTGGCGTCGGTGAAGCTGCTCGCGCCGCTGCCGCAGCCACGCCGCTTGCGCGATTTTCTGTGCTTCGAAAAACATTTCCGCCAGTCGCGCGCCAACCGCCACCTGTTCGGCATCGGCACCGCGCGGCTCGACCCGGACAAGATCGAACTGCCCAAGGTCTGGTACGAGCGGCCCATCTACTACAAGGGCAATCCGTTCAGCGTGGTCGGCACGGACACCGATGTGCACTGGCCGGCCTATTCCAAGGTGATCGACTATGAGCTGGAAATCGCCCTGGTCACCTCGAAAGCAGGTAAAAACATTCCGGTGTCGGATGCACCCGCGCACGTGTTCGGCTATACGATCTTCAACGACTTTTCCGCGCGCGACGCCCAGTTCGAGGAAATGCAGGGCGGCCTGGGGCCGGCGAAAGGCAAGGATTTCGACACCGGCAACGCGCTCGGGCCCTGGCTGGTCACCGCCGACGAGATCACCGACCCGCAGGCGCTCACCATGATCACGCGTGTAAACGGGGAAGAGTGGTCGCGCGGCAATTCGCGCGAGATGCGCCACAGCTTCCATGAAGTCGTGGCCTACGTTTCCGACGAGGAAACGATGTACGCCGGCGAAATCCTCGGTTCGGGCACCGTGGGCGGCGGCTGCGGCAACGAACTCGGCCGCTTCCTCAAGCACGGCGACGTGATCGAACTCGAAGTGAGCGGCATCGGCATATTGCGCAACAGGATAGTGGCGCCGCACGTGAGCGTTCCGCCGCCCTTTCCGATCCGCATCAGCGTGTAGGTGACTCGCATCGCCGCATCGTCGAGCAACCCCGCGAGAACCCCGGCGAAGACTGCGGCGCAGGCACCGGCAAAGTCCCCGGGCGGGCACTGCCCCCGGTTGCCATGAAGCACCAATTCGCCCTCGGTATCGCCATGGTGGCGATGGCGGTCACCCTGTGGGGCGTGCAGTTTCCCGTGGCCAAGGAGCTCATTCACGCGCTGCATCCGGTGGTGCTGGCGATGCTGCGCAGCGTCCTGGGGGTGCTGGTGCTGTTGCCGGTGCTGGCGCTGGCGGAAGGCCGCGCGGCGTTCAGCTACCGGGGCAGGGCGGGCTGGGTCTCGGTGATGGGCACGCTCGGCATGAGCGGTTCGCCGGTGCTGATATTCATCGGCATGTGGTATTCGCGACCCGAGCACGCGGCCATCCTGGTGGCGCTGCAGCCCTCCATGGGTGCGGTGACGCAGTGGCTGACGCAGAACCGGCGGCCATCCAATTTCACCATCGCCTGTATGGCCATCGCGTTGGCCGGGGTGGTGGTGCTGGTCACCAAAGGTGCGCTGCTCTCGGTGACGCCGCGCGAGCTGGCCGGCGATTTCCTGATCCTGCTGGGCGTAATTGCGGGACTGGTCTTCAACCTGGGCGCGGAGCGCTTTCCCGGCTGGTCGCCGCTGCAACTCACCACGCTCACACTGCTGCCCGCGGCCTTAGTCAGCATGCTGCTGGTTGTGGCCGGCGCCGCGACAGGCTGGGTGACACTTCCCGACGCGGGCACCCTGGGGACGCACTGGATCGGCATCGCCTACCTGTCGCTGGGCTGCGTCGCGTTCGCCATGATGTGCTGGGTCGCCGGTATAAAGCGCGTGGGCGCGGTCAATGCCATGCTGCTCACCAACCTCACGCCCGTGGTCACCTTCTCGGTGCGCTATTTTCAGGGAGAAACCTACGTCGCGATGGAGCTCGCCGGCGGCGTCATCGTGATCGGCGCTCTGGTTGCGAACAATCTGCACCTGCGCCGCGAACTGGCGAAGAAAACGGCGCGCGCTGCCTAGCGCAAGCCGCCGCCGCGCAGGACAACTGCGATATGCTGGCGCACTCACGCGCAGGGCTTGGCGCACTCATCCGCGAGTGAAGCAAATCCGTTGAGGACAATAAAATTACAGGAGGAAGCGCCACCGTGAATGCAAATGTTGCAGGTGCCGGATCGGCACAGACTGAAGTCATCGCCGCCGACGTGGTCGTGGTCGGTGGCGGCGGGTCGGGCCTGATGGCCGCGTGCCAGGCGCGCATCAAGGGTGCGCGCGTGCTGGTGCTGGAAAAGGGTGAGCGCGTGGGCGGCACGACGGCGCTTTCCGTCGGCTCCATCATGGCCGCCGGCAGCCGGCTGCAGCGCGCGGCCGGCATAGAAGACAATCCCGAACATCATGCCGAGGACCTGGCCGGCGTGGTGAAGACATTCGGCATAGGCGACAACCCGGCACTGCGCGCGCTCTTTGCCGCGCATGCAGCCGAGGCGGTCGATTTCCTCGAGGCGATAGGCGTGGTGTTTACCGATCCGATGGCGCAGCCACCGCATCGCAAGCCGCGGCTGCACCAGATCATTCCGGGATCGCGCTCCTATATCCACCACCTCGAACGTCACAGCGCCAGCCTGGGCGTGGAGGTGCGCTGCGGCATGCGCGCCACGCGCTTGTTGCAGGAGGGCGGCCGCGTGAGCGGCGTCGAAGCGCAGTCGGCGGACGGCCGCCTGCTGCGTGCCACGGCCGGGCGCGCGGTGGTGCTTGCATCGGGGGATGTTGCGGGCGATCCCGACATGCTCAAGCAGTACGCCGGGGCGGGGCTGGAAAATGTCGAGGTGTTCAATCCGGTCTGCACGGGGGACGGCCACGCCATGGCGGCGGCGATAGGCGCGAAAATCGTGCCGCGGCTCGACTTCGGCGCGGCCGGCCTGGCGAATATCCGTTTCATTCCGCCGACGAAACCGAACTGGGTGCAACGCATTCCACCGCACCGTGCCATCGCCCGCATCATCAAGCTGGCGATGCGCCATCTGCCGGACGCGCTGCTGCGGCCCTTCGTGCTCAAGTTCCTGACCACCGCGCTCGGTCCGGACCGCCGGCTGTTCGAAAACGGTTTCATCCTGGTGAACCGGAACGGCGAACGTTTTGCCGATGAACTGGGCGGGCCGAATTTCAACGACGTCGGCAGCCGCGCGCGCCCCGACAGCGCGGGAGACAAGGATTCGCGCGCGCCCAGCCTGCTGCTTGCCAGGCAGCCCGAGGGCATCGGTTACCTGATATTCGACGACAGCCTGGCGCGGAAATTTTCGGTCTGGCCCAATTTCGTCTCGACCGCGCCCGGCGTGGCGTATGCATACGTCGACGATTACCGCAAGGCGCGCGCCGACATCTTTCATTCGGGCAACACGCTGGCCGAACTGTCGGCCAAAGTCGGATTCGACGCGAGCAAGCTGGAGGCCACCATCGTCGCTGCCAATGGCCGCTGCAGCGGCAGCCAGCAACCGCTGGCGACGGCGCCGTTCCACGCGCTCGGTCCGGTGAAGTCCTGGGTGCTGGTGACGCCTGTCGGCCTGGCGGTCAATGACCGCCTCGAAGTGCTGGATGAACAAGGCGGCGTCATACGCGGCCTGTATGCCGCCGGCGGTGTGGGTCAGGGCGGTTACTCCATCACCGGACACGGCCACGGCCTGGGCTGGGCCTTCACCAGCGGAATGCTGGCCGGCCGCGCGGCGGCTGCGCTATAGCGACGAGCCCCCGGGGCGGGCAGCGAGCTTCCGAGCAGGGTCCGCCGCCTGACCCGTCATAATGGCGGGGATGTCTCATGAAAGAGGTGATGCGACGATGACCACGAGTCCTGCGCAACACGATGCGCGCTATCGGACACAACTCGGCTACCTGTTCGAACGCTCCGCGTTCTATCGCGGGAAATTGATCGAGGCGGGGTTCGATACGCCTGCCGCCGCCGGTGGCATCGACGACATTGCCGCACTGCCTTTCACCGAAAAGGACGAACTGCGCCACAGCCAGTCCGCATTACCGCCGCTGGGCGCGCACGCCGCGGTGGATCTTGCCGGCGCGGCGCGCGTTTATTCAACCAGCGGCACCAGCGGCACGCCCCTGTATATTCCGCTCAGCCGCAACGACCTCGACGATTGGCGCGAGATCGCCGGCAGGAGCTACGCGCGCAGCGGCATTCGCGGCGGTCACCGCGTTCTCTCCACCTACAATGCCGGTCCCTTCGTCGCAGGCGCGGCGCTGGACGCCCTGCACGCCATGGGCGTGACGCATATCCCCGTGGGCAGCGCCAACACCGAACGGCTGGTCACCGCGCTGCGCCTGCTCAAGCCCCAGGGCATGCTATGCACGCCGTCCTATGCACTGCATATCGCCGAATGGGCGGCGGCGCGGGGCTGGTCGGTGAAGGAAGCGGGCCTGCAGTGCCTCGCCGTGGCGGGCGAGCCCGGCGGAGGCGAGGAGAAATTCCGGCGCAACATCGAGTCCCTGTACGGCGCAAAGGTGTACGAGGTGATGGGCATAGGCGACGTGGCCGCCTCGCTGTGGGGCGAATGCGAGGCGCAGGCCGGGATGCATTTTTCCGGCGGCGGCATCATCCACGTGGAATTGATCGATCCGGAAAGCGGTTCGCCCGTGCCCATGGCGGACGGCGCCTCGGGGGAACTGGTGTACACGCACCTGAAGCGCGAGGCCGCGCCGCTGCTGCGATTTCGCAGCCGCGACCATGTGCGCGTGTGGAGTTCGCAATGCCGTTGCGGGCGCAGCACTCTGCGCGTGCGCTGCATCGGCCGCACCGACGACATGCTGATCGTGCGCGGCGTCAACGTGTTCCCCTCGGCGATCCGCGAAGTGGTCAGCCGTTTTCTGCCGCGTGTCACGGGCGTCATCCAGGTGCGGCCGCAACTGCGGGGTGTGAAGCAGGACCCGCCGCTGCCGGTGGTGGTGGAAATGGCGGACGGCGAGCCCGGCGCGGACCTCGCCGAAGCCATTGCGCGCGAAATCCGCGCGGCGCTGCTGTTTACGCCCGAGGTGCGCCTCGTGCCTGCGCTCAGCCTGCCGCGTTCGGAATACAAGTCGAAGCTGCTGGACTATTCGGAGGCACGCGCGGTGTGAGGCCGTGTCGGGACAGCCGCGATCGGTGGTGATGCCCGATGTGCCGACCTTCGCGCAGGTCGGCCTGACGAACTTCGAAGCGTCGTTCTACTTCGGCCTCGCGGCCGCCTTCGGGCGCGTCGCGCACGCTACATGTTGTGGCGATTGACGGCCTTGTAGCGTACGCCATGCGCTCGATCCGCAACTAATCCTGCAGCGGAATGCGCGCGGTCTTGATGATGCGCCCCCATCCCCGGTGATCCTCGACGATGACCTTGGCAAAATCGGCGGGTGCCATGTAGGCGGGGGTGGCGCCCACCGCCAGCATCCGCTCTTTCAGCGTTGCGTCCTGGAGGATGGGAACCAGTTCCCTCGCAATGCGATCGACCATGGGCTTGGGCAGGCCCGCGGGTCCGAGAAAGGCGAACCAGGCGACCACCTGGATATCTGGATAGCCCGCTTCCGCGGTGGTCGGCGAATTGGGCAGCAGCACATGGCGTGTCTTGTCCGCCTGCGCCAGGACCTTCATGTGCCCCGAATCCAGGTAGCGCTTTGCGAAATCCGGGGAGGTCATGACGAATTCGACTTCGCCCGCGACCACGCCGGTCATCATCGGCGCGCCGCCCTTGTACGGGACATGCAACATATCCGTGCCGGTGGCCGCCATCAGCCATTCGACGCCGAGGTGAAGTATGCTTCCGACACCCGGTGAGCCGAAGCGCACTGCGCCGGGTTTCGTCTTGGCAAAGGCGATCAGTTCCGCGAGCGTATTCGGCGCGAACTTCGCATTGGTGGCAAATACGAGCGGCGATGCTGCCACCATGGCGATCGGCGTGAAGTCCTTGACCGGATCGAAGGGCGCCACTTTCTTGATGTTCGGCAGGATGCTCAACCCGCCGCCGTCACCCAGCAGAAGAGTGTAGCCGTCCGGCGCCGATTGCTTCACGGCCTCCGTGCCGATCTGTGACCCTGCGCCGCCGCGGTTCTCTATCAGCATCGGTTGGCCCAGTTTCAGGCTGAGGGCGGCAGCGAGCAGGCGGGCCACCGAGTCGGTAGTCCCGCCTGCTGCAAACGGAACGATGACCTTGATTGGGCGGGTGGGGTACTCCTGTGCGTGCGTCGGCCCGGATGCGATCAGGCCCCCGAGCATCAGGCCGGCGGTGGCGAAGCTTAGTGCGCGTGCAAGTGCGGTGCGGTTTCTCATCATTCCTCCTAGGTTTTATTGCTCGAAAAAGACGAACTCGATAGACGTCAGGGACTAGTCCTGAAGCGGGATGCGCGCATCCTTCACGATGCGTGTCGATCTCTGAAATTCTTCGGCAATCAGTTTCGAGAGATCATTCGGTGGCAGGTAGGCGGCGGTTGCGCCCACCTGCAGCAGGCGTTCTTTCAGCGTTGCGTCCTGGAGTATCGGGCCCAGTTCCCTGGCGATGCGATCGACAATGGGCCTGGGCAGGCCCGCCGGTGCGAGAAACGCAAACGCAGATACGACCTGTATGTCCGGAAATCCGACTTCCGCCGTGGTCGGCGAATTGGGCAGCAGGACATGGCGCGTCTTGTCGGCCTGCGCCAGGACTTTCATGTGTCCCGAATCCTGGTAGCGCTTGGCGAAGTCCGGCGATGTCATCACCAGATCGACCTCGCCTGCCACGATGCCGGTCATCATGGGGCCGCCGCCCTTGTAGGGGACGTGCAGCATGTCCGTTCCGGTGGCCGACATCAGCCACTCGACACCCAAATGCAGGCTGGTTCCGACCCCGGGCGAGCCGTAGCGTATGGCGCCGGGTTTCGACTTTGCATACGCGATGAGTTCCGCGAAACTGTTCGGCGCGAACTTCGAATTGGTCGCGAAAACCAGGGGCGTTTCCGCCACTACGGCAATGGGCGTGAAGTCCTTGACCGGATCGAACGGCGCTTTCTTCTTCATGGCCGGCAGGATTGCCAGGCCGTCCGTGCCGCCCAGCAACAGCGTGTATCCGTCCGCCGGCGCCCGCAGCACGTGTTCCATGCCGACCTGTGTTCCGGCGCCCGGACGATTCTCCACCACCACCGGCTGCCCCAGCTTCGGGCTGAGTGCGGCGGCGAGCAGGCGCGCAACCGAGTCGGTGGTGCCCCCGGGTGCCAGGGGAACGATGAGCCTGATGAGGCGGGTGGGATAGTCCTGCGCGTGCGCGGGCTCCGATACGAACGGACTCGCCGACATCAGGCATGCAGCGGTGACGCAAATGGCGCGAACGAGTGCGCTACGGGTTTTCAATTTTTTTCTCCCGGGTGATATGGCATGGAAAAGACTAGCATCCGCATCCGCCCCTGTCCATGCTGAGTCTTGTCCAACGAGGTATGAGCCTGGAGGAAGGCTCGACATTCCATTGAGGAATGAGCCTGGAAGGGCACAAGGGAGGTGGCAAGGCGGCTGACAGGCAAGCTGCGCGGGCGCGGTGGGTTGATCATCTACGGATGGTCATCGA
>SHXF01000135.1 GCA_009693435.1 Betaproteobacteria bacterium | reverse complement strand
CGTTCATGTCGATGACCATCCGTAGATGATCAACCCACCGCGCCGACGCAGCTTGCCTTTCAGCCGCCTTGCCACCTCCCTTGTACCCTTCCAGGCTCATTCATCAATGGAATGTCGAGCCTTCCTCCAGGCTCATACCTCGTTGGACAGAACTAATACTAGACACACGTGTTCGATTTGCTTAGGATGATCCAGTCACTGGGAGGACACTCAGGCTGCTTGGCACCTACCGATGCTGCCGCTGTCCGGAAAATGGGGGAGAAAACCATGAAAGCACGAGTCGCGCGGATTGCCGGCGTGGTGTTGGCCGGCCTGTTGTCTTGGAGTGTCGCGCAGGCGCAGCAGGCGACGGTGATTCGTGTCAGCCACGGCATGCCGGAGTCGCTCGATTCGGGGCAGCACGCCTGGGCGCTGGTGTTCAAGGAAGCGGTGGAGAGCGGTTCGGGCGGCAGGCTGGAGGTGCGCATTCTTGGCAACAACGCCGCTGGTAACGAGCGCCAGCAACTCGAGCGGATACAGAACGGCATCAACCAGGCGGGCCTGGTGAGCGAGATTACCCAGCCGTTCTTTTTCAAGCCGGCGCTGGTGCTCGGGATGCCGTTCCTTTTCAGCTCCTCGCAGGTGGCCTGGCGGGTCTTCGACGGTCCTTTCGGGCAGCGCTACAACGAGGAGTTTCGCAAGACAACCGGTGTTCGCATCGTAGGGCATATCGAAAGCGGGTTCCGCAGCCTGTTCAACAGCAAACACGTTATCAAGTCGCCCGATGATCTCAAGGGAATGAAGATCCGCACCGGCGAGAACGCGGTCCACATGGCGATGATCAAGGGGCTCGGCGCGAATCCCGCTCCGATATCCTGGACCGAGGTCTACACCGCACTACAGCAAAAAGTCGTCGATGGCATGGAGAATCCGCCCGGGCTGTTCACCAGCATGAAGTTCTACGAACAGCAGAAATACCTGACCTTGAATCGCCATCTCTACAGCGTTCATACGGCCATGATCAACGAGCGCTTTCTGCAGGGTCTGCCGAACGATCTCAGGCAACTGGTGATTTCCAGCGCAACTCTTGCCACCACCGTCGGCCGCTCGCAGGCGTTTCTGCTCGAGCGTTCGGCAATCGAGACGCTCAAGAAGCACGGCATCCAGGTCTACAATCCGACCGCAGAAGAGTTCGAGCGATTCCGCAAGCTCGGCCGTCCCCCGGCGGAAGAACTGGTCCGCAAGGAAATCGGCAGCGACTGGGTTGACCGCGCGATAAAGGCGGTCGATGAAGCGGAGAAAGATCTCCGCAGTATGTGACGCCGGTTTCGGGGGTTGTAGCCGCCGTGTTCCTGACCGGCGACTGAATCGCTGCGCCCCCGTCGCCTCCTTGGCAGGATAATCGGAGCGTTATGAACGTCCTCAGGCGGGTCGATAGTGCCATCGTTACGCTTACCTCCTGGGCGGTTGCCTACTTGACCCTGCAGATGACACTGGTGGTGCTGCTTGGCGTCTTCACCCGCTATGTGCTCAACGATGCGCTGGCATGGACCGAGGAACTCGCACGCTATTCCATGATCTGGCTGACCTGGCTCGGTGGTGGCCTTGCGATTCGTCGCGGCGCGCATATCGCCGTGGAATTCGTCACCGATGCGCTCCCGGAAAAGGCGAGGTCCGTGGTGGTGATGTTCGGACGGGTCGCCGTGTTCTTCTTTTTGGGCGTCTGCCTCTGGTATAGCATTGAACTTACTGCGCGGGTGTCGGCGCAATCCACGATCGCCCTCGGAATATCGATGCAGATTCCGTATGCGTCCATCCCCGTCGGATCGTTGCTGATGGCCTACCACCTGCTCGCCGTGATCAGCTTTCCCTGGGCGCGAGTGGTGCGCCCGGACATCGAAATCCAGGTCTGAAAGAAGCGGAGCGCGCCTAGATGATCGGCCTCACCCTGTTCGGCGGTATGCTGGTGCTGATGTTGCTCGGGATCCCGATCGTGTTCTGCCTCGGCCTGGCAGGCATTATCGCGACTTTCGTCATCGGTTCCGGCGCGCCCTTGCTCATCGTGCCGAGCAGCATGTTCAACGGCATGGACTCCTTTCCGTTAATGGCGATCCCGTTCTTCATCCTGGCGGGCGAGCTCATGAATCGAGGCGGAATCGCAGAACGTCTGGTGGCATTCGCAAACTCCCTCGTCGGCCATGTCCGGGGCGGGCTGGGTCATGCCACGGTGCTTTCGAACACCTTGCTCGCGATGGATACGGGCTCCGCGCTCGCGCAGGTAGCGGCGATCGGGCGAATCATGATTCCGGCCATGGAGCGCCATGGTTACTCGCGCGAGTTCGCTACCGCGCTCACCTGCAGCGCCTCGCTGCTGGGGCCGATCATTCCGCCAAGCATCACGATGGTGCTCTACGCGGTCGCCGCCGGCGCGTCGGTAGGGGGGCTGTTTCTCGCCGGAATCGTGCCCGGCATTCTCCTCGCGGCCGGTTTGATGGGGTACGTATATTGCCGCGCGCTCGTGTTGGGCGAGCGTCCCGGTCAGCGTTTTTCGATGGTCGAGGTGTGGCGTACCGCCAGGTACGCTACCTTGGCGTTGCTGATGCCGGTCATCATCCTCGGCGGCATCTTCGCCGGTATCATGACACCGACCGAGTCGGCGGCGGTGGCGGTGCTGTACGCCACGCTTGTGGGCGCGCTGGTGTTCCGCCGCCTGAGCTGGCGCGATCTCTACGACTGTCTCCTTTCGACCGGCGTCATCACCAGCTTCATCATGCTGATCGTGGGCGCCGCGCGGATCTTCTCCGATCTGCTCGCCTCGGAAGCGGTGCCGCAGGCCATCGTCGCCGCGCTCATCGGCTTCACTTCGGACCCGGCGATGCTGATGCTGCTCATCAATCTGCTGCTCCTGATCGTCGGCTGCCTGATGGACACCACCGCCGCGATCATCATACTCACGCCGGTGCTGCTGCCGGCGGCCGTGCAGGCGGGCGTGGATCCCAAGCTCTTCGGCATCATCATGTGCATCAATCTGGTGATCGGCATGGCGACCCCGCCGGTCGGCGTGGCGCTGTATCTTGCTTCCGAGGTCGGGAAAGTGCGCATCGAGCGGCTCATTGCCGCGATATGGCCGCTGCTGCTGGTGCAAATCGCCGTCCTGTTTTTCATTACCTATGTCCCAAGCGTATCTCTCGCCCTGCCGCGCTATTTCGGGTACTGATCGCTTTACCCACTCACCTTGAAGGAGACGAACATGGCGCAGCCCTTCGATCTGCCATTCGCTGTCGACGAGTACCGCACCCGGGTCGCCCGGGTACAGGCCGAGACGGCCAGGCGGGGCGTGGATGTGCTCATGATCAATCACCTGGAGAACATCTACTACCTCACCGGCTACCGCACGATCGGTTTCTACTCGTTCATGGCGCTCTTCGTCCAGCCAAGCGGCGATCCGACCCATCTCGGCCGATTCATAGAGAAGAGCTCGTTGCAGGGGAGCGCATGGATCGACGACCTCGAGCTCTATCCGGATACCGAGGCCTACATCGACGCCTGCACCCGCGTCATTCGCGAGCGCAAATGGGACAACGCGACCATAGGCGTCGACAAGAGCGCCTGGTATCTCACGATAGACGATTTCGAGAAACTGACGGCGCGGCTGCCGAACGTGCGCTGGGTCGACACTTCACTGCTGGTGGAGAACATGCGGCTCATCAAGTCCCCGACCGAGCAGGTCTACAGCCGCCGCGCGGGCAAGGCAGCGTCGGAAGGCATGCGATCGGCACTCGGGGCGCTGCGGGCGGGGATCACCGAGGATGACCTCATGGCGGCCGCGTATCAGGGCCTGTTTCGCATGCACAGCGAATACCCGGGGTTGCCGCCGCTCATCAACGCCGGAGTGCGGCACACCATGGCGCACTCGATGGCCGAGGGCAATCCGGTGCGCGAGGGCGATGCGGTGTACTTCGAGATCGGCGCGAGCATCAAGCGCTACCACGCGGCGACGCTGCGCATCGGCTATGTCGGGACGCCGCCGAAGCTCTTTCTCGACCTGACCGACCTGTGCCGCCGCTCGCTGGATGCCGGCTTCGCGCAAATGAAACCGGGCAATCCGGCCGAGGCGGTGGACCATGCAGCACGCAAGGTCATCGCCGATGCGGGCTACGGCGACAAGTTTCGCCACAAGGCGGGCTATTCGATCGGCATCGCCTATCCACCCGACTGGAGCGAGGCGCGCACGATGATGCTGCGCGGCGGGGAGAAACGGCCACTGCAGCCGGGCATGGTCTTCCATTTCCTACCCGCGGTTTTCGAATACAAGGAATACGGCGTCGGGTTGAGCGAGACCGTGCTCATCACTGACAGCGGCTACGAGATCCTGACCGACGTCGAGCAGAAACTCTACGTCGTGAAGTGACCGGCCGGACGCGAGGAGGGACCGATGCCTGCAACTTTATCTCCATCCGCAGTCCTGATCGCCGGCGCTCGGGTGTTCGAGCACGACGGCGACATACACCATCCCCAGGAAAAGGATCTGCTCGTCGTCGGAGACCGGATCGCGGCTTGCCGCAAGGGCATGAGCGCGGATGTCTCGGCAGCGCGCGGCATACCCGAGCTGCCTGCCGGCGCCGCGCTCGAGTTGGTCAACGCCAGGGGCAAGCTCGTCATTCCGGGCTTCGTCAATTCGCACTATCACTCGCATGACGTTCTGCTGAAGGGGTGTTTCGAGACGATCCCGCTGGAGCTGTGGGTTCTTTCCGCGTTGCCGCCGGCATTTCCCAAGCGCAGCAGCGCAGAAATCCGGGCGCGCACCCTGCTGGGCGCTCTGGAATGCCTGCGCAGTGGCATCACGACCGTGCAGGATCTGGCTACGGTCTACCCGTACGACGAGGCGCATGTCGACACGATCCTGAAGGCCTATGACGACGTCGGTATTCGCTGCGTCTTCGCCCTGCAGGTTGCCGACGTGCCGGGAGTGAAGTCGATCCCCTTCTGGGACGAAATCGTGCCGCAGTCGATGCAGGACGGGCTGTCGGGCGCGGTCGAGCCGTTCGGCAAGGGGACCGACGTCGTGGAGTTGATAAAGACTGCCATGCTCAAGCACCAGGGGCTGCATCCGCGGGTCACCTGGGCGCTCGGTCCGACCAGCCCGGAGCGCTGCAGCGAGGCCTTCCTGGGCGGGCTCGGAGACCTATCACGCAGCCGCGACGTGCCCGTCTACACCCATATCTACGAATCGAAAGCGATGGCTTTGATGGCCCGGCAGGGACATGCCAAAGACGAGGGCTCGCTGATCAAATACATGAAACGCTGCGGGATCCTGACATCGAAGCTTACCCTGGCCCACAGCGTGTGGATGCTCCCGGACGAAATCCGCATGCTCGCCGAATCCGGCACCAACGTCGCTCTCTGTCCTGTCGGTAATCTCAAGACCCGAAGCGGCGTCGCCCCGATCCGGCGCTACATGGAAGCAGGCGTCAATATCGCGCTGGGGTGCGACAACTGCAGCTGCAGCGATTCGCAGAACATGTTCCAGTCGATGAAGCTGTTCGCTTCGCTGGCGGCGATCACCCATCCACTGCCTGGTCCGCCCACCGCCCACGACGCCATCATGGCCGCCACGGTGCACGGTGCGCGCGCCGCCGGCCTCGAGGGGGATATAGGCGCGCTCGGCGTCGGCATGAAGGCCGATCTGGCTATCCTCGATCTGTCCGATCCCTCGTTCGTGCCGCTCAACAGCGTGGCCCGCCAGCTGGTGTTTACCGAGAGCGGGCGAAGTGTCGAGCACGTCATGGTGGACGGCCGGTTCGTTTTGCGTGACCGCCGCGTCACCACAATAGACGAGGCGGCACTGCGGGAAGAAATCGCCGAACTGATGGTCGAGTTGAGGCGGGATCTCGACGCGGTAGTGGAGCGGAACCAGAAGATGCTGCCCTATCTCATGGAAGCGCATCGGCGCACCTGGGAGATCGATATCGGCGTCAACCGCTACATCGGCGCCGGCGATGGCTGATCCGCGGCACCAGCCACCCGGGAATTCACGTGCGCAATGCCACGGCCGTAGCGCCGTTCGACCGGGCGTGACAATTTGAATTGTCACGCCCGTATGCGGCGGCTGCCCGCGAGCCCGATCGAGTGCTGCCGGATTGTCGTGGCGAGGGAGTAGCAATGAAAATCAGAGTGCTGTCGGAAGCGGATTGCAGGGCGGTGCTGGATATGTCGGCCGCCATAGACATACAGGCAGAGGCTTTCAGCCTGCTGGCTGCCGGCAAATCCGTCGAGGGGCTGCGCAGCTTCGCGACCTCGAAGAACCCGCCGGGGGTCGCAATCTTCAACCCGTGCTTCCTGATCGGCGGGGCCGGTTACGGGATCAAGGTCGTCTCCGATTTTTACGGCAACGACAAGAAGCGCGTTCCGCGCATGAGCGCGCTGGTGGCGCTTTTTGACGGCAACACCGGGTTTCCGACAACAGTGATGGAAGCGGGATATCTGACGGACCTGCGCACCGGCGCCGGGACCGGTCTCGCCGCCCGCCACCTGGCCCGCAAGGATAGCCGCACCGTCGCGATCATCGGAGCGGGCCGCGTCGCCCGCAATCAACTGGAGGCTCTCGCGACGCTATTCGATCTCAAGACGGTGCTGGTCGCGACCAGAACCGAGGCGCGCGGGCTGGATTTTATCCGCCGCATGAGCAGCCGGGACCGCATTCCTTCCGACATGCGCTTGCTCGCGTCCCGCGAGGAAGCCATCCGCCAGTCGGATATCGTCGTGGCCGCGACCACGTCCACGACCCCGGTTATCGAAGGAAAATGGCTGCGCCCGGGGACCTTTGTCGCCTCGGCAGGGGCGTACGAGCCGACCAGCCGCGAGGTGGACACCGATACCGTGAAGATGGCGGCCAGGCGGGTGATCGACAGCCGAAAGGATTGCCTGGATCATGCGGGCGACTTCATGATTCCGGAAAAAGAAGGCGCGATAGCGCGTGACTCGATCGCTGAAATCGCCGAGGTTGTCAGTGGCAAGCGGCCGGGACGCCAGTCCGGCGACGAGCTCACTTATTACAAATCCATCGGCGTGCCGATACAGGATCTGGTGACTGCCCGGCACATAGAGCGGCTGGCCATTGCCGCCGGGAGAGGAACCGAAATTGAAATCGGTGGCGATGAAGGGTGACGATGATCGTTGATTTGGCGGAGCGGAAATCTGTCTTCGGCCCCAGGTGCAAAATCGGCCTCGTGGTGCCGGCGAACAATTCGGTCATCGAGCCCGAGTTCTGGTCGGTCCTTCCCGCGGGGGTGGCGGCGTATGCGACGCGGATGATGGCGCGGGGGAATCTCACCGCCGAAGCGGTGCAGCTCATGGAGACCCAGATCGACCGGGCCGTGGACGAACTCGTCGCAACCGGCGTGGATGTCATTGCCTATGCGGATATGGTGACGACCTTCGTCATGGAGAAGGGTTGGAACGAAGCCAAAGTGGCCCACATTGCCGAGCGCTGCGGGGTGCGCTGCGTTTCGGCCTGGACATCGCTGCGCGATGCGCTGAAAGCGTTGGGCGTTCGCCGTCTGGCTCTGGGGACACCCTATCCTGCAGCCATTCATGCGCTGGCCTTGCCGTTCTTCGACGCCCAGGGATACGAACTCGCAGGCGATGCCACGTTGGACATTCTGGCCATGCGCGACGTCCCCAGGATCGACGGCGCGATCCTCGAAGGCTTCGTCGCCTCGCTGCCAAAGTCCGGCGCGGACGCTGTGGTGCTGCTTGCAACCGACCTGCCCACCTTCAGCAGTATCGCCAGGTTGGAGGATGCCTGCGGGTGTCCGGTACTGTCGTCCAATCAGGTTATCCTGTGGGCCTCGCTGCGAGCTGGCGGAGTTGTAGATGCAATTCCCGGCATGGGAAAGCTGATGGAGGTATGAAATATGCCTGAAGCAATATCATCCGCAGTGCCGTTCGCGGCGCTTCGGCCGGCTTCGGCGCGGGCGCAGTCGATGCCGCGGTCCGCAATTCGCGAAATCATGGGGCTGGCCGCTGGTCGGCCCAATGTCATCCACCTGGAAGTGGGCGAACCTGATGCGTCCACGCCCGCTCACATCATCGAGGGCGCCTTCGAGGCGGCGCGCGCCGGTTGGACCAAGTACAGCTCGAATGCAGGCTTGCCCGCGCTTCGGCAACTCATTGCGCGGCACACTTCCACGCGCTGGGGCGTCGAGGTCGCGACCGATCAGGTCGTGGTCACCACCGGAGCCATCGGCGCCCTGTACACGGCGATTGCAACCGTGGTCGATGCCGGGGACGAGATTCTCATCCCGGATCCAGGATGGCCCAATTATGAAAGCATTGCCCATCTGTTGAACGCCAGGGCCGTGCGATTCGACTTGCCGCCGGAGAGGGGTTTTCTGCCCGATCCGGACGAAATCGCCTCGAAGATAACTGCGAAGACGAAGGCCATTCTTTTCAATACGCCGGGTAATCCGAGCGGTGCCGTGTTCCCGCGCGACATCATGGCCCGCCTGGCCGAAATAGCGCGCAGTCGCGGAATTTACCTCATCAGCGACGAGATCTACGAAGACATTATTTTCGACGGCATGCACGTCTCCGCGGGTACATTCGGGATCGCCGACCGGGCATTCGTGATATCGGGCTTTTCGAAGACCTATGCGATGACCGGGTGGCGGCTGGGGTGGGTGATATGCCCGCCCGGGCTCGCATCGGTTGTAACCGGCCTGCAGGAGCCGCTCACTTCGTGCGCCTCTACCATCGCCCAGAAGGCGGGCGAGGTTGCACTGTCGGGACCGGCAGACTGCATTTCCCTTTTTCGCGACATGTATCGCCGTCGCCGCGATATTCTGGTAGATGTTTTCGGCAACAGCGGATTGTTGCCCATGGTGCCGGCCGGCGCATTCTACGCGCTGGTCGATATTTCACGCACTGGCCTCGGGTCCCTGGACTTTGCGAAGCGCTTCCTGCAGGAACGCGACGTGGCGTGCGTTCCCGGTATTACCTTCGGCCCGAGTTGCGACCGCTTCGTGCGGGTGGCTTTTACCATCGCCGATGACCAGTTGCGTGAAGGCCTGCAACGGTTGCGGGACTACATTGGAAGCCTCGCACGTTGAGCGCACCAAGCGTTGAGCACAACAAGCGGGATGTGAATCGGAGCTGATGACCATGGCACGCATCAACGACAAGCGGTTGCTCGCCGATCTCAGGCAATTGGCGGAATTCGGAAAATTTGGCTCGGGGGTGGACCGCGTTTCCTTCTCGGCTCCCGATCTGGAGTCCCGCGCGTGGCTGCTCGGGCGCATGAAGGAGGCCGGTCTGGACGCGGCGATCGATCCGGTGGGAAATGTGCGCGGCCTGAGCACGCAGGCATCCCGCTCGGTCGTAATCGGGTCACATACCGACTCGGTACCGAAAGGCGGATGGCTGGATGGGGCCATGGGCGTCCTCTATGGACTCGAGATCGCTCGCTCGCGAATCGAGTCGGGTCGCGTCGCCGTGCTGGGCGTCGATGTCGTCTCGTTTCAGGACGAGGAGGGCACCTATCTGCCGTGCCTGGGCAGCCGCTCATTTTGCGGTGATCTGTCAGAGGCCGACATTGCCAAGCCCAAATCGCAGGCCGGCGAATCGCTGAAGGATGCACTGGCGCGGGCCGGCTATGGCGGGCCGGCATGGTGCCTGGATCGCGGACGGCACATCGCCTATCTAGAGGCGCATATCGAGCAGGGGCCGCGTCTGGAGGCTGCGAAGCACCGGATTGGCGTGGTGACCGGGATCGTCGGAATTCGACGTTTCCTGATCACGGCGACGGGGCAGGCGGATCATGCCGGCACCACTCCCATGAGCATGCGCAAGGACGCGCTGCGCCCGCTGGTTGCGATCGCGCACCACGTTTACTCTGAATTGCCGGCGCTGGCGGGTCCGGATACGGTGTGGAATATCGGCAGCCTGGTTGTACGTCCCGGCGCGGCGAACGTCGTGCCGAGCGGAGCCGAGATGATTTTCGAGTGCCGTGATACCTCGAGCGAGAGGCTGGACCAGATAGAAATGCAGTTTCTGGCATGGATCACGGGACTGGACGGACAGGGTGGCGTCAAGCTCGAAGCACACCCCACGGCCCGAATCGTCCCGACCCTCATGGCCGAAGACCTGGAGAGCTTGATCGAGGCGGCGGCGGCGGAGTATCGGGCTCCGGCAATGCGCATGCCAAGCGGCGCCGGGCACGACGCGATGGTTGTGGGGCGTTACCTGCCCGCGGCAATGCTGTTCATTCCCAGCATCGGCGGGCGCAGTCACGACATTGTCGAGGACACCGCTGAAGAGGACATCATCCTCGGGTGCGAGGTGCTGGCGGCCGTCGTAGAGCGCCTCGAAGCCACGTGAGAGTGGCTTGAGGGCCGCGCCGGGAATTACAGGCACACGGCCGGCACGGAAAACTGGGCCGGCC
>SHXF01000134.1 GCA_009693435.1 Betaproteobacteria bacterium | reverse complement strand
TCGCGCTACGCGCTCATTGCGGCGAGCCCGGCGCAACCAGTTGTGATTCGACCCAAAGCGAGAGACGAAAACCGGGAATACGACATCAATCTATCGGGTAACATTCCGCCGTGAGGCAACACGCCGGTCAGGATAATTGTCGCTCGCCACGTGCAGCTGATTAAAGCCGACAGCATCGATTTTCTGGTGGATCTGGCGGGCCACACCGCCTACAACCGCATCATGGTGTTTGCGCGCAAGCCCGCGCCGCTCCAGATCGGCTATCTGGGGTATCTCTCCACGACCGGGATGCGTGCGATGGATTACCGGATCACAGACCCGGTTGCCGATCCACCGGGAGACAGCGACCGGTTCCACTCTGAAACGCTGCTCCGCCTTCCGAACACACAGTGGTGCTGGGAGCCGCCGGAAATCGCCCCGCCCGTCGCTTCGCCGCCACACAGCCGCAATGGCCATGTGCGATTCGGCAGCTTTACACAATTCGCCAAGCTGACCGATGCGGTTCTGGAAGCATTTGCCCAACTCCTCCTCGCGGTTCCGGAGTCGACGCTGTTCATGATAGGCGTACCCCTGGGCATGGCGACAAAGACGGTTTTCGCAAAACTCGCTGCGTCAGGAGTGCCCGAACGGCGCATAGAGATCGCCGACAAACTCAATTACCGCGAGTATCTCGCCGCGGTAAGCGAGGCAGACATTGCACTGGACTCGTTTCCGTATAACGGCGCGACCACGACCTGCGAAGCTCTCTGGATGGGCGTGCCCGTCGTTTCGCGCGCGGGCCGCTTCGGCGCGTCGCGATCCGGCGCGAGCATCCTGCATTCAGTCGGGCTCGCCGGTCTGGTGGCCGATTCCACAGGCAGCTACGTCGATATCGCAGCTCGAATCGCCCGCGATCCGGTCGGCCTTACCTCACTCCGATCCGGCATGCGCGAAAGGCTCGTCAACTCGCCGCTGATGAATGCCGCGCAGTTCACAAAGGACCTGGAAACGCTCTATCGGCAAGCCTGGAAACGCTACTGCGCGCGATAATTGCGAGTCAGAGTTTAAGAAAATTATCGCGGTAAAACTTCAGTTCTTCGATGGACTCGTAGACATCGGCCAGCGCTTCGTGCTTGCCGTGCTTGCTCAGTCCCTTCGCAAGTTCCGGTTTCCAGCGACGCGCCAGTTCCTTGAGCGTGCTCACGTCGAGGTTGCGGTAATGAAACCACGCTTCCAGGGCGGGCATCCAACGCACCATGAAGCGCCGATCCTGGCATATGGAATTGCCGCAGATGGGCGACGCGTTCTTCGGCACGTGCTCGCCGATGAAGGCGATGGTTGCCTGCTCCGCTGCCGCCTCGTCAAGGTTCGACGCCTTGACTTTTTCGATCAGGCCCGAGCGTCCGTGCGTGCTCTTGTTCCATGCATCCATCGCCGCCAGTGTTGCATCGGATTGATGCACCACCAGCACCGGTGCCTCGGCAATCGTATTAAGCTGCGGGTCGGTAATGACGACGGCGATTTCGATGATTCGGTCGGTCTCGGGATTCAACCCGGTCATTTCCATATCCATCCACACGAGACTATTCTGATTTTGAGCCATGATTCTCCGGGACTGAAATGGGATCCGTGTACAATGCAATTGTCGCATAACGATGCAGCAGCTAAACACTGCGTTGCCTGGCCCGCAGCAAGGGAGCGCCTCTGCAATGAGGCTGAATACGCCTTATTCGAAGACCGCATCCGAGAAGCCTGACGTTTACCCCGCCCGATGCACCCATTCACCATCGCTTTTCTGTTTGCACTCGCGCTGACGACCCTCGCGCAGCTCTGGCTTGCGCGGCGCCACGTAATCCACATCGCGGCCAACCGGGACCAGGTCCCGGTTGGCTTTTCTGCCAGCGTCACACTGTCCGCCCATCAGAAAGCCGCTGACTACACCATTGCGAAGACGCGACTGGGCGTGTTTGAATCCCTGATCGGCGTCGCACTACTGCTGTCATTCACGCTGGGCGGCGGACTGCAATTCATCTCTGACGCGTGGCAGCACGTGTTTCTGTCCGAGTCGCATGCTCATGGGATCGCCATGATTGCTACTGTTGCCGTCACCGCTTCCATTGTCGACTTTCCCTTCAATCTCTACCGGACGTTTGTCATAGAGGCGCGCCACGGATTCAATCGCATGACATTGAAACTGTTTCTTGGCGATCTGCTCAAACAGTCTGCGCTAGGTGCGCTGCTGGGAATTCCTCTGGTATTCCTGGTGTTGTGGCTGATGGGCCGCATGGGCCAATCATGGTGGCTGTATGTCTGGATTGCGTGGATAGCATTCAATCTTCTGGTCCTCACTATCTACCCGACCGTGATAGCGCCGTTGTTCAACAAATTCACGCCGCTCGAGGACGCAAACCTCCGTTCGAGGATTGAAGCGCTTCTCCGCAAATGCGGGTTTCGCGCGCAGGGGCTGTTCGTCATGGACAACTCGCGCCGCTCGAGTCACGGCAACGCGTACTTCACCGGCTTCGGCGCCGCCAAGCGCATTGTCCTGTTTGATACGCTGCTGAACCGACTACAGCCTCCCGAGGTCGAGGCGGTACTTGCACATGAGCTTGGCCATTTCACGCACCATCACGTGTACAAGCGCATGGCGATGCTGTTCGGACTCAGTCTGGTGTTCCTCTGGATGCTAGGGACGTTGGCTGGCCAGGAATGGTTTTACTCGGCGCTGAATGTCGAAACACGCACCACTGCGATGGCGTTGCTGCTCTTCTTCCTGGCCGTCCCCGCGTTCACTTTCCCTCTGCAACCGCTCGCCAGCCTGTATTCTCGCAAGCACGAGTACGAGGCCGACGCATATGCAGCGCGCCAGGTCAATGCATCCGATTTGGCGCGGGCACTGGTAAAACTGTACCAGGACAATGCGGCCACGCTGACGCCCGACCCGCTGCACTCGGCGTTCTACGACTCCCATCCCCCTGCGGTGCTGCGGATAGCCCGTCTGCAACTGCAAGACGCACCCGCTTATTCAACTTAGCGGCTCACCGCCAGGAACGCACCTGCAGCAGGGTCGGGTCATAGCCGCATTCGGCCGTCAATATCTAGTGGATGTCGGTAGTGGCGAAACGCTGATCTGCTTTCCACGCGCCAAACGCAGCGAACTGGCCTGCGGGGATCGCGTCACCCTCATGGCAACGGGATCGGGCCAAGGCGTCATCGAATCGCCAATGCCCCGTTCCAACGTGATTATGCGCTCGTCAGGGCACCGCATGAAACTGATTGCCGCGAACGTCGAACAAGTCGCGATCGTAGTGGCGACCGATCCGAGCTTCAGCGACGAATTTCTGTCCCGCGCTCTTGCGGGTGCTGAACATCAGCAGATTCGCAGCATCATCGTTCTGAACAAAACCGACCTGGGTGAGGGTCCTTTTGATGCACGCGGGCGCCTCGAACCATTTGAAAATGCCGGATATCCGATCATTTCCATGTCCGCAAGGCTGGACGCCGCACCTCTGCTGGCAGAACTGCATGGAAGAACGACTGTGCTGGTGGGCCAATCGGGAATGGGAAAGTCGACGCTGATCAACGCATTGTTTCCCGGGACGAATGCGACAACCCGTGCGATCTCTTCCTTTCTCGCTTCAGGTCGCCACACGACGACCAGTGCGCGATTATATTCACTACCCTTGGGCGGCGCCGTAATCGACTGCCCGGGAATCCAGGAATACGGGCTTGCGCATCTTGCCTATCGCGATATTGAGCAGGGTTTCGTGGAGTTGCGTCCCTATCTGGGTCATTGTCGCTTTTCAGATTGCCGGCATCTGAGCGAGCCCGGATGTGCGGTGAGGGAAGCGGCAGTCAAGGGAAGCGTCAGTGTGCGCCGACTGGAACTGCTGCATCGAATAGTGGCGGCAGAGCGTGCCAGGTAGGCCGGCACGATCTATCGACGATGCGGGAAACCTGCGCGGGTCGATAATCGCTAGCTGAAGGCCTTGGCAAAGCTCAGCATAAGCAGCACGAGCATCCATAGAACCAGCGCTCGCCATACCAGTCCGATCGTGCTGTCAACATGGCCGATATCCGCCGCATCGCCGATGCCGAGTTCTGGCCGATCCACGGGCACACGATCAAGCATCACCGGATTGCCCAAGCGCACGCCGATGGCGCCCGCCCCGCTCGCCATTACAATCCCAAGAGCCTTGTCCGCCCATTTGCCCGCCTGTGTCCGCCAGCAGTACACCGCATCCTCAAAGTCGCCGACAACGGCAAACGAAACCGCAGTGAACCGAGCCGGTAACCACTCAAGGATATCGAAGACCTGCCGTGCGAATGCGCCAAAACGGAGCATTTCCGGGACAATGCTCCGCCCCCATCGCGTGTTCAGGTAGCTCGAAAGCCGATAGAGGATCGGGCCAGTCGGACCGGGCAACAGGACAAACCAGAAAATGACCGCAAAAACGTGGCGATGCGTGGCCGCCAGTGACGCTTCTATCGTCAAGCGCACAACCTCTTCACGATCCAATTCGGCGCAGCTATGGCCGCGCCACTGCGTCAGGATCGCTCGCGCTCGCCCGAGATCGTCCTCTTTCAGGGCAAGGTGAATGTCTGTAAAATAATGACTGAACTGCCGGAACCCCATCGTGACATACAGCGCTCCAATGTTGAAGATCAGCGCAAGTAGCGGGTTTGCCCGCAATAACACAGCGTATGCCAGCCAGCTGCATAGCACCGGCGGGAGCAACATTGCAAGCCACGCGACGATTCCGTGCTGTCGCTCGCCGGCGTTGAATTGCCCCTCGAGAAATCCAGCGTAGCGCGCTGCCGGCGCAAACAAATGCCGGCGATCCGAAAGGGGACGCCATTGCTCGAGTAACAGCGCAGAAAATAGGGCAAGAAGACTCATGTTTCCGCTCAAAATGAGGTGAGCGCGAACATACCACATGCGCCGTCGATGGATGGGTAACGGACTCGGGCACACTGTCTCTCATGACAGCGCATCAGGTAATCCGGACACCCAGAGGAGAAAATTCAGCATGGATGACCCCCCTGCATTGGAAATCACGCCGCCCTTCGGTTACGGCGATGTGGTGCCAATGCGACGCGAGGACAAGGTGGCACTTGTTCATGGACGGGTTCCGGATTTCGGCCGGACATCCAATGCACTTCCGGTTACGGTCAGCGAATTCAATGCCGCAGGCAGAGATTATCCAATTGCTTTCACAACCAATGATGGAGGTCGAACATTCGCTCCGCTGGTAATCGTCGGGCTTGGCGAGAATGAGAATCTGTTTGTCGATGCGAACGGGGCGTGGGACGCTGCGGCCTACATTCCGCTGTACCTGCGGCGGTATCCATTCTGCATAAGCAGGGTCTACACCGACGGCCAATTGCGGGAAGAGCGCCTCGTGTGCGTAGTCAAATCCCACCTGGACACCCAGGGGTACGCGCTCTACGGTGACGACGGTCAGGCCAGCGCCTACTGGCAAGGCATCGAGCGACTGTTGAAGGACTACGAAAACGACCTTGAACGCACAGTGAATACGTGCTCGTCGCTTGCGGCACTGGGGCTATTCAGTCCCTTTCAGTTCAAGGTAACGGACAACGATGAGGCCGCACTGACCATGCAAGGCATCTATCGCATCGATGAAAAAAAATTAACGGAGCTGGAATCGCCACACATCAAGAACCTCATGACGACGGCGATACTGAGCAGCGTGTATTCGCATTTTCATTCCCTTGAAAATTTCGGGAAGCTCTACAGTCGCGCGCTACGCCGCGCGCAGGCCCGCCTCACTGCACACGCCCTGGCGCCTTCGCGTTAGCGGGTCACCTGCGTATAAAAATTCATGAGCATGCCGGCGGTCGCCCCCCAGATATAGTACTGCCCGTAAGGCAGGGCGAAGTACTGCCTGCGCAGACCCTGATGAGTGACGCTGTTCTTCTGGTGATTCGCCGGATCGATCAAAAAACGCAGGGGAACCTCAAAAATCTCGTCTACCTCGAATTCGTCCGGTCGCAATTGCAGCGGCGGCCTGACCAACCCGACGACCGGGGTAACACGGTAGCCGGTCACGGTTACGTAGTCGTGCAGGCAACCGAGTACTTCGACTGTGGCGGGATCCAGCCCTATCTCCTCCCGCGACTCGCGAAGTGCGGTCGCAGCGGGGTCCGGATCACCTGGCTTTGCACGACCGCCGGGGAAGCTGATCTGGCCCGCGTGATCATTCAGGTGAGCTGTGCGCCTCGTAAAAAGAACCGTAAATCCATCGACGTGGCTGACCACTGGAATCAGTACTGCTGCTGGACGCAAATGCTCTGGAGGACGCACCACATGTCCGTCTCCTCGCGTCACGGGATTTGCGTTCCCGCGCTCAAAGCGGGATCGCAACCATGATTCGTCGACTTCAGGGGCGGAGGAGTGCAAGGGAAACCCGCATGCAGGCATACGTTAAAACAATGCTGATTGTATCTTCACCCCACATTCGCCGCATTCGTACAATCCTGGACGTTCGGTACAGTGCAGGTGCGTATTGAACAGGAACAGGATGTGCCACCTCCACATTCAGGCACAGCTCCGCGCGACCCCAGGTAACCGCCGTCCAGCTCGTGCGCGCTATTCTGCTCGCTGGCAGAAACAAGCTATTGGCGTTCAGGCAGCCGTGTTGCGAACGAACCTGACTTTCTGAATTGCTCCAGCCCTTCCACCAGCGCCGACCGGATACCGTGTTCCCAGACCGAATGCCCTGCGTCGGCGATGATGCGATATTTTGCTTGCGGCCAGGCACGATGCAGATCATCCGCGGAAATCAACGGACAAACCATATCGTAACGGCCCTGCACAATAAGCCCGGGCATTGACGTCAACCGGTACGCATTTTCGAGAAGCGCATTGTCAGGCAGAAAAATTGAATTCAGAAAATAGTGGGCTTCCAGGCGCGCCAATCCGAGGGCAACAACGTCGCTTTCGAAATAGCTAGCTGTTGCACTGTCGGGCAACAGCGTCGAGCATGCCCCTTCGTACGTGCTCCAGGCTCGGGCAGCGGGCATATGGACAGCAGGATCTTCGTCCACCAGGCGTCGGTGATAGTTTTTCAGCAGATCCTTTCGTTCCGACATCGGCAAATGGCCGGCAAACGCGCCCCAAGTCTCCGGAAACACATTTCGGACCCCATACAGGAACCAGTCTATTTCACTTCTTCGGCACAGAAAAATTCCACGCAAGGCCAGTCCAAGGCATCGCTCGGGGTGGGTTTCGGCATACGCGAGTGCAAGCGTGCTTCCCCACGATCCGCCGAAAAGCAGCCACTGGTCAATCCCGAGACTACGGCGAAGTGTTTCGAGATCCTCGACAAGAAGCGGTGTGGTGTTGTCCCGAATCTCGCCGAGTGGCGTTGACCGGCCCGCACCACGCTGATCGTAGAGTAAGATGCGCCAGGCTCCCGGGTCGAAGAAACGCCGGTGATTCGGACTGCTTCCTGCACCCGGTCCGCCATGCAGGAATACGACCGGAACTCCCGCTGGATTACCGCTTTCCTCCCAGTACATGGTATGCAAACTATCCAGTTTCAGCATGCCATGCGCACGCGGTTCAAGCGGTGGAAACAACTCGCCTGAAGCGCGCTGCTGCGGATCATTCATACCAAGCCCTTGACTTACTTCTTTTCCGATTGTGGCGTTCCGGGTGTGTTGCCCGGCTTACCCATTTGCGCCTGCAACAGGTTCCACCACGCTTCCGCGAGCGGGCCCTGCGCAAGAGGGCTGGGCGGGGGCACGACATAACCCTCGGTCGAATGCGCCGCTGCAGACTTGTCTGCAGCGGCGTACGCACCCTGCATTGCTGATAGTGTGGCCTTTTGCATCTCCAGGCCCTGGATGCTCATGCGCAGCACCTGCAAGTTCATGTTCAGCCAGTTCTCCACAAGTTTCAGCTCGCCAATACGCTTATCGATGTCCTCTCCTTTGAATGCGGGTGCGGATGCCGCTGCCCCCCCGATAGGAAGGCCGAAAGGACCCCAAAGCATTTTGAGAAATTCGAAGGGATCGGGCGGTGTGGAAGCTTGGCTCATGGTTGTGTCCTCGTAAAGAGCATACGGTGCTGCACCAGTTTATGGCGCATCCTTCAAAAATTCCAGAACCTCGCTGCGACGGGAAATTGTGTCCCGGTATCCAAGATCTATCAATGCGCGGCAGTAGCCCTTCTCGAATAACAGGTAACTCGCCAGATTGGAGCCGCTGCGGTTCATCGCCCCGATGCTGCGCAAAAGGAACCGGACCGTCGCCGGCAACTCGTGGAGAAACTGTATCGCGATGCGCTCGATCGGCTGGCTCGGTGCGATAACCAGCACTTTAATCGGCCGAAGCGGCAATCCTATCTCCTTCAGACGGCCCGAGTCGATCAGGCTGATTGTGCGGTTAATGCGCTGCAGGCGCTCGATATCGACATTAAGACTGTCCAGGAAAATGCTGTTCAGAGCGTGCCCGGCAATCTGTGCAAGCGAAGGATATTGATTGGAACGAACCCGCGGCATTTCACCAGCCGTTGACTGGCGGCCCGTCCCGACGACCAGAACGCGATCTGCACCAAGATGCAAAGCAGGACTGATAGGCGCAATCTGCCGCATCGATCCATCGCCGAAAAATTCTCGATTAATCTTGACGGCGGGAAAGATGAAAGGCAAAGCCGACGATGCCATCAGGTGTTCGACCCGAAGCGGCATTGCAGCCCCGATCCGCTGCGTGCGCTGCCATGCTTCCGTTCCCGGACCACCCTGATAAAAGCTGACACTTTGCCCGGATGAGTACCCGGAGCACGTAATCGATACGGCATACAAGTCACCACTGTCAATGTTTTCCTGAATGCGTCCGAAATCAAGATTGCGCGCGAGCATTTCTGCCAGCGGCGAGTTGTCCAGCAGGGAAACCGGACTGGAGCGCGACAGAAGCATGAGAGCCGCAAGCCAGCGCGCCCCTACACGAGCTATTGCCGGCGCGTCGGATCGATAGACATGGCGTACATGAAAATTCTCCCAAACCTCGAGCAGATTGCTCACGCCGACATCGAAATTATCTGCACAAACAGCGAGTGTTGCCGCGTTCACCGCGCCGGCAGAAGTGCCGCACAGAATCTGAAAGGGATTCGTCTCCGGCATCGGCAGAAGCTCGCGCACCGCTTTCAGTACACCGACCTGATAAGCGGCACGCGCGCCGCCGCCTGTCAGGATCAGGCCCGCCCTGGATTTCGTAGGTTCTGTCGTTGTCAGCGCAGGAACCATGTCGCGTCTAATTCGTCACAGGGACTCATGGAGGGACTGAATATTCATGACTTGCGTTTCGATGCGCCGAATCCATGCACTGGAACATGCAGAGGGCGGGGCTTGCGGCGATCGCGCTGCAGCATTCGAATACCGCGTGGGTTTGATCAGTTCTTCCTTGGCACAGGCACGAAGCGCAGATTGGATCTAGGGAATTCTGGAGAGGAGCCGCATCTGCTCGCGCGATGCATTCACATCGACGACGCTGATTGCTGTCATATTGACAATGCGACGCACCGTCGCCGAAGGCGTGAGTACGTGCACCGTGCGAGCCGGGCCAAGCAGTAACGGACCGATAGTGATGCCGTCGCCGGCCGCCGTCTTCAGCAGATTAAATGCAATGTTGGCTGAATCCAGCGTAGGCATGATCAGCAGATTGGCCTCCCCCTTAAGTCGGGAACGTGGAAAGACGTTCCGCCGCAACTGGGCATTCAATGCTGCGTCGCCGTGCATTTCTCCCTCCACCTCCAGGTCCGGCGCACGCGCGTGAATGATCGCCAGGGCATCGCGCATTTTCACTGCCCCTGGCGCATCGCTGGTGCCGAACGACGAGTGGGAAAGCAAGGCTACTTTTGGAGCAATGCCAAAACGCAGCATTTCTTCAGCTGCAAGGATTGTCATTTCGGCAAGCTGTTCCGCCGTTGGGTCGACGTTAACATAGGTATCGCAAATGAACACCGTGCGATTAGGCAGCATCAGCACGTTCATTGCGTAATAATTCTTTATGCCGGCTCGCCGCCCGATCACTTCGTCCACGTACTGAAGATGGACGGCATGGGAACCAAAGGTGCCGCACAACATTCCGTCAGCATCGCCACGGTGAATCATCATCGCACCGATCAATGTCTGCCGGCGGCGCATTTCTATTTTGGCGTATTGAATTGAAACGCCCCGCCGCTCGGTAAGTGCGTGGTAGGCCTCCCAGTAGTCCCTGTAGCGTGGATCGTCATCCGGATTGACCAGATCGAAATCGATCCCTGGCCGGATGCGCAGCCCATAGCGCTCTATACGCCGCGAAATGATGCCCGGTCTCCCAATCAGGATGGGTCTGGCTAGACCTGCCCGTTGCCCATAAATACCGCTGGACATTTTTGCGCGCCGCGTTTATCGTGGTGCGGTGGAAAGCCAGAATCAGATCAAACGCACCCTGTCCAAGCAGGGCTCGATAGAGATTATCCGCCGACTTTTGAGTCATGACGA
>SHXF01000025.1 GCA_009693435.1 Betaproteobacteria bacterium | reverse complement strand
CGTGCCGGAATACAACGTTCAATATCACAAATCAATCAAACGCTGACGCGTTTGAAAGGGACCGTGCGTGGAATGCACTTCCAGCTGCCTCCGCATGCCGAAACCAAGCTCGTAAGCTGCATGCGCGGCGAGATTTTTGATGTTGCAGTCGACCTTCGCAAGAACTCCCCCACCTTCCTCCAGTGCCACGGGGAAGTGCTTTCTGAAAGCAACCACCGCAGCCTTCTGATTCCGGAAGGCTTTGCGCACGGCTTTCAGGCATTGGCCGACGATTGCGAAGTCATCTATCTGCATACTGCAGCCTACAAGGCGTCAGCCGAAGGCGCGTTGAACGCAATCGACCAGCGACTGGCAATTGCGTGGCCCATGGCGATTACGGAGATTTCGGATCGCGATCGCAGGCACCCCAGTCTAGCCGCCGATTTCGAGGGGATTGAACTATGAAATGCCGCCACTGCCAGTCGCCCTTGGCACTCTCGCTCGTGGACCTTGGAAGCGCGCCCCCGTCAAACGCCTACCTCACCCAGCTGACGTTGCGCCGCCCGGAGAAATGGTTTCCGCTGCGAGTCCTTGTCTGTGAATCCTGCTGGCTGGTACAGGCGATGGCCTACTCAAGAGCAGCCGAGCTGTTCAATGAAGAATATGCCTACTTCAGTTCGTTTTCCGACCAATGGTTAAAGCACGCCAGCGAATACGTGGAAACGGTGGCCGCACGATTCGGGCTGACAAAGAACATGCATGTGGTTGAAATAGGGGCGAATGACGGCTACCTGTTGCAGTACATCAAGGCGCGGGGCATCCCGTGCACCGGGGTCGAGCCCACGGCGAGCACAGCCACGGCCGCCCGGTCGAAGGGAATTACAATCGTTGAGGACTTCTTTGGCGTGAGCCTGGCAAAGCAACTTGTCACGCAAGGCAGGCAGGCCGACCTGAGCGTCGCAAACAATGTCCTCGCCCATGTTCCGGACATCAACGACTTTGTGGCGGGTTTTGCCCTGTTGCTGAAGCCGCACGGCGTGGCTACATTCGAGTTTCCCCACCTGCTCAACCTGATCGCTGAAAATCAGTTCGACACCATCTACCATGAGCATTTTTCCTATTTGTCGGCCACGGCAGTCAGCCGCATTTTTTCGGCCAATGGCCTCGCCGTGTTCGATGTCGAAGAACATCCGTCCCACGGTGGAAGCCTTCGCGTCTACGCGCAACGCAGCGACACGGGCCAGCAACCGCGCAGCGCCAACGTGGATGAATTGATTCAGCGCGAAGCAAGGGCCGGCATGTTTACCTCGGGGTATTACACTGGATTCCAGGACAAGACCAACAAGGTCAAGAATGATTTCCTCGCCTTTTTGCTGGAGGCAAAGCGCATGGGGAAAACCGCAGTCGCTTACGGAGCTGCAGCAAAAGGCAACACGCTCATGAACTACGCCGGTGTTCGCCCGGATCTCATTGCATTTGTCGTGGATCGCAACCCGGCCAAACAGGGAAAATACATGCCGGGAAGCCGTATCCCTATCGTTGCGGAGGATCGCCTGAAAGCCGAACGGCCGGACTACGTAGTCATCCTCCCCTGGAATTTACGGCAGGAAGTCATGGCACAACTCGACTATATCCGCGCTTGGGGAGGGCGTTTCGTAACGGCGGTACCCGGTCTGACGGTGAGCTGAGCAAGTCGACTGCATGGGAATCGCGATAACTTGCGCCAATGCCAGCGCAGCAGGACTTGGCACTCACCGACCCAGTTTCCAGGACTTTCGCGCATGATAGAAAAGGACAAGACCGCGCGCGTATCGCATCTGGCGGACATTGAAGACTCCACACGGGGCAGCGTCATAAAGCTGGGCCCTTACGTGGTAATCGACTCGTTCGTGAAAATCAAGCCAGCCGGTGGTCCGGGAAACATAGAGATAGGCGCGCACACGGTCATCAACTCCGGTTGCGTGCTTTACGTTGGCAACGGCATTTCCATTGGAGCAGGTGTTTCGATTGCGTCAAACTGCACCCTCGCACCCACAAATCATGCGTTTGCATCGCGCGACATCCCGATCCAGAAACAGGGGTTTCAACCGAGCCGTGGCGGAATCGTGATCGAGGACGATGTCTGGATAGGCGCGAACTGCGCAATTCTCGATGGCGCCCTCTTGCGGCGCGGATGCGTAGTCGGTGCAGGATCCATCGTGCGGGGAGAAATTCCGGCTTACGCAATTTGCGCAGGCAATCCGCCGAAGATCCTCGGCTACCGGGAATGAAATACACCGTCATAGGCGGACAGGGCTTCATCGGGAGCCGTGTCAGTCAGACACTTCGTCAACGCGGTCATACCGTGGAAGTTCCGCATCGCACGATGCCGCTTGCCGGACTCGACCTGGGACAAGTCGTTTGGTGCGCGGGCTTGACCTCCGATTTCCGCACCAGGCCGCTGGAAACCATGGAAGCGCACGTCTGTGCCCTGGTCCGTCTGCTTAGCGAGGCCCATTTCGATAAGTTGATCTACCTGTCTTCAGCCCGGGTGTACCGCGATTCGACGCATGGAGCGGAGTCCACCGGAGTAACGGTCAATTCGGCCGTGGCGGATGACTTCTACAACATCTCCAAACTGGCCGGCGAGGCGGTTACGTTACACTCGAAGCAGGGACGGGGGTGCGTGCTGCGTTTGTCCAATGTGTTTGGCGCCGGAGGTCACGCAAATGATTTTATCCACGCTGTTTCCAGTGAAGCCAGAGACACGGGGCAAGTGCATTTTCAGGGCGCGCGCAACGTGGCGCGCGACTTCATTCCGATCGAAGACGCCTCGGAGTTGATCGCCACGATCGCTGAATCCGGACTGCGGCCCATTTACAATGTCGCATCAGGAACCCAGGTCAGCAATCAGGATGTTGCCGACCTTCTTCGGCATGCCGGTATTGCGTCAAGTTTCTCCGATGAGGCCGCATCGTTCCCTCATTTGAACGTGGAACCCCTCAAGGAAGATTTCGGCTACGCGCCGGACCGGATAAAAGAGAAACTGGGGGCGTTTTTGTATGAATTGCTTGCGGGACGCGAATGATCAAGATCGATGAGGCAGCCGGGTGGGTCGAGGACGATGGCAGCGGCGTATTGCAGCGATATCCGATTGGGTCTCCAGCAGCTTTTGCAGCGATTTCCCGCGCGTGGCTGCGCAGCGGATGGGACGCCAAGTATGTTTATTCCTTTTCCTGGCTCGGGCGGCCGGTTATCCAACTGCCGGAGGATTTGTTGCGCATCCAGGAAGTCGTGTACAGAGTGAAGCCCACCGTCATTATCGAGACGGGCATTGCACACGGCGGTTCGCTTGTCTTTTTTGCCAGCCTGTTCAAAGCGACGGGAATTTCAGGAAGAGTCATCGGTGTAGATCTCGAAATTCGCCCGCACAACCGCCGCGCCATTGAAGCGCATGAACTCTTTCCTTTCATTACGCTGTTGGAGGGCAATGCTGTCGATGCCGGTGTGGTTACCAGGGTTCGGGATATGGTCGGGCCGGAAGACAGGGTGATGGTGGTGCTCGATTCGAACCATACCAAGTCCCACGTGCTTGCGGAGCTGGAGAGCTATGGTCCGTTGGTTTCCCCCGGATCGTTTATCGTACCGACCGACGGGATAATGGGCTGGCTGGGTAACGCGCCGCGGACACAGCCGGACTGGAGCTGGAATAATCCCCGCAACGCGGCTGATGATTTTCTGGAATCCCATCCGGAATTTGAGCGGGTCGCGTTGGAACCGCCATTTAACGAAGGGACGATAGTAGAGCCGGTGACTTATTGGCCGGGCGCCTGGTTGCGCCGCCGTGACGCATAGCATCACCGCACATTTTGTTGGCGCCATAACACCGTTTTGCCGTGCGCTGCACGGGCCATACGCGTCGGACGCGACGAACTGGCAAGTCCGATGAATTTCATAAGCCGCCTCTTTGCGCTCTTCAACACTCGCGATCGCTTTGCGATGAGCGGATTACTGCTGCTGATGATTGCCTCAGCAGCACTGGAAGTGCTCGGCATAGGCGCCGTGCTGCCATTCTTCGGACTTCTCATCGACACAAGCGCGATTCACAAGTCGCCCTGGCTCGCCAGGCTGTACCGGATTGCAGGAGAACCGTCTGAAATCGAATTCGTTGCCCTGCTCGCGATCGGGCTGTTTGTGATTTTCGTCGCAAAAAATATGCTGGCAGCGCTGCTCAGCTATCTCCAGGCGCGCTTTGCATTCGGAAAGCAGGCTTCGCTTTGCACTTCTCTGCTGGAGAGCTACCTTCGCCAGGACTACGGGTTCCATCTTTCCCGGAACTCCTCCCAGCTGGCGAAGGCCATACTCACCGAGGTCGGCTCGGTCGTGAACGGATTGATTCTTCCGCTGCTGGTGGTGCTGACGGAGTGTGTGGTTATTGCGTCCGTCACGGGCTTGCTGATTGCGATGGAACCGGCGATATCGATCATGGCCCTGGCGATAATCGGATTGATTGCGTTTGCAATCCAGGCGGCGATAAAGCCGATCGTCAGTCGGGCAGGCGTGGAGTGCCAGACTCACAACGGGGAGATGTTCAAGTGGATCAACCAGAGCATCGGTGGAATAAAGGAAACGAAGATCCGGGGAAATGAGGCGTTTTTTCTGAAAATTTTTTCCAGAAGCGGCGCAGGTTATGCCGCCGCATCGAGCATTTTTGCGACATTCAGCGCCCTGCCCCGTCTCATCCTGGAGACGGTATTCATGGGGGGCATGTTGCTGGTGGTCATGATATTTCTTGCGCGGGGCGCGGGAATCGCGGAAGCCATCCCGGTGCTGCTGCTGTTCGCACTGGCGGCGATCCGATTGCTGCCTTCTTTCAACCGGGTGCTCTCGGCGGTCAACACCATCCGTTTCAGTGCGCCCGCGCTGGCGGTAGTCCATCGCGACCTGGTGGAAATTGCGCCGGCCGCCCCCGTGCAATCTGGAGTGTCGTTCGAACTTGCTGCATTGGAGCGGCAATTGTCCGTCGAGCAGTTATGGTACGGGTACCCCGGCACGGAAAACTGGGTTCTCAGAGACATATCCCTGACGATCCCCAAGGGCACGAGCCTTGGGCTGGTGGGCGCCACTGGCTCAGGCAAGACTACGCTGGCGGATCTGATTCTCGGGCTACTTGTACCGGCGCGTGGCCGTGTCGCGGTAGACGGAGTTGATATCGGAAGTCTGGGCGAGCGCTGGACAAAATCGATCGGATACGTGCCGCAGTCAATCTATCTGCTTGATGACAGCATCAGGCGCAACGTGGCGTACGGCATGGGTGATGACTCCATAGACGATGCCAGGGTGTGGGAAGCGCTTCGCCTGGCCCGTCTGGCGGACAAGATCGGAAGCATGCCGGAAGGGCTGGAAACATTTGTCGGGGAGCGCGGGGTCAGAATTTCCGGCGGAGAACGGCAGCGGCTGGGGATCGCGCGTGCGCTCTATCATGAACCGTCGATGCTGCTTCTGGACGAGGCAACATCAGCGCTGGACAACGAAACAGAACAGGAGATTGCCGACACACTGGCGATCCTGACCGGGAGAAAGACGCTGGTCGTCATTGCTCATCGACTCTCGACGATACGAAATTGTTCGTTGATCGGGTTCATGGCGGAAGGCCGGCTGACCCATTGCGGCAGCTATGAAGACCTGTACGAGACATGCAATGGTTTTCGCACGCTGGTGCTGAAGGGTTCTGTTTGAACGCGTCGGTATATTCGGTGCAGGGAACCGTGTTCGCGGTGCGTGAACAAGCCGTCTTTACTCCTGGCAAGCGCGTCGGCATCGCGAAGCGGCGATATTCATCGCTGCGGACACTGGTTGTCGATTGGAAACGTCCAGGACTGCGTCGCAGTTCCTGCCCCCGAAAGCAGGCATGACGATGTCCATACGCGAGCGAGCCGCAAGTATTGCAGTCCGGATTTTCTGCAGGGTTTTCGGCCTGGACAGGCCGTCTCGCTGGTCAGCGCGCGTGGCACGGATGGCGAACGAAACGGCTGCATGCATTGCAGACAAGGGTCTGCGCCTGCGGTTCCTCGCCAGTTCACCCTTGCTTCTGTGGAGGGCGGCGACACTGCACAGCAAGGAGCCTGAGACATTGCGCTGGTTGGATACGCTCAACGAGGACGACGTGCTGTTCGATGTGGGCGCCAACGTGGGCATGTATTCGATTTATGGCGGGATGCGCTGCCGCAGGGTATGTGCGTTCGAGCCGGAGAGCGCCAATTTCGCCGTCCTCAACCGCAATATCGGCCTCAACGGCCTGACAGACCGGATCATCGCTTATCCGCTAGCACTTTCCGACGAGGAACGGCTGGATACGCTGCGCCTGAGCTCGGTCGAACCGGGTGCCGCGCTGCATGCGTTCGGGACCAACGTGGATTTTCGCGGGAAGCCCTTCGAACCCCGTTTTTCACAAGGTTCAATCTGCACCACCTTGGACGCGCTGATCGACCGTTGGGGACTGGAATGTCCCACCCACCTGAAGATCGATGTCGATGGACTGGAGCCGCGCATAGTGCGCGGTGCGCAGCACCTCCTCGCAAATGCCCGGCTGCGCAGCATACTGATAGAAATCAATGAAATGCTGGCCCTGGACCGGGACATCGTTCAGGCCCTGGAGCGCCACGGATTCACCATTGCAGCAACCGGGGAGCCGATCGAAGACGAGGCAGGAACCATGAGAATGCGGAACTATGTGTTCGAGCGATAATCGGGCTGAACCGGCTCTGTGTCCGCTATGTGGCGTGACAACTGCCAGTCACCTTGAGTATCCGTCGAGCGCGGCACGGCCCGAACTGCCGCTCGAATCCATCCGCTCCTGTGGCGGTTGCGGCTTCGGCGAAGCCTTGCCGCATCCGACGCAGGCCCAGTTGGACGATTTCTACAGCACCGGCAAATACTGGGACGGCAGCGGAGCAGATCCGTATCAGGTGGCGCATGAGAATCAGCAATCCCGACTGCGCATGCAGCGCGTCCTGCCCTGGCTCGATCGCGGCAGGGCGCTGCGCGTGGCGGATATCGGCGCGGGACATGGCTGCATCGCCTACTGGCTCGGAACCGCGACCGGAGTCCAGATTGCCAGCTATGACTTCATTGAACCGGATGACGCCAACGCGCGCGCGATCCAGAGCAATGCCACTCGCTTCTTTCCGGTATCGAGAAAGCAGGATACTTCCGCGCTTTCCGAGGGCAGTTACGACCTTGTGTTCATGAACCATGTGCTGGAGCACGTTGCCGATCCGGTCGCATTCGCAAAACACGTGTTCGGCGCACTCCGGGTCGGCGGCATTGCCTACGTAGAGACGCCCCACCTAGACTACCGATTCAAGCCGGATGTCTTTCCCCACACGCTGTTCTTTACGCGTGCAGCGTTTGCCGCCCTTGGTGCCCGCACCGGCGTCAGTCAGCTGGAGTGCAGGGGATTCGGGGCCTGGCCCGGGAGCCCGGCCGGTATCAGCGCGCTGGCGCACCGGGTGCTCGCGCGACTGTTTCGCCTCAGTGTGAACCTTGGCTGGGGCACAATGCAACAGACCCTGGATGCCGCTATCTGGCGTTACCCGGACAACGACGATGGCATCTGGTTACGCTGGATTTGCCGCCGCACGGCCGCAGTACTGCGGCAATAATCAGCTGCCGCCGTGAACATCAGCAAAGGACACCGCGCGGGATGAACGCCCGCTGAAATGCGGTCAAATCATCGGCGTCGGCGGCGGGAAAATCGTAGCAGTGCAGCCGGGTGTTATCCGGAAGCGGGACGAAGACCGCGTATCCCAGATCGCGGTAACCCGTATGCGGATTCTGCGCCCGGTGCAGGCCGCGCGTGTCTTCGATGATTACCGTGCCCGCGGGCACTTCGCTCACCAGGCGGCGCGGTGATACGGGCGGATACGCAACATCAATTTCCGCATCGGAGTAATAGCGCTGGCCGTTCAAGACCGCCAGATCGATGTGGGACCCACGTATGAATTCATGCGGGCCGTTGTCTACGCTGGTATCGGAAAGAAAAATGAAAACCTTGACCAGCTGGTGATGATCGTTCAGATCCCGGTGCCAGTAATGATTCATCACCCGAAAGCGAGCCGGGAAATTCCTTCGAACGTAGGCTTCCGCGAGCTTGGGCACGAGTCCCATGTAATGGGCGACGATGGCGAGGATGTACGGGTCCAGCCAGACGCTCCGGTATAGCGGCGAACGCGCAAGCATGTACGACGTCAGCGTCGACGGCTCGAATCCGGACACAACCTGGTCCAGGCTCGTCGCCTCGCTGCGGGAAAACGCGGCGCCGACCGACTCAAGCTGTGCCGGACTGGCATAAAGATAATCCTCTATGAGCTCGCGGTGTCGAACCGGGTCCAGCCGTGTCTGCGCCAGGCAGGGCATCTCGAAATCCAGCGCGCGCAACGCGTCATCGAACTGCTCGCGCAGTCTCAATACCGTTTCCGCGCCCAGATACTTGTCGAGAACAACAGTGCCTTCGCGCCGAAGACTCTCTACGCATTGTGCCTGCGTACTGTCCAGCCCCGGCATGACGCTACGATGCGAGTAGCAGTCCCGGAAGCGAACACGTCTGATAGCCCGTTCGAATGTCCGCGGGGGATTTAACTGAAATGCGTTATGTAGGGACAAGATTCGGATGAGAGCTGTGCACGACCTCTATAATAGCCAAACCAGCTTGATCAGGCACCCGCATGGAGAGCATTGCATTCGTCATTCCGACAAAAGACCGCCCTGACGACCTGCGCCGCATGCTGGAAAGCCTTGCGGCCCAATCGACCCAGCCCCACCAGGTCATCGTTGTCGATGGCAGCGATCCGCCCATCCGGCACGTGGTCGACGGATTTCCAGCGTTGCCGCTCGATTACGTGCGCGTCTTTCCACCTTCGCTCGCCCGGCAGCGGAATGCCGGCATGCAGCAGTTGCGTGCGGAAATCACCCTCGCGGGTTATCTCGACGACGACGTGGTGCTGGAGCCCGACGCCGTTGCCAGCATGTTGACCTGCTGGCGAGCGGCCTCACCCGATACCGGTGGCATCGCATTCAATATCGTGAACAACCCGGTACCGGGAAAGCTGGGCTTCAAACGATTGTTCGGCATCGACCATCCTGTGCCGGGGCGCATACTCAGCTCCGGGTGCCCGTCGTCATTTTGGGGTATCGAACACGACATTGAAACGGACTGGCTTTGCGGGGGTGCGACCGTATGGCGTCGCGCGGTGATTTCAAGCTTCCCCTACGACGAATGGTTTATCGGCACCGGGTTCATGGAAGACGTGGATTTTTCATTCGCAGTCAGAGCCCGATACAGACTGGCAGTGGCCGCGCACGCGCGACTTGCCCACTATAGTCACCCGATCCGGGCCGATCGCGAGCGCCTGTTGGGCAAATGGCAGGTCGTAAACCGCATGTATTTTGTGCGCAAGTACTCTACCCGGGGCCTCTCGCGCATTGCCGCGTGGTGGGCGAGCCTGGGTATGGTTCTGATTCACGCCGCCAGTGCGATTTTGCGCGGCCGGCGCCGTCACTGGAACCGTGCAGTTGGCAACCTGGCCGGCATCGCAGCCGAGATTGCCGGCCGGCGCGATCAGGTCGGAGGGCATCTCAAGTGAGCGTTGCATCAAATGTGAATTGATGAAACGAGTTCTCTGCGTGGCGGGCGACGCCGGGGCACGGACCACCGTACAAGCGGTCGCCGATGCGCTTCCCGGCTGCGTGGTACTAGCCCCCGCCTGCGCTATCGAAAATTGGGAAGATGTACTGCGCAGGGACGGCGTAGACCTGCTCATTTGCGGCACCTCCGACGGCGCGCAGGGGCGAGCCCTTGAAGAAAGCGCACAACGCGGCGCAGCAGCACTCGACATCCCGGTGGTTCAAATCGAGGACTACCCCGGCAATTTTCGACCAGGCGCCGGGGCCCGCTGCGATTTGCTGGTCGCCGATGGTGAATTCTCTGCTCGCCTTGCAATATCGCGGTGGGCGGACCGCTGCCCGCCGACGCTGGCTTTGCCCAGCCCTCGTTACGATTTTCTACGGCAGCTTCCAGAAGTCCGTGAGCCGACCCGCGCCGCCGATGCACACACGGTACTTTGGGCCGGGCAACCGGAAACCGAGGATTCGCGTCGCACGCTCGAGCGTTGCCTGCCGCTCCTCGCGCAGCACGACTGCGCGTTGCTGTTTCGCGCCCACCCACGAGACTCGGGGTATGTCCGCGGAGTCTACACGCGGCTGCTGGACGAAGCCGGGATTGCGGTCCGGGACGTCACCTCGATCAACTGGGAAGCCTGCCTGAGGATGGCGCCTGCGCTGATTCTCACCCAATTTTCATCGCTCGCCGTGGAGGCGGGATTTTCGGGAATTCCCGCGCTGCACGTCCTCTACCCCGATCTGGGAGGGGCAACGCTGCAGAAAAAGAAGGGTTACCCGGTGCCACCGTGGTGCCTTTTTGGAGCATCTTTCCTTATCCGCGATACAGGCGAAGCGGCAAGCCAATTTTGCCTGGCGCTGACGAGCGAAGCCTCGCGACAGGCCGCATTGCGCGCATTTGAAGCGTACTTCTGTACGGGCGTGCCGACGGCACCGAGAGTGCTCAACCACCTGTATAATTTGCGTCTTATCGACATCCTGCCCCCTCAATAAGCAGCCGCCAGCGGGGCCTACCGCAATATTCAGGAGGCACTTTGCTGGACCCCAAGCCGCGGCAAGTCATACCCATCCGGTCACAGACTGGAAGCCGGTACGAATCCGAAAATCTGCTACGCGACGGAAGCGTCGTGGCACGCGAGGCCGAGCTTCAGGAAATTCTAGGCATACTGGCAGGCGACGAGCCGGTGACGCGGCTCCTGCACCCTGAAGTCCGCTACGAGGTCACCGATCACTGCAACGCCAGCTGCATCATGTGTCCCCGCGACAAGCATGAGCACGGGCGTGAACACGGGATCATGGACCAGGCCGCCTATGAAAAAAGCATCGACGAGGTCGTTGCGCTGGGGGCGAAAAAAGTCGTACTGACCGGTTTTGGCGAGCCGCTTCTGGACAAGCGACTGGAAAAGAAGGTCACCTATGCCCATGCAAGGGGACTTTCCACATACTTCATTACCAATGCATCCGCATTGACCCCGGCGCGCTCCCGCAAGCTGATAGAGGCGGGGCTGGACGAAATGCGGGTCAGCTTTTACGGCATGGGTGCGGAAACGTACAACGCTGTGATGCAAGGCCTCGATTTCGAGCGCACGAAGTCGAAAGTACTCAATTTCCTGCGCATCCGCGACGAACTGGGCGCGAAAACCCGGGTGCAGATGTCGTACCTTGAAATGCCGGAAAACGCGCGCGATACCCGGGCTTTCCAGGAGTTCTGGGAACCGAAGGTCAACGCCATCGAGATCTGGAGGCCACACAACTTCGGCGACGGCCGCGACTACCGCCATCGCCTCGATGATTCACGGAAGACGACTTGCGGACGCCCGGAAAATGGCCCGCTGCAGATACAGTGGAATGGCGAGGTCATCCCTTGCTGCTACGACTACAACAACCAGATCATTCTGGGTAACGCATTCGAGCAGCCGGTGCTGGATCTGCTCAATGGGCCAAAATATCGCCTGCTGCGTTATTCGCACCGGATGAAACAATTCGGCATGTTTCCCTACTGCAACCAGTGCGATCAGTTGTTGCCTCACGCCGACGCGCTGGTCTACACAAATCGGCACAACCTCCCCCCGGAGGAAGCGGTAAAACTGTCGAACACCGATCTGTTTGACCTGGTGGCCGGCAAGGAAATCGCGGAAGAACAGTTGAATACACGCTATAAGGGAGCGTAGGACGCACCCGCCGTACTTGGCAACAGCTGTGCCGACGGTCACCTTTGTCCGGCGGTTGCCGCATTCGGATCGGCCGGTATTCTACGTTTCCCTGGGACAGGAACCGACTGGCGTTGAACCACGCTACAACGCCATATCCCTCACGGGGCGGCTCGGTTCGACTGAGGAGCTGAGGGCACTGTATGTGGACTGGCTGGGGACGGCGAACGTAAAGAACGCGGGACTGCGATGGTGGGCACACACCAGCACCGCGAAGAATTTCCTGTCCTCCCCGCTCGCAAACGAAGTAGTGCAGACACTCGCACTCACGCGCGTGCTCGCGGCAGATGAGACCAGACATCTGTTCGTCGTCGGCGCATCAGACGCCCAGGTCGAAACGATCCGCGCGTGGGCTGGTCGCGCAAAACCGGAACTGAATATCATCGACAGGCGCAGCGGATCAGCGAGGCCGCCGTGGGCGCTCATGCGACTCGCCTACCAGACGCTTCGCATCCTGGCCTGGTGGCTGTTCAGGCAGCCACCAGTGGGTCCCGCGGCGGACATCTACCTGTTCACCTACGTCGACGGCGGTTTTCGCGATGGTCATGACGCGTTCTTTGGCGAATTGGCGGCCCGGCTGAAGAAGCTGATGCCGGATGCATCGGTGCTGCATCTCGCCCACGTACAGGCGCCTTACGGGCAGGTCGTTCCCCTGATCGAACGGGCAAGTATTCATCACTATCAGTTGCTGCTGGCCGAGTTGCGGCCTAGTGACATCGGAACCGCTTGCTTTAGTGCCCTGCGTGCGCTGCTGCGTGGCAGGTCTTGCGCCATTTCCCCGATCGCTGGGCTCAACGTCGACCCGTTACTGCGGCGGGCGCTGGCGTGGGATGTAGCGCAGGGAGGGTATTTGTTGAACTTCTTGATTTATTGCGCCGCGAAGCGGTTCGCTCGTCGCTGCCGGCCTGCCCGCGTCATCTATCCTTACGAGAACAAGTCGCTGGAGAAAATGCTGCTCCTTGGTTTGCGCGAGGGGCATGCAGCGTGCCGCATCATCGGTTATCAGCACACGTCGGTAACCCCACGCCACGCGACCCTGCTGTTTGCGTCCGGCGAGGCAGCGGCCACACCATTGCCGGACCGGATATTGACCACAGGCCGGGTGACCCTTGAATATCTGCTTCGCCTCGGGCGTTATCCGGAAGGGATGCTCGCAGAGGGCTGCGCTCTGCGGCAGCCCGCCTCTGCGGGACTGAAAAATCATACGCGGGTTGCAGGGTGCGTCAGGTTGCTGGCCGCGCTTTCATCCAGTCGATTCGAGCTCGAAAGCGCCATCCGCTTCCTGATTGCGGTCAAGACCAGAATGCCCGGCTGCGAACTCGGCATCCGGCCGCATCCTGAATTTCCGCTTTCGAAACTGCCGCGCCACCTGTCCGCGTGGGTCGCGGCGAACGCCACTGATTTGTCCGGCACACCATTGCAAGACAACCTGGACTGGTGCGACGTGACCGCCTATGTCTCCTCGACCGTGGCGCTGGAATCGCTCCTCGCGGGTCGACCTGCAATCCATATCGCCATAGGAGATAACCTCGATCCTGATCCGGTGATAGACGGTCCTGGGTTACACAGAAGGACTGAAGACGTGGATGCCTTCATATGCGTGCTCGTGGAATTAATGGAAATAGGGGACGCGGCGCTGGAAGTGCTCGCCGGCGAAGCGTTTGACTATGCCCGCAGATATTTCTCCCCCCCGACGGATTCCCGCATCCGTGCGTTTCTGGCATGAAGCCCAGTTGCGCCTGGCTATGCTCCGAAAGTGTGATGCCCGTGGCTCCGGAAATTGCGTTATATGCTCCATTGGCAGGCGCGAGGGCCGGACAAATACACACAGAGGCCGGAGGCGAGAATTTCCGAGTCAAAATGACCACGCTCCGTACATGTTCGGGAGGCGTCGCTAGATGCGTCTGATCATTCATGCGCCCGGCGTGCGCGTGGGCGGTGGCAAAACGCTCCTCGAAGCGCTGCTTCGGGAAATGACCATGGAATGCGTCGCACTGCTTGACGAACGACTCATCGCCGATCGGCCCGCGTTGGCGCAATCCGTCGCCGTCCACCCTATCGGGCGCCATGGGTTCGCCAGGCTGGCAGCCGAGTGGTCTCTCCGAAATATTGCGGCTGATGACGATGTCGTGCTGTGTTTTGCAAGTCTGCCGCCGCTGTTCCGCTGCCGGGGCAGGGTGTTCGTTTTCCTGCAGAACCGCTATCTGATCGAGAACGGGTCGCTGGCGGGTTTGCCTCCCAGGATGCAGATGAAGATCAGGCTGGATCGGGCATGGTTGAGGGCGCGCGCACGAAATGCCAGAGCCGTCATTGTTCAAACTGGCTCGATGGCCCGCGCAGCATCGGCGGTCCTGGGGACCGATGTGCTGGTCATGCCTTTTCGCCGTAGCCGGGACCCTGGTGCGCCTTTGCATGACGGCAGGCAGGTCGATGACAATGATCCGGCGAGGTTTCTCTACGTGGCGTCCGGCGAGCCACACAAGAACCATCGGAAACTGATCCTGGCTTGGTCAATATTGGCGAGCGATGGTCTAAAGCCGCGACTTGTCATCACGCTGGAACGGGCGGCAAACCCCGCGCTTTACGACTGGATCTGCGCTTGTCGCACCGATTTCGGGCTCGCGGTCGAATTCGATACCCCACCCAAAGGCGAGTCTCTGGCACGTCTGTATGCGACCGCAGATGCGCTGATCTACCCGTCACTGATGGAATCTTTCGGTTTGCCGCTCCTCGAGGCGGCGGAGGCCGGGATTCCGATCCTCGCAGCGGAGCGAGATTATGTCCGGGACGTCGTTTCACCGGCTGAAAGCTTTGATCCCGACTCCGAGGTATCGATTGCCCGCGCAGTAAGGCGTTTCCTCGGGCGTCCGGAACCGGAAGCGCCGATCGCGACACCCGCTCAGTTCCTCAGCCGTCTCTTGGAACTTTGAATTGTCGTGCGCATCCTGATCGTCACCCAATACTTCTGGCCCGAGAATTTCCGGATCACGGACCTGGCGCTCGGGCTGCTGGAGCGAGGCAATGACGTCACGGTGTATACCGGGCTGCCGAACTACCCGGGAGGAAGTCTGTATGCGGGATACGGGTTTCTCTCGCCGCTCAAGGAACGACACCAGGGACTGGCAATCCGCCGCGTACCGCTGATACCACGCGGGAAAGGCGGTCCCGTGCGTCTAATGCTCAATTACGCGTCCTACGCCGTCAGCGCATCGCTGCTTGCAGCATGGTCTTGCCGCGGGCACTTCGACGCGATTCTCGTCTACGAACCATCGCCTGTCACGGTTGGCATTCCCGGGCGGCTGCTGAAGGCCCTGAAGCACGCGCCCCTGCTGTTCTGGGTTCAGGATCTCTGGCCGGAGACGCTTTCGGCTACCGGTGCGATACGGTCGTCACTCGTACTCGCCGGCGTCGACAAGTTGGTGCGCTGGATTTATCGCGGCTGCGACCGCGTTCTGGTTCAGTCGCGTGCATTCATCGAGCCGGTGGCGGCGCAGGGGGTCGATCCAGCGCGCATTGTCTATCTCCCCAACAGCGCCGAAAGTTTCTACCGGCGGATTTCAGCCAGCGAGGACGACGCCTGCGCCGTGGAACTCTCGCCCGGATTTCGCGTCATGTTTGCCGGCAACATCGGCACGGCCCAAGACTTTCCCACGATCGTGGCCGCTGCGGACTTGCTGCGCAATCACAAGAACATCCAGTGGGTCGTGATCGGCGATGGACGGCAGCGCAGTTGGGTGGAGGACGAAATAAAGTCGCGCGGCCTGGAAGCCACGTTCCGATTGCTCGGTCCCAGGCCGCCCGAGGCGATGCCCCGCTACTTCGCTCACGCCGACGTATTGCTCGCGACACTGAGACGGGAACCGATCTTTGCGTATACTATCCCTTCGAAAATTCAGTCCTATCTTGCCTGCGGCAAGGCAGTCGTCGCGGCGTTGGAAGGCGAAGGTGCGCGGGTCATCGGCGAGTCTGGCGCCGGCTGGGTTGCAACGCCCGAAAATCCGCGGGCTCTGGCCGATGCCGTGCTCGCCGCCAGCAGACTCGGAAAGACCGAGATCGAACTCATGGGAAACCGTGCTGAAGCCTATTTTAATGAGCACTTCGACCGCTCGCGCCTGCTCGCGCGGCTCGAAGGCGTGCTCGCTGACGTAACTTGAGGTAACAAGAGTGGCCGCATGAAAATTCTCGTGCTGGGCGGCGACGGCATGCTGGGCCACCAGCTGCTTCAACTGCTGTCGAACCGCCACGAAGTCCGCGTCACACTGCGCCAGGAACTTGCCTCCTATGCCACCTGCGGCGTTTTTTCGCCCTCAAACGCATTTGCCGGCGTTGACGTGCGCGTTTCAGACCGTGTGCTGGCTGTGCTCTCGGAGTTTCACCCCGACGCGGTGGTCAATGCCGTAGGCATAGTCAAGCAGCGGCCGGACGGGCTGGATATCATCCCCAACCTGGAGATCAACGCCCTGCTGCCGCACCGCCTCGCCCTGATCTGCAGCGCGACGGGGTCCCGGTTCATTCACATCAGCACCGATTGCGTGTTCTCCGGCAGCCGGGGCCACTACCACGAAGACGACCGTCCGGATCCCGTCGACATCTACGGCCACAGCAAACTGCTGGGCGAGGTTGCAGGGAGGGGTGCAATCACGCTACGCACGTCGATCATCGGTCTCGGACTGTTTCGCAAGACCAGCCTGATCGACTGGTTCATGCGCCAGAACTCCCGGATTTACGGGTTTCGCAACGCGATATTTTCCGGCTTCACCACCAAGGAACTGTCGCGCGTAATAGAGAAGCTGCTGGTCGAGCATCCGGCCGCATCCGGACTGTACCATCTGTCCAGCGCGCCGATCAGCAAGTACGAGTTGCTGGTGCGCCTGCGAGACAAACTGGGGCTGGGGACCGACATACAGCCCGACGACGAATTCCGCTGCGACCGCAGCCTTGACTCCACGCGCTTCAGGAAGGACTTCTCCTACATGCCGCCCACCTGGGACGACATGCTGGATGAGCTTGCAAGCGACATTCGGAATAGGACAAATGATATTTCAGGATAAGTGCATTCTCGTCACCGGCGGCACCGGCTCCATGGGCCGGACGCTGGTGCATCGCGTGCTTTCGGGTGAACTTGGCGTACCGCGGAAAGTCATCGTGTTTTCGCGCGACGAGGCCAAACAGCACGATATGCGCATGTCGTACCTGCATCGCGGGGCGGCGACAGATGAAGTCATATTCCGCAATTTCATGAACGTGCTCGAATTCCGCATCGGCGATGTGCGCAGCTATGCGGAAGTATGCTCTGCGGTGCGCGATGCGGACATCGTCGTCAATGCTGCTGCGCTCAAACAGGTTCCCACATGCGAGTATTTCCCGGAACAGGCGCTGCTTACCAACTGCGTGGGCGCCGCCAACATCGTCCGCGCGATAGGTGAAAACCGCTACCCGGTGAAGACGGTGATCGGCATTTCGACCGACAAGGCCTGCAAACCGGTAAATGTCATGGGAATGACGAAGTCACTGCAGGAGCGCATATTCATATCGGCCAACATCCTGAATGCGGATACGCGTTTCATCTGCGTCCGCTACGGAAACGTACTCGCCTCCAGGGGATCGGTCATCCCGCTTTTTCTGGACCAGATCAGACATGGCGGCCCGGTCACCCTGACCGTTCCCGGCATGACCCGCTTCCTGCTCAGCCTCGATCAGGCCGTCGACACGGTATTCACCGCACTGAGCGAAGCTCGTGCCGGCGAGACATACGTGCCCCGCGCCCTCTCGGCCACCGTGGAGAATATCGCCAAGGCGCTGATCGGAAATCTGTCCATCCAGACCAGCGTGATCGGCATCCGACCAGGCGAGAAAATGCACGAGATCATGGTGTCGGACGAGGAAGCAAACCATTGCGTCAGCCGCGGCGATTACTACGCCATCCTGCCGATGCTGCCGGAACTGAGGCGAGGCACCGAGCATGAACCCAACGCACTGAGTGCGGAATTCAGTTCCGGCGATACGGTTCTGGATGCATCGGGGACGGTAGCACTGCTGCGCCGGCACAAGTTGATGCCGGAAGATACCGGGACCGAAACCGGCGAATTGCTGCGCTAGGGAGAACAGCTTTCCATGAAGGTCATGACCATCGTCGGAACGCGGCCGGAGATCATCAAGCTGTGCTGCGTGATCCGCGAACTGGACCGGGCGGTTCAACACGTGCTGGTGCACACCGGGCAAAACTACGACTACGAGTTGAACCAGATATTCTTCGATGGACTCGGATTGCGCAAACCGGACCGGTTTCTCGACGCCGCGGGCGGCTCGGTGGCCGAGACCATCGCCAACGTGATCGCGAAGACCGATGCGGTCATGGCCGAAGAGCAGCCCGATGCGCTGCTGCTGCTCGGGGATACCAACAGCTGCCTCGCTGCGATTGCCGCAAAGCGCCGGAAGATTCCGATATTCCACATGGAGGCGGGAAACCGATCGTTCGACGAGCGCGTTCCGGAAGAGGTCAACCGGCGCATCGTGGACCATGTGAGCGACATCAACATGCCCTACACCGAGCATGCGCGGCGTTACCTCCTAGCCGAGGGTATTCGTCCCGAAACGGTGATCAGGACCGGGTCGCCGATGAAGCAGGTCCTCGCCAGTCAGCGCGACGCGATAAAAGGGTCGCTGGCGCTGACAGAACACGGCCTGGAGCCGGGCCGCTATTTCGTGACCAGCATACACCGCGAAGAAAATGTGGAGAGTGACCTCCGGTTCGGTCAATTGCTGGATTCGCTGGGTGCCGTCGCGGCACGCTACGACATGCCGATCATTGCGTCCACGCATCCGCGCACGCGCAAGCGCCTGGAGGGCATGCCGGGCCGTCAGCCAAAGGGCATCCGGTTTCTCAAGCCGCTTGGCTTTGCTGACTACATCAAGCTCCAGCAGCACGCATACTGCGTGCTGTCCGATAGCGGCACCCTCACTGAAGAGTCGTCCATACTGGGCTTCCCGGCAGTCATGTTGCGCGAAGCGCATGAGCGACCGGAGGGCATGGACGAAGGCACGCTGGTCATGAGCGGCACGCGGGCGGAGCGCGTGCTCGATGCAGTGGCTCTGATAACGGATCGCCATGCCCGCAAAGACCGCGTAACGCGACCGGTGCCGGATTACGATGTCGACGACGTCGCCGCGAAGGTGGTCAATATCATTCTGAGCTATACCGATTACGTCAATCGCACGGTTTGGCGCAAACCGCAATAGAGGCAGCCGAATTCAGTCCGATCTCTCGCCGGTGACAGACTGTTGAACCCGTGAGTCAGACCGGCCGAGTTCTCGTCACGGGTGCCACGGGCTTCGTCGGACGTTTCCTCGTCCAGACACTGATGAACCGGGGATGGGAAGTCAGGGGAACCGGCCGGGACAGTTCCCGTCGTCCGCCGGATTGCGAATTCATGCCGGCCGACTTCGAAACCCTTGCAGACTTCGACTCGCTGATGGCTGGGGTTGACGCGGTGGTTCACCTTGCCGCACGGGTGCATGTCATGCGTGAGACTGCGTCTGACCCGCTGACTGCATTTCGGCGCGCGAATGTACTGCCGACGGCGCGCCTCGCCGATGCGGCGGCGAGGCGCGGAATCCGCCAGTTCGTTTATCTTTCGTCCATCAAGGTCAACGGTGAAGAAACCGGATCAAGACCCTATACGGAAATCGATTTACCCAACCCGATTGATCCCTACGCGCAGTCCAAATTCGAGGCTGAGCGCGAGCTTGCGGATCGCGCCGCAGCCACCGGCTTGCCGGTGGCCATATTGCGGCCTCCGCTCATGTACGGACCCGGTGTCAAGGGTAATTTCGAGAGACTGATGCGATTGATCGAAAGCGGAGTGCCGTTGCCGCTGGGCCGCGTCGCCAACCGGCGCAGCCTGCTTTACGTCGGCAACCTGTGCGACGCGATTGCCGCCATTCTGGCAGCCCCCGGAAGCGGAACCAGGACTTATCTGATATCCGATCCGACCGACTTGTCTACGCCCGAACTCATTCGAAGACTGGCGGCGGCGCTGAACCGTCCCGCTCGCCTTTTCCCCGTGCCGATATCGTTGCTCCGTCTGGGCGCCGCTGTGACCGGACGCGGAGCCGAACTGCTGCGGCTAACCGGCTCGCTCGTCATCGACGGTTCCTGCATTCGGCGGCAACTGGGCTGGCATCCGCCGTACACGGTAGATCAGGGTCTTGTAGCGACGGCGGCTGCCTTTCGCAAGAGCCGCCTTGGAAACGGCACTGCCCGTGCCCGATAGAATGACTGCCCGATGACTACACTGCCTCAATACGTCTGGACGGCACCCCTGTTCGCTACGATCGTCAGCGGCGGAGTCCTCGCGGTGCTGTTGCGCAGGCCCGGCGTCATGATCGACGTGCCGAACGAGCGCTCGCTGCACCTGCGGCCGGTGCCTCGTACCGGCGGCATCGCCATAATGGCCGGTGCCTTGGGCGCCTGTGCGCTGATCGTTCCAGGAGGCAGGACGCTGGTCATGCTCGCCTTGCTGGTTTCGCTTGTTTCGCTTTGGGACGACTGGCGCAGTCTCCCTGCTTTGCCCCGCTTTGGCGCGCAAATCGCGATTGCCGGCCTGTTTGTCCAACATGGTCTTGGCGGCGAGTCGCTCGCGGAAGCGGCGTTCGTGGTAATGACACTAGTCTGGATGGCCAACCTGTTCAATTTCATGGATGGTTCCGATGGGCTAGCGGGTGGCATGGCGCTGATTGGATTCTCTTTCTACGGCCTCGCCGCGTGGCTCGCAGGACATCCCGTCATCACGGCCATCAGCATTTCAGTTGCAGCAGCAACCACGCCATTTCTCGTTTTCAATTTCCACCCCGCACGCATTTTCATGGGCGATGTCGGCTCGGTCACTCTGGGATTCCTGGCGGCGGCGCTGGGCATCCTTGGCTGGCGGGAGGGCATCTGGTCGCCCTTCCTGCCGATTTTCATCTTCTCACCCTTTATCGCAGACGCGAGCCTGACATTGCTGAGAAGGGTGCTGCGCCGAGAACGCTTCTGGCAACCCCACAGCGAGCACTATTACCAGAAGCTGGTCCGCATGGGATGGGGGCACCGCAACACCGCGCTGGTGGAATATGCGCTGATGCTTGCTGCGGGTGCCGCAGGCATCGCGAGTTCATTCCTTGATGGAGTCACGCAACTTGCCTGTATCGTTGCCTGGGGCGCGATGATGCTGCTCATGGCATTCATGGTCGACCGGAACTGGGCCAGACACTTGCCGGTTTCCAGATGATTCCACGAGACAAGAGATCGTTCGCCGCTTTTGGCCACGACGTGGTCGCCGCGGCGGCAGCCTGGTGCGGCGCGTACTGGCTGCGGTTCAATCTCGACATCCCCGAACTGTTCGTCGGCAGCATGCTGCACGCGCTTGTCTGGGTCATGCTGGCGCAGGCGGCCTACTTCCTCGGATTGGGCATGTATCGGGGAATCTGGCGTTACGCAAGCATGCCGGATCTGCGCCTCATTCTTTTTGCCGCGTTACTGGGGACCATGACCATTGGAATGGCCATCCTGATCATCAAGGTCCCGCATATACCGCGCTCGGTGCTGCTCCTGTACCCGCTGCTGCTGGTATTGATAATGGGCGGCAGCCGGCTTGCGTACCGTGCCTGGAAGGAAAAGTCCGGGAATGCGATTGTAGAGACGGCGAAGCCGGTGCTGGTGCTCGGTGCCGGCGACGCCGCGTCCGACTTGCTGAAGAACCTGGCGCGAAGCACGCAATGGCGGGTGGTCGGCCTGCTGGACGACAACGCGGCCAAGCAGCGGCGCCAGATCCAGGGCGTGACCGTGCTCGGTCCGCTCACATCACTATCGGTCAACGCGCTGAAGCTGGGTGTCCGCCACGCCATCATTGCCATGCCGAGCAGCAACCATACGGTACGCCGTCATGCTGCGGCACTGTGCGCCGCGGCAGGCGTACAGGCACTGACCGTTCCTTCGTTCGAGGACATCGTCAGCGGCAAGGTGACCGTTTCACAAATACGGAATATTGAACTCGATGATCTCCTCGGACGTGACCCGGTGCAACTCGACAATTCCGGCCTGACGGAATGGCTGCAAGGCAGGGTCGTGCTGGTCACCGGCGCGGGCGGGTCGATCGGTTCCGAACTTTGCCGCCAGATTGCCCGCTTCAGTCCCGCCTTGCTGGTGATGGTCGAACACAATGAGTTTGCGCTGTATCAGGTGGCCGAGGAATTTCTCGCCGGCAGCCCGTCGATTCGACACGCCGCCGTCATCGCCGACGTCAAGAACGAAAGCCGCTTGCGGCAGGTTTTCGGGCACTTTCACCCGGCAGTGGTTTTCCATGCTGCAGCCTACAAACACGTGCCGTTGATGGAAAGCATGAATGCGTGGGAAGCGGTCCAGAACAATGTGGCCGGCACGTTGACCGCTGCACGCGCCGCAGTCGCCGCCGGCGTGGAGAAATTCGTGTTGATCTCCACCGACAAGGCCGTCAACCCGACCAACGTCATGGGTGCGTCCAAGCGTCTGGCGGAGCTGATATGCCAGAACACTGCGGCAGACACGACGCGCTTCGTCACGGTTCGATTTGGCAACGTGCTTGGCTCGGCCGGAAGCGTGATCCCGAAGTTTCGGGATCAGATAGCCAAGGGGGGGCCCGTCACGGTCACTCACCCGGATATTCAGCGCTTTTTCATGTCCATCCCTGAGGCAGCCCAACTGGTTCTGCAGGCCGGGCTGATGGGACAAGGCAGGGAAATCTTCGTGCTCGACATGGGCGAGCCGGTGAAAATAGTCGATCTTGCGCGCGACCTGATTCGGCTTTCCGGATTCTCCGAACACGAGATCCGCATCGATTTTACAGGCTTGCGTCCAGGCGAGAAATTGTTCGAAGAGTTGCTCGCCGACGACGAACTTACCTTGCCGACGCCTCACCCGAAGCTGCGTGTCGGCCGGGCAGCTGGGGAAATGCCGGCAGCAGCGCTCGACGGCCTGCTGAACTGGCTGTCTCAGCCTGAACCCAAGTCGGACGAGGAAGTCCGCGGGGGACTGGTGCGCTTCGTCCCGGAGTACAGCACCACCGCTCCGAAAGGGGAGAGTGGTGTGAGCCGGTCAACATCCGGATCGGGCGTCTAAGAATTCATACAGTTTGCCAGCAGGCGAGTGCAGGCATTCTCGACCTCTGCGGCACTGATATCGCACACATGATGTGTCGGCGACTGGAGCAGTTCATGGGCGACACCCCAAGGACGCCAGCGGGAAGGGGGTGAATCCCCGAACAGGCACACCAGCGGCTTTCCCAGCCCCGCAGCAAGGTGCATTGCGCCGCCATCCGGGCAAATAACGATATCCGAAGAAGAAAGCGCGGCGATCAACTGCCCTAGCGAATGTGTAGGATAGAAAAGCGCCGGCATGTCTTTGATCAACGCTTCCAAAGCCAGACGCTTTTCATCGTCGCCCGGGTGCAGCGGGTTGGCGGCGCTGCCGGGCGCCCAAAGCACGATGAACACCGCCTTGTGCGTTGCGTGCAAGCGGTTTGCCAGCGCGGCGTACCGCTCAACCGGCCACCGCTGGCTCGGCCTTCTGGCACTCAGGTGCAATGCGACGACCGGCGCTCGATTGCGTGGATCGGAGCTATCGTGCCGGTTGCCGATTGCAACCTCCATGGATTGCTCGACAACCTTTAAAGCGGCCGGGTCGGCCTGGACCTTCATCGCAGGTGGTCGGCCGTAGACGCCGAGCGGCGCGAGCAAGCGCCAGACATCCTCGACCTCGTGCAATCCCGCACCCGCGCCGTAGGGCACCGGAACGTCGAGCCGGCGATCCTGCCCACTTTGCGCGAATCCCAACACGCTATTTGCGCCGGCCAGTCGCGCAAATCGCAACCCATGCGCCTGGTATCCCGGTGCTGCCAGTATTGCGACATCGAAGCCGCCGCGGCGCATTTCGAAAAACATGCGTACACGCTTCGCGTACACGCCGATAAGTGTCTCCGATGCCTGCCGGTGTTTCGCCTTGGTATAAGCGAATATCTCGTCCACATCCGGGTTTCCCGCCAGTACGTCGCAGTTGTAGCTGTTTACCAGTGCTGCGATATGCGCCTGCGGGTAATGTCCGCGCAGGCCGGCGAGAAGCGGCGTGGTACACACCAGGTCGCCGATGTTATCGCGCCGTATCACGAGAAACCGCGGCGCGCCGGGCATCCGGTTCCTCATGGTTTCTCCAGCCGCTGCAGCACGGCTGTGAGCCGCGAGGCTCGTGCGTCCCAGGTGAATTGCTTCGACTTCTCCCGCACCGCCTCGCCAAGACGGCGCGCGCGGTCCGGATCCGCGGCGAGTCGGACTATTCCGGCTGCCAGGCTTGCGGGGTCGCCGGGTGTCGTCCAGACAGCTTCGTCCTCCGCGAGGATCTCGCGCAGCGCCGGCAGGTCGCTTGCGACGATGGCGCAACCGGCCGCCATATACTCGAACAACTTGATGGGCGAGGTGAATACGCTGTCAGGGTCGGCACGATTCGGCAATACTGCGATGCACGCCGAAGCAAGTCGCTCTGCAACTGCCGCGTGCGGCAATCGCCCACGGAGCACGATTTGCGCGCCCGACGCCTGAGTATCGCCAACCAGACTGTCGCCGGAATTCCGGTCAATGTGCCCCGGGTCGCCCCCGAGCAATTCGATACGCGCACCGGGCATGGAACGGGCTGCTTCCATCAGGTCCGAAGTACCTTTCCAAGGGAAAAAGCTCCCCGCATACACAATATGCCGGTGCGCCTGATGCCAGTCTTTCGGGGCCATCCGATCGGGACGGGCAACGCCATTGGGAATCACTTCCACCAACCGCGGCTCGCCATAGAGTTCCCCGAGACGCTTCGCCGTTGCAGCAGAGTTGGCGATAATCGCGGCCGCGCCTCGCATCACCGCCGCCTCCTCGGCGCGGCGCTGCGATGACTTGCCGGCCGGTGCGGTATCGGCGAACACCTCATGCGCTTCGTAGAGAAACCGGGCGCGCCGCGCGGCAAGCCATGCTGCGAGCTTGACGTGGCGGACCATGGTGGTTCCACCGTCGATTTGACTGGCGAACCGCCGCGAAAGACGCCAGGAAAAAACCCGGTTCGAATGCACGCGCGCGAGGGGCCAGGGCAATGAACGCGAGACGGGTGCGAGCACCACACCGGCCGGCTGCTCGACGGCGTAATGCAAGAACGGATCGTCTCCCGCAGGCACGTAGGCAAGATCGACGGTCATGCCGGTTCGTGCGAGCGCAGCGACGGTATGAATCGACTGAATGCCTCGGGCGCGATCCAGTGGCAGTGGTTCCGGAAAAGCGTAAAGCAGCCTCACCCTGATTTCACTGCCTCGACGATGACACAATCGCCGAACAGCATGGCTTCGCTGGACGCGAACTGATCCGGAAAACCGCGCCTGCGCATGCTGCGGCGGATCACGTTGGCCAGCAGCCGCTCGACCAGGCGCTTAAAAGCGGACCTCTTGTACAGGCACATGTTGGTGGACACGCGCGTGATTGTTGCGCCCGCCCGAAGCAGGAAATGATTGAGCTGCCAGTAATAGATCGGGCTGATATGCGCATGGACCGCACTTTGCCCGACCACCGAATCAGGCTCTTTCGCCAGGGGACGAAATCGCGGAAAGTAGCCGGACACCAGGTACTTCAGCCGCGCGTCCACCGACAGCGTATTGGGCGTGGTGATGTACAGGCGTCCCCCGGGCCTGACCACGCGGCACAACTCCCCGACGACTGCATAAGGATTGTCGAAATGCTCCAGCCCCTCGATGCTGAAAGCATAGTCAAAAAACCCGTCCGCATAGGGCAAGGGATTACCGACATCGTGCTGAAGGAAATTGACCCGCCGGTCGCGCAGCATGAACTGATCGCCGTGGAGGTCCAGGCAGTGAACGTCGTCACGGCCCGCGTCCAGCAGCATCTTGGCAAAGGCGCCGTGACCGGCCGGCACATCCAGGATGCGCCCGGGGGGCGCATTGCCCAACAGCTCCAGCACGGCAGGATAGTAGTGCTCGTCGCCTACGAGGGCGGGGATGTCACCGACGCTCATCGATCGATTCCGCGGGCGGCGCCTCCGCCCAATGATTGCCTATCGCCAGGCAGTCGACGCGCCGCTCCACCAGCGCTCGGATTGCCTCGACGGGCGAGCAGACGATGGGCTCCTCGTGGACGTTAAAACTCGTATTGAGCACAAGCGGGATTCCGGACAGCCGATGGTAGGCGGAAATCAGCCGGTGATAGAGCGGATTGACTTCCGCGCGCACCAGTTGCGGACGGGCGGTCCCGTCGACATGCACCACTGCGGGAATGCGGTCCCGCCATTCCGGCCGGACATTGAAAGTGATGGTCATGAACTCGGCGGTATGCCTCGCCTTCTCGACGCCTTCGAAAACATCGTCGGCACGTTCGGCAAGCACACTGGGGGCGAACGGCATGAATTCCGAACGGTCCAGCCGTTGATTCAGCCAATCGTTGATGCGTGATTCCGTCGCGCGGGCCAGCATCGAACGATTGCCGAGCGCGCGCGGTCCGAATTCCATTTTGCCCTGAAACCATCCGAGCACGCGGCCGTCGTGTATCGCACCTGAGGCCCGCTCGACCAGCCGCTCCTCGGTCATCCGTTCCGATTGCACTCCCGCCGCCGCGAGGGCCGTGGCAATCTCCGCATCGCTGTACGCGGGCCCCAGGTAGACATGTTCCAGCGGGTGCGCACATGCCCGCATGTCCGTCCCTCGCTGCGCAAGATCGAGCAACACTGCGCCAACCGCATTGCCGGTATCGCTCATCGCCGGAAATATGAAGATGCGATCGACCTCGGTGAGCGCGGCGATCCGCTGATTGAGTTTTACATTGGCGAACACGCCGCCGTTCAGCGCCAGGCAGCGCATTCCCGTTTCCACGAGGTGGCTGCGTATGACATCGACGACCGCGTCTTCGAGAACGACCTGCGCAGCCGCCGCGATATCTTCGCGGCAATGGCCGGCCATGGCCGATTCCAGATGAGCCCGCCGCCTCTGCTCCGCTTCGGGCACGCTCTCGAAATCCGAGGTCAGACGGCGTTTATCCGGCGTAGCACGGAAAGCGCGCTTGAACGACTCGTATAGCGGCGCGGATTTCCCCAAAGCAGCCAACCCGACCACTTTGCCCTCGTGGCGCATGACACGAAACCCGAGCAATTCGGTGATGTGGCCGTAAAACAGTCCGGGAGAGGCGCCGTGCGCATCGGTCTGCTCGGTGCGTCGATATTGTCCGTTCTTCCAGATACCCGAGGTATGGCTGATGTTCTCGTCACCATTGCCATCCATGGTAACGACTGCGCACTCCTGGAAACCAGAGTAGAAGGCCGCCGGAAGCGCGTGTGAATCGTGATGGTCATAAAAATGGGGCGAGGCACGCGGAAACCCCTCTCCGGCGAGAAACTTGTCCCTCAGGAAATGCGCATCAAATTTCTTCCCCCGCGCCTTCAGCCTCTCGACGAAATTGGCGAGCAGCATTTGCGGCCTGATGCCGGCGCGGCGTTTGCGGCGGCGTGACAAGCGCCGCTCGAATTCTTTCGTCCACGATTCCCGGACGAAGTATTCCTCGGGGAAAAAGCTGTACAAGAGCGCGAGCGAATCAATCTCCCGCCTTTGCCGTCCCGCCAGGCGAAGCACCTCGTCTATGGCCAGATCGGACAGCTTGCCGCCATCATTCTTGATGCGGGACAAACGCTCGTCGGAAACGGCCGCGATGAGCCGGGTATCCTCGAACAACGCCGCAGAGGATTCGTGTCCGGTTTGCAGGCCTAGGGTCAGGGTCATGGCGCAGTCTGTCGAATTTCCGGGGCGGGCGGCGGCGCCCTGTCTTGCAGCAGGGGCACGAGGCAGGCAATGAGGTCCCGCGCGATACGCTGCGGAGCGAACTCGGCAGCCAGTCGAATGCCCGCTTCGGACCATTTCAGACGCGTTTCGGGCGAGCGAAGCGCGGCGATTATAGCATCGCCCAATGGAGCGATTTGAGCCTTGGGCACGACCACCCCCGCGTCATGGCGGCGAATCCAGTGCGCGATGCCCGCACCGTCGCTTGAGACGGTGGGCGTTCCAGCTGCGGCTGCCTCCACGGTGGCCATGTTGAGGCTTTCGCACAGTGAAGGATTGACGTGCAGATCGGCGCTCGACAGATGCTCGAATACGGCGTCAGTATTCAGCCATCCTGTAGTGACCACGCTCTGCCTCACCGCCTCGGGCAGCTGGCCTCCGCGCTCCTCCGCGGCAGCGCGTGCCAGTGCCGGCCAGACAGCGCTGGCCAGCCACGGATTTTCCGGTCCGCACAGCACCCACCTCGCCTGGGGGAATTCGCGCAACACTGCCGGCCAGGCACTGGCGAGCAGGTGCAGACCCTTGCCTTTCTGGTTCCCGCCCAGGGTGACGATAACCGGAGCCGAGTCGGCAATGCCCAGCGTTGCCCGCATACGAGTCCTGATGGATTTCCTGTTGTCGCGGATTTTTTCCAGATCGGCGGAATCCGCGACAAGGTGGCTGGGAATCACCGCGATGCGCCTTGCATCGGCGCCTTCGGCTATCAATTCGTCTCGCACCAGCGGCGAGACCGGACGCAAAATCTCCGGGCCGCGCAGGGCTGTGCGAATCAGCCAGCCGGTCACACCGGTCCTGCGTTTCCCGACGTCGGCTTCAGGGCAGTCCAGAATGTCGCCGCCTATATAACTCTGCAGCAACACTGAATCGAGCAGTCCAAGTTGCTTCAGAAAAGAAGCGGGAACGCCATAGCTGAAACCATCGCTCGCAATAAGTGCGTCGGGATTCAGGCAGCGTACTGCCGCGCGAATGATCCACATGCGGTGCGCCAGATTGCGGCCTTCGAAACCGCGCCGGAAGAACCGGTCCAGCGGCCAGGTGAACAGGCGCTCCGCGCCCCTGCCGGGGTGGTACCAGAAGGTGCGTATGCGATCGCCCTCGGTTCTGAAATGCTCGTCCACACGCCACGATCCGGTCATATCACGACGCTCTTCGAGCGCGCACACCTCGTGCCCGAAGTCCCGCAACGTGAGCAGCATCCGGTATTCGCCACTCCAGGCATTGGGATGCAGGTAGAGGAGGCGCAAGGTTCTATCGCATTGTTTCGATGATGGCGCAGCTTACGCGGTCACGGAAAGCACTCCGGGAGAAGCGCGCCAGGTGACTCGTTGCCTGCAGCGGCGCAGGGCGGGCCAAACCTCGCCGGATCGCCTCCAGCAGGCGACCGAAGTCCGCGCCGCCATCGTGCCTGGGATCCGTGAACAGATAGCCTGTTTCGCCGTGCGCCACGGTCTCATCGAACGGAGGAGCGTCAACCGCCAGCACCGGCGTCCCGCAATACTGTGCTTCGATAAGATTCAGGCCGAGTGCCTCCTTCTCGGGCAGGCCGGACATGACGTAGTCGAGTTGCCTGTAGACCTGTGCCACATCCGCCTGGTCGCCCCAGAACCGCACGCGCGTGCCGAGTGGCGCTACCGCGCGGCGCAGATCACGCACCGAGGCGTAGCCGCCGCTGCCGAAGATATCGATGTTGATGTCCGTCAGCGGCGCAAGCACGGCCGTTGACGCCTGGAACAACAGGGGAAACTGCTTAATCGGCGTGAGGCGCGAAACGATTCCCAGCGTAATGCCCGGACGGCGCCGATACGCAGGCCGCGGAACAAACGGCTCGACGAACGGTTCCAGCCAACCCGCCAGCCGATCGCGCGCTTTACGCCTGTCCCAGCTGTATACACTGGCCGCGCGCAGCGGCCCTTTCGCCGGGCGCCGCGGCGCAATATCGGCCACGGCGTAAAGGGGCTCACTGTGCACGTTGTGCAACCCTCGCGCCAGGGCGCTGGCCATCACGTGTCTTGATACCGCCCATACCCGGTGATAGTGTGCCAGCCCCCGCGGTTCACGCTCGTACAACGGCATATGAACGAATCCGGCCAACCGGTGGCGCGCCGCGACCCGTGCTGCGAGTTCCGGAGCAAGAGTGGTATGCGTCACAACAAGACTCGCGGTCTCAGGCAAGGTCGCCAAGAGGGCGGCATCATCGGCGACCTCATGGATCTCCGCGGAGGGCAACAAGTCCCGCCAGTATCCGGTCCCGCGAGCAACCAGCAGTACACTGCGCAACCCAAGTTCGGATAGCGCTTCAGTGAAGAACCGGGTGTACACCTCTCCTCCGCCGAAGTTCGATTGCAGGTTGACCTGGTAGCAAACCCCTTTCATCGCGCCTGCAGTACCGCCAGCAACTGGCTTGCAATGCGATCCGGATGCGTGTTTGCTCCCAGCGTGTCCGCAGCCGCGCGACGGGCCTGTCTGTCCGGCGGCTGCGCCAGCCACGCCGCCAGCCGCCCTCCCCAGGTCTGCGGACTGCGTGTTGCAACGATCTCGCCGCCTCCCGCTTCGACCACCCACGGGCCGGCACCCACCCTATCCGACATGAGCGACGGTGTGCCGACGAATGTCGCTTCCAGGACCGAATAGTTGTAGGTGTCGATCACCGACGGTGCGAGATGCAGGTCCGCCGCCGCGAGATGGCGCGCCACCAGCAGCTTGTCTATCGCACCAGCGAAGACGACCCGCTCTGCAATGCCAAGCTGCGTCGCGCGCTCTTCCAGCGCCGCTCGATAGCTGCCCATTCCGGGAATACGCCTGTCACCGCCGCAAATCAGCAACCAGCAATCGGCAGGACCCTCAGCCACGGTGTCCACCGCCAGCTCAAGCCCCTTGGCCGTATCCAGCCGGCACATCACGATGGCGAGGGGCACGCCGGGGGGAATGGACCAGCGCGGGCGGACCTCCTCGCGCGCCATGCGCCGATAATCCTCCAGGTCGCCCTCAGGAATCACCATCCACGCGGGGCGATGCAACGGCAGCACGAATATCTTGGCCGGATCGCACCCCCCTTGCACCAGCGCATCTCGCGTCACGAACGAGTTTGCGCGCACAGAGCTGGCCTGATCCAGTACCCAGCGCTTCGCCCACTCGCGCCAGCGACTGTGCGGACGGCCCGGATAATTGACGGGAATGCGCAGATAAAGCGTGTCATGTATGCCCACCACCCAGCGCAGCGGCAAGCCGCGGCTCGCGAGCGCCACGAACAAGCCAATCCAGTCACCTTCCACCAAAGCGATGTCGCAATCGTCCTGGGCTTTGAGAAAACGCCGCACGGCCAGAAGTGAGGTGAAGAAACGCCGGCCCAGCCACGGCTTGCCGAGCCGATCAAACAACCAGACCGGCGCGGCGCGGCGCGTGTCGCTTATCACCCAGAACTCTACGCCCGCTTCTGCCAGTCTCGTGAAACGCCAGCCGCTGGCAGCCCGGCCAGCTTCGGTATAGACCGCCACCCGATGCCCCAGACGCACCAGGCTGCGTGCAAGATCCAGATGCACCGTACCCCAAATGCCGGGAGCCACGATGGACAGTTTCATAGAGTGCGGCAGACCCGGTTGATTCCGCTGTTGTCGTGCCTGGTCATAGCGGCACGCGATAACGTTCGACCCAGAGCGCCAGCACGAACAAGGACCACAGGCGCATCGCATTGCCTGCTCGCCCGGCCAGATGGTCCTCCACCTGCGCGGTCACCGCCTCCTGGCGAAACCAGGGCGCAAGCACGCGTCGGGTGACAAGGGTCTCGCGCAACATTTCGGCCAGGTCTTCGCGCAGCCAGCGTGCCAGCGGCACCGAAAAGCCCTTCTTGGGACGATCCATGAAGCCTGGGGGCAACCAATCGCGGAACGCCTCCTTCAGCAGGTGTTTGTGCCGCCCGCCACGCGATAACTTGTAGCTGCCGGGCAGACTCGCCGCGAATTCGATCAACTTGTGGTCGAGAAACGGCGAACGGCATTCCAGCGACGCCGCCATGCTCGCAACATCGACCTTGAACAGAATGTCCTCCGGCAGGTACGTCGTCAGATCCAGGTACAGATAGCGATTGAGCGCGTCCGCCCCCGGCCTGTCGAAATGCCGGGCGAGATACTCCCCTGGCCGGGAAGCGGCGCTGCGCGCCGCGAATTCGGGGGTAATCAACCCCGCCTTGTCCGCATCGGTGAAAAACGCCAGCAGATGCTTGTAGCGTTCGATGCCCTCGAAGGCCAGCATCTGGTCAGCGCGCGTCGCGGGAAAACGGCGTGCCTGTTTCCCGGGTCGTGCGCGATCTTCCAGCGCAACGGTGAACCGGCGCAAAGCCCGCCACGCCGGCACCAGTCCATGACGCGCAAGCCAGTCCATGCGCCGCATCTGGTAGAAGCGCCTGTAGCCCCCGAACACTTCATCTCCGCCATCACCGGTCAGCGCCACGGTTACACCGTTGCGGGCAAACCGGGAAACATAATAAGTGGGCACCATCGAACTGTCGGCCATCGGCTCGCCCAGATGGTCGATCATGCGCGGCATGACCTCGACCGCATCCGCGTGCACCAACATTTCCTGGTGGTCGGTGCCAAGATGGCGCGCCACTTCGCGGGCATACGGCAGCTCATTGAATTGCTCGTCATCAAAACCGATGGAATAGGTCCTGAGTGGCGATGCGCCCAGCCGCGCCATCGCCGCAACCGTGATGCTCGAATCGATGCCGCCAGAGAGAAATGCCCCCAGCGGCACGTCGGACACCAGTCGCAGTTTGGTGGCTTCCAGCATCTGTTCCCGAATGGCTTCGCAGGCCTCGCCGAATGACAGGGTGCTGCGCCGCTCGAGATCGATGTCCCAGTAGCGGAAGATACGTTCCACCTGTCCGTTCCTGACGGTCATCGCGTGCGCCGGCGGCAACTTGCGAATCGCCCGGAAGCCGCTCATCGGCGAGGGGATGTACTGGAAGGTCAGGTAATGATCGATCGCCTCTACGTCCGGCTCGCGCGACAAGCTCGGATCCAGCGCGAGCAATGCCTGTATCTCGGAGGCGAACAGCACGCCCGACGAAGTCTGGGCATAGACGAGCGGCTTCACGCCCAGGCGATCGCGGGCGAGCGAAAGCCGTTTCTCGTGCCGGTCCCACACGGCGAACGCAAACATGCCGCGCAACCGCGCCAGACATCGTTCAAGGCCCTCGCGCATGAACAGGCGCAGCAGCACTTCCGTGTCGGAATGACCGCGGAACGATTCACCCGCACGCTCCAGGTCTTCCCGCAATGCCGGGAAGTTGTAGATCTCGCCGTTGAAGACGATCACATAGCGTCCGTCGGGGCTGTGCATCGGCTGGAATCCATTGGCCGAGAGGTCGATGATGGCGAGCCGCGCAAATCCCAGTTGTGCCGTGTCGTCAGCCCATACGCCTCTGTCGTCCGGTCCGCGATGACGCAGGCGGTCGACCGCCGATTGCAGGTCGGACGGTGCTGCGCCTGCGGTCGCGGCAAATCCCGTGATGCCGCACATCAGCAGTTCCTCCCTGCAATCAACGCTTCCAGCTTCGCAGCATTGGCGGCCCAGGTGAACTCCGCCTCCACACGGGCGCGCCCGGCCGCGCCCCAGCGCGCGAGTGCGGGCCGGTCCGCTTCTGCAGCCGCGATCGCGCCCTGCCATGCGGCCGTGTTGCCGCGCAGCAGCAATCGCCCGGTCACACCGTCGGCAACGATCTCGGGCAAGCCCCCGCTCACCGACGCCAGCACCGGAACCGCGCACGCCATCGCTTCGACGACACTGATGCCGAACGCTTCTTCGCCTATGGTCGGTTGAAGGAACAGATCGGCCCGCGCAAGCACCCCTGGCAATGCGGCGTGCAGGACGCGCCCCGCAAAGTGCACGCGTGAAGCCACGCCGCGATCCGCCGCCAGTCCTTCCAAGACAGACCGCTCCGGACCTTCGCCCACGATAACGAAACAGATATGCGGTGCCAGTCCCGGCAATGCTTCGACTATCACACGCAGCCCTTTCAGTCCGACCAGCCGGCCCACGCTCATCAACACAAATGCATCTGCGGGCAGGCCGATCGCCTGGCGCCAGCCGGCATCCCCGGCGCGAGCCAGGAAGCGCCCGGCGTCCACGCCGTTGTGAATGACAGTGACCTTGTGCCCATAGCGCGCCTCGACCTGGGCGGCGTTGTAGCGGCTGGAAGACGCCCACCGATCAATCGCCGAGTCGAACCATCGGTCCCCGGCGAAAAAATCAGTGCCACCGGAACGAAACACCGTCCGCCCGGCAAAACCTTGCTTGCGCGCGCGCCAGAGAATCGGAAAATCGAAGGGCTTGTTCACCACTACCGCGTCGTAGCCGCCTTGCACAACATGGCCCAGCGAATGGCGCGCGAACGAAAGACGCTCCATGAGCCGGCGAAAACGCGTGCCCAGATCGGGCCAGTCCTTTTCCGGCCGATAGGGAAACTGCACCAGTTGCACCTCGTCGTGCCATGCCGGTCCGGCGGCGCCGGCGCAGACCACCACCTGATGGCCGCGGCGCGCCAGCGCGCGCCCGGCTTCCCAGCAGTAGGTTTCCAGGCCGCCGTGCAAGCTCGCGGCGGTCACGTTGTAGAAAAGTATTTTCATCCGGCGGCGCCCTCTGCCCGCACCGGACGCACCCCTGCCGCGCGCCGCATGCCGGCGCCGAGGAGCGCGCCGTTCAGCGCCCAGAAGAGCAATGCCCCATCGCGCACGAAAAAATCGTTGGTGAGATTTCTCGCCACCACGCCGGTGATCAACAGAAATCCGGCAACGCCAAGCAGCACTCCTTTGCCCGGCGCACCACGTGCCACCCGCAGGTGTGCAAGGGCCATCGCGACGAACAGCGCAACGATCACTGCCATTCCGGGAAGACCCGCGCTGATTCCATAATTGAGAAACACGTTGTGGGCATGCCACAGGTCGGTGTCCGTCAGCGGAATGAGGTCGGGGTGCGCCTTGCGCATGGTCTGCCGGCCGAATCCGTTTCCGCTGAGCGGGGTTTCAACGATACGGCTCATGATCCGGGGCCACTGCGCGATCCGGGCGTCCTCCAGGAACGGTCTGGTAATACGGTCCGCAAGGCGGGACTCTTGCGTAACCGCAACGCCCGCAATCGCGACGATCACGGCGCATACCAGCGTTGCGATGGCAATGCGCGGCGAGTGCGCTACGATCCCTGCCTGCCGCAGCAGGAAGACTCCGGCAATTGCCTGCAGCCCCAGAACAGGCCAGATGATGCGCTGACGTCCGCCCAGGGCGATCACCATCAAGGCAATGAGCACGATGGCAATGCCGATTCTTTCGCTGCGGCGCTTTGCCGCCAGCGCGGCAAGCCCGAACAAGGGAACCACTGAGACCACGAACGCGCTCAAGGCTCCGCTGCCCCCGTGCGCGCCGCCCTGTTGCCAGTCGCCGGCGCGCAAGGCGGTATATCCACCCCAGATGGCGATGATCACCGCCGCTGCGCCGAGCGCGGCGGCAAACAAGCGCAATTCACGTGTCCCGCGTGTAATGGCAAAAAATGCCACAAACACCATCATCGCGTAGCCAACCTCGTTCTTGAATTCGCCCAGGCTGTAGTCCGGATCAAGCGACCAGGGCACCGAAGCAAGCGCCACGGCGGCCCAGAGAAGGAGCACGGTCCTGCACGGGATGGAAGGCGGCGAAAGGCGTCGCCAGTTCCAGGTCGCCACCACGAACGCAATGGCAAGGCACAGCAGCCGCAAGGCCACTGTGCCCGGAAATGGCAGTATGAAAAGGAATATCCCGAAGGGCGCAAGCAGCCATCGCTGATTTACTGGCTGGTTCACGCGCGAGGCTGACGATTGTCGCGACGTGCGGCCAGCAATTCCCCGGCGGCGGCCCATACCGTATCGACGGTGATTTCAGACATATCCTCGCCCGACTTTTCCTTGCTAGACATTTCCTCGCCAGACTTTTCCTTGCCAGACTTTTCCTTGCCAGATTTTTCCTTGCTTGTTTCGCGCGTGTTGCCGGTGGCAGGATGCTCGATGATTCGGCATAGCGGGTGTTCGAGCGGCATCAGATTGCGCCCGGGATAACTCGAGTGGTACAGCGCCACCATCGGCACGCCGAGCGCGCCTGCTATATGCGTGGGACCGGTATCGACGCCGACATACATATCGCTGGCATCGATGAGCGCCGCACTTTCCCGGAGTGTCGTCTCCCCAGCCGCGACCTGCACCCGTTTGCCCAGGCGATCTACCAGCGGTACGGCGCCGCGTCGCGCTTGCGCGTCGCCCAGCACGACGAAATGGGCCTCGGGCCAGTCCTCGATAATGCGTTCTGCGAGCTCGCTGAAGTGCTGCATCGGCCAGTCCCGGTGAGACTTGGTGGGGAAACTCTGTGTCTGCAGCGCAATCAGCGGGCGCGACCGGCCCGGCCATCGTGCGTCCAGATATTGCCGCGCCCACTCGCGCTCTTCGGGAAGCACCCGGTAAGCAAGGCGCAAGTCCGGGACGCTGAATCCGGCCGCGACAGCTAGCCGGACGCGGTCCCGCACAGCATGGGTCTGGTCCTCCGGTTTCAGCAATGTCAATCTCGGGTCCTCCGGCATATCCGGTGATTCGAATGCCACCACCTTCGCGGCGACACGCAGTGCAAACCGCACCAGCGCCGCATCGCGGCCATACACCATGGCAATCGTGTATGCACGGCCAGCCAGCCAGCCCAGCAACCGGGCGCGATTTTTCGTCACGCCCTGAAGCTCGTCGATGAAAGGCAGACCGCGCAAGACTTCCACCCGGTTCGGATGAGCGAACACGGTCAGCTCGCCGCGGGGAGCGGCAGCGCGTGCCGCGCGCATCACAGGCGTGGCAAGCAGCGTGTCGCCTATGCGTGCGACGGCGACAATCAGCACCTTGGCATCGGTGGCGAGCTGCCTCATCCTCCACCGGCTCCGCGCGCCAGGGTCGCACCGCCCTCGGATCGCTGTTGCAAACCGAGAAACAGGGCTTCCATATGATCCAGCATCGGCTCCAGCCCGTGGTGCGCGCGAACGTGTCGCAGCCCTGCGTCGGAAAGACGCCGGCGCAGATTGTCGTCGGCGCGCAACTGCTCGATCGCATTGCGCAGCGACGCGGCATCCTGCGGCGCCACCATCAGGCCCGTCACCCCCGGCACGACAACTTCACCGATGGCGCCGGCAGAGGTGCTAACTACAGGCAAACCGCACGCCATTGCCTGAATGATGGCCTGAGGGACGCCCTCATTGGCATACGAGGGCAAGGCAAATACGTCCATCGCCCGCAACCACGGCACCACGTCATGCTGCTGTCCCGGCATGAGAACGCGCGCGCCCATGCCAAGGGCGTCTACCTGTTGCCGCAAATTGTCCCGCCCGGGACCGTCGCCGACAATGGCCAGGCGTACGCCAGGATCGCCGATCCCGGCAATTGCGTCGACCAGGAACCGGTGTCCCTTCCAGCTTCGCAGCGTGGCGACGATGCCCACCAGAAAGACGCCCGCGGGGAGGCCCAGCGAAAGTCGCGCCTCCATTCGATCACCAGGTGTGAAAAGACCGAGGTCGACGCCAGTCGGTATGGACGTCACACGATCTGGCGCCAGGCCGGTTTCGCGGATCACCTGTTGGCGCAGCACCTCCCCGGTGGTTACCACATGGTTGGTTGCGCTGCGATACAGCCATCGCGTCGCCGCATTATCCGGAATCGGCGCGGATATATGACGTGTCCGGACGATGGTGCGCTTTACCCCCAGGTGCCGGCAGGCGATGGCCGCAAGCCAGGAATCCGTGGAACTATGCGTGTTGACGACATCGGCGTCGCTGCCAACGAGGAAGCGCCGCAACGCAAACAGCGCAGACAGGGACTTGCGCGCAATGGGTAAAGCCGCAACCGGCACGCCCCGCTGCCCCGCCTCCGCGAAAATTCTCGACTGTAGAGGCGCGACGATGCGGACATCATGCCCGCGCCCCAGCAGCCCCTCGGACTCGATGATCACCCGCAGCTCCTGACCTCCCCAGCCGCATGACGATTCGGTATGGACGATGGAAAGGCGCCTCATGCGCGCGCTGGCTCGTCAGAGGGTTTTCCCACTGGTTCGTCCGCCGGATCCTCCTCAAAAGCGAACTGGATACGGTGCAGTCTCGCGTACAAGCCGTTGCGCACCAGGAGTTCCGCATGCGTACCGGTCTCGGCGACGCGCCCGCGCTGCAGCACGACGATCCGATCGGCATATTCGATGGTGGACAGCCGGTGCGCGATGACTATGGTAGTGCGGCCTCTCATCAGCGTTGCGAGCGCTGCCTGCACGTGCCGTTCCGATTCGGAATCGAGCGCCGAGGTGGCCTCGTCCAGCAGCAGCACGGGCGCATCTTTGAGCAGTGCCCGTGCAATGGCGAGCCGCTGTCGCTGGCCTCCGGAGAGGCGAACCCCTTTCTCGCCGATCTGCGTGTTGAAACCCTGCGGCATCTCGCGAATGAACTCCAGCGCGTGGGCGGCGTGGGCTGCCTGCTCGATCGCCTCGGCTGAGGTCGTTTTCATCGTGCCGTAGGCGATGTTGGCCGCGACCGTGTCGTTGAACAGGGAAACGTCCTGGCTGACCAGCGCGATATTGGCGCGGAGACTTTCCAGGCGCACTTCGCGGATATCGATGCCATCGAACAGGATGCGTCCGCCATTCGCCTGATAGAAACGCGGCAGGAGATTCACCAGGCTGGTCTTGCCGCCACCCGAACGTCCTACCAGCGCAACTGTCTGGCCGGGCTCGATCTGCAGGCTCACCTCTTCAAGCGCCGGTCGTTCGCTGCCGGGATAGAGCAGAGACACCTTGTCGAACTCGATGCGGCCTTTGACGCGGCCCAACTGCAGCGTGCCCCGATCCTCTTCGGGCACCTCATCGAGCAACTGGAAGACGCTCTGGGCGGAGGCCAGGCCGCGCTGCAGCGGCGCGTTCACGTCGGCAAGGTGCCTGAGGGGAGCGAGCAGCATCAGCATCGCCGTGATGAATGAAACGAACCCCCCCACGGTGAATTCTTCGGAGGCCGACTGGACCACCGCAATGCTGATGATGATCGCCAGCGCGATGGCGGCAAACGTCTGCACGATGGGTACCGTCGCGGCGGCGGCAATTGCCTGGCGCATGCTGTACCCGCGCAGCGTCTCATTTGCCTTGTTGAAACGGTCTGCCTCGTAGTCACGGCCGCCGAATATCTTCATCACCTTGTGGCACGCAATCGACTCCTCGATCACGTGGGTGATTTCCCCCATGGTCCGCATCGATTGCAGGCTCAAGTTGCGCAGCCGCCTGGAAAACAGCCTGACAGCTATTGCGATGCCCGGCACGATTACCAGGGTAACCAGTGTCAGTTTCCAGTTGAGATAGAGGAGCCATGCGAGCAACCCGACCACGGTCAGTGAATCCCGCACCAGCACGGTCAGCACGCTTGTCGCAGCGCCTGCCAGGCCCTGCACGTCATAGGCGATCTTCGATATCAGCGCGCCAGAGGACTGGGCGTCGTAGTAGCGCGTCGGCAGTGACACCAACCGAGCGAACATGGCGTTGCGCACGTCCACCATCACTTTGTTGGACACCCATGCGAGCGAATAGGACGCAACATAGGTGAGCACGCCCCGCAGCAGGAAGATTCCGATGAGTGCGAGGGGGATCAGATGGAGGTGGCTGGTGTCGCGTTTGACGAAGCTGCCATCCAGCAGGGGCTTCATCAATGCGGGGAAAAGGGGCTCGGTCGCCGCAGTAAGGACCATTCCGAGCACTGCCAGGGCAAACGCCCGCCAATAGGGCCGGACATATCCAAGCAGTCGCAGGTACAGCTCCCGTGACGAGGTCGGAGCAGTCACCATAGGGTCGCCGGAAAATGATGGATTGTAACCGAAACGCCCCTCCCCTCCGGCCGCGGCCGGCCTGGCGCTATGGAGTTACCGGCGAATCCAGCAGGCTGCGATACAGTTCAAGCAGCCGCTCACCCATATCGGAAAGGCCGAACCCCATGACCCGTTCGCGGGCACGCGCTCCCATCAACTCGGCAGTGCTGCGGTTGAACCATTGCAGCGCTGCGCCGAGCGCAGCGATGTCAAGCGCGTCGCAGACAAACCCGGTCTTTCCATGTTCGATCAGCTCGGCGGCGCCGCATTGATGGGTGGTGATGATCGGCAACCCGCTCGCCATCGCTTCGAGTGCCGCGTTCGGAAATGGATCATAAAGCGTCGGAAGCACGAAACAGTCCGACGCGCCATACCAGGGCCGCACGTCGTCCTGCGCGCCGGCAAAATGCACCCGTCCGCCCCGCCCCATTGCCGTCGCCTGACGGGCGAACCTGGGCGCGTGCCTGTCGCCACCGACGATCAGCAGCCAAGCGTCCGCCGGGGCGCTCTGCGCAAACGCCTGCAGCAGACGCGGCACGCCCTTGCGCTCAAACCCGCCGCCGACAAACAGGAAAACCGGCGCGTCCGGTGCGATCCCGAGGCGGGCGCGCAGTCTGCTACCGGTGCCTGTCTTGAGTCGCGGATGAAAGGCGTCGAGATCGACGCCGTTGTAGATGACGTGCAGCTTGCCTTCATCGGTGCCGAACCAGCGATGAATTTCTTTTTTGACCATGTGCGAATTACAGATGACCGCACGCAGGCGCGGGCTGGCGAAGAGACGGCGTTCGGCCGCAAGCGTGTAGCGGTGATAGGGATTCAGGCGAACGGAAAGTCCCAGCAGCGCACCGCCTGCCGCCTGCCGGTTCGCCAGCCACTGCGCGTGCACACCGTCACCGGCGCGAAACACGTCGCAACAGGCAATCCGCTCATGCGACTGGACCAGATCGACGCGCAAGGCTTCAAGGTGTCGGCACGCGGCGTGCGCGAAACCGGCGTCGCGCCAGATGCTGCCGAGGAAAAACGGGTCGCAGCGAACCACATCCGCATCCGGACCGTGGTCGCTTTCAGCCTCCGCCGAAGGCGCGCCGCTGTGCCATTGGCGCGCCAGCACCGTAACGCCGACACCGCGCTCCCGCAACGCATGGATCGCGCGCTCGACGAACCGCTCAGCGCCGCCGTACGGGTTGTACCGCTGTCTGACGATGGCCAGCCTCATTCTGCAACCACCGCCGCGGGGCGGCACCGGGAAACAATGCACTCTTGAGACGACGCGCCGTGTGCCGCTGACGCGGCGAGCCGGAATGTTCCCGACAGCGAAACCTGGCGCCTCACCGCGGTAACAGGGCCACCACGGCCTCGAGCACGGATTGAACGGGAAGGGTCGTGAGGCAATCACTGACCCGACCGCCGCCGCATCCAGCCTGCCCGCAGGGCCGGCACGGATGACGATCCGACGACACGACACGGTGCGGCACCCGCCAGGGTCCCCATTCGGACTCACCGCTGGGTCCGAACAGCGCGACTACCGGCGTGCCCATCGCCGCGGCAATATGCATGGGCGCCGAGTCCACGCCGACGAAAAGGCGCGCGCGCGCGGTCAACGCCGCGAGGCCCTTGAGCGACAGCTTGCCGGAAAAATCGACGGGCATGGCCCTGGTTCTGGACAGGATCGCGGCGATCAGGGACTGCTCATCGGGATCCGGTGCCGCGGTAAGAACCACGCGCTCACCGCGCAACGCGAGTGCATCGATCAGCGCGGCGGTGCGCTCCGCCGGCCAGCATTTGAATTGCCAGCGCGACCCGGGGTGAATATGAACGAATGATCCGGCGGTAACGCCAGCGTCGGCAAGCAATTTATCCGTTTCGCGCTCTGCAGCCTCGCCCGGCACCAGCACCAGTTTGCGTTCATCTTCCGCGGGCTGGATCCCAAGACGGCGCAGCGCATCCAGGTTCCATTCGGCCATCGGGCGCCGTGGATTGAATGGCATCGAAAAACGATGCGAAAAGCTGCGCTTCCAGAAACGGCCTTTGTCGCGATAGTCCGGCGCGACCGCGTAGCGCGGCTTGAGCGTCCGCGAAAGCCAGGCGCCGCGGGGATGTTCCGAAAGGTGGACGACAAGGTCATAGCGGCGCGCGCGCAACGACGAAAACAGCGCCCATTCCGCCCTGATGCGATCGGTCAGTCCGGCCTGCTTCCACGTGCGGTCGACTGCATGGATCTGCGCGATCGCCGGGTGGAAGGCCAGCATGTCGCGCGTGTCCGCGTAGATCAGGGCGTCGATTTCAACGCCCGGAGCGTGCTTTTTCAACACCGAAAATACCGGGGAAGTCAGCAGAACGTCGCCGTGATGGCGAAGTTTGATAATGAGCGCGCGTTTCAGCCCGCCCGTGTCCATGGCATCGTTCGGCCCGTTCGGCATGCGCGCACATTATCAGAAATGCGCCGCCAATCCGCGGCAATCAGACCTCGCCCCCCTTGTCAGAACCGGTATTCCGCGTTCACTAGGAAATTGCGCTCCCGCTGCGGGTAGGAATTGAACGAGGTGCCGGCGCCGTTGCGGATTGCGTACGTGTAATAGCGCTCGTCGAACAGATTGTTGACTGCGGCACTGACACTGAGCGCGCCTGTCTTGTGCGTCACTTTCAGGTCGACGACCGTATAGGCGGGCATCAGGCTCGGAAACGTATTCGCCTGATCGTTATCGTAGCGCTGCCGGCCAACGTAGCGCGCAATGCCGCTCACCTGGGTGCGTTCGGTGAAACGCCAGGCAAATCCAGCGTTGGCGGTATCCCGCGGCACCATCGGAATAGTTTTGCCGGCGACATTGACCCCGCCGATGGTGCCATCGAGAAACCGCGCCTCGACCAGTGCGACGTTGCCGAACAGCGACAGCGCCGGCATCGGTTCGACGCCCAGATCGAATTCGAGGCCCTGGCGGCGCGTCGGCGGCAGGTTGATGTTGGCAAAGGTCGGCGCAAAGAAATGGATCTCGTTTTTCAGCCAGCTGGCGAAGGCGCTGGTCCGCGCGCGCCATTTCCCACTCCGGTATTCGGCCCCGATCTCATGATCCCTGGATCGTTGCGGTTCGAGCAGGTTCACGATCGGATCGAAAAACGGACCGCCGAAAGGCGCATAGATATCGTCGACAGTGGCGACCCGGAAGCTCTCCCCGGCCTTGCCGTAGACCGCAGTGAATGCGGACACGTCGTGACGCAGCGCAAGCTCATACGCCCGCGGGGTGCTTGTCTTGGTTCCGTTTGCGTAGCTCGCACGGCTGACCAGGTCCGCGGCCGCCTGTGTCACCTGCTGCCGCCTTGCGCCCATCGTCAGCCGGGTGCGCTCGGTGAGCGCGGTGGTGTTCTGCGCATAGAACGCGCGATTGCGCTGGCTTGCAATGATCTTCGCGCCAGGCGTCACCAGCCTCTCCATGCTGGTGGCGCGCAGCGAAACGTATTCCCAGTCATCGAGGTCCACGCCCAGAACAAGGCTGTGGTTGCGCCCGAGGGCCTCGAACGGCATTTTCAGGCGCGGGGTCAGGGACCATACCTTCACGCGCGTATCGAGGTAAGCATCCGCAAATCCAAAAGGGTCCTTCTGGGAAGAGGTTCGCACCGTGTTCCGGTAACCGAACTCGCCGGCGAATTCACCGAAGGGCAGCGCAACACCGCCACCGAGACTGGCACGGGTGCTGTCGCGTGTGGTGAAATCGCGCGGCGTTGTCGCACCGCGCGGATCGGTGGCCAGTTGCGCCTGGGTTCGCACCCCCGGCAGCCGCAGATCCTGATTGTCGAGGCCGAACTTGAATGCAAGATGGCGGTTGGTGCCGAACCAGCGCAGTTCACCGTCCACGTTGCGCTGCTCGGCGCGGTTGTTGGCGCGATAGTTGTTCGAGGCATAGTCGTTGAATCGCAGGGCGGCGCCCACGCTGTCGCCTCCGTAGTTAAGGCTTCCGCGGGTTTCACGCGTGCCATAGCTGCCGTAACTGCCGCCTATGGTGGCAGACGAGGACCGGGTGCGCGGGGAGCGTGTGATGATGTTGATGGTCCCGCCTGTTGCGCCGCCCCCGTACAGGACCGCGCCTGACCCGCGCATGATCTCGATGCGCTCGATACTGTCGAGCGGAATGGCTGACCAGCGAATGGGCGTGAAGTCGATTTCACTGAGCCGCTGCCCGTCGATCAGCACCAGCGTGTTCTGATCGCCCGTCACGCCGAATCCGCGCATATCGATCTGCCAGTCCGGCGACCCGGAATTATCGCGTGCAACGATGCCTGCTTCCCGGGACAGCAACTCGGGCAGAGTGGTCGCGCTGCTGCCGGCAATCTGCCCGGACCGGATCACTGTCATGCCGATTGGCGCGGCAAGTTCGTGTTCGGCAAAACGCGATGCGGTTACAACCACCGCATCGCCCCGTTCCGCCGCTTGCTGCTGCGCCGGCGCCCCAAGCGGAAGTGCGGCTGGCAGTACGGAAAATGCCATGAAAATCCAACGCTGGTTCATTCTTTGACCCCTTCCGGCCAGCGTCCCCGCAGGCCATATGCCTCGAAAGAGGAAAGGTGCAACCGAACGCAGAACCAGGGGAGGACAGCGACGTCATCCCGGATTCACGCCGCTCACCCGCGACATTTCCGCCTGTCGTCCATGGCCGGTCTCCGGGCTCGCAGGATCGGACACATCGCCTTCCCGCAGAGGAATCCTGCAGTGGCCATGAACGCGACAGCGGCGTCAATTGATGTGCCCGCACTTGCTTACCGTTGCGGGGGCAGCAGAGGCATTGGAGAAAAACGGGCCGCAATCCAATTTGCATGGACAGGGCCGGCTCCGCACCTCTTTCCCGTTTCACCCCGCCGCGCGATTGCGCATCGGGGCACCATGAACGAGTAGGTGCATTCTAACCATGATCGGCGCGAGAGCGTAAACCCATATCGGCCCTCGCCCGTGCTGGCTGCGAGAGCTTGTGGATCGCGCACGAATTCACATTGAGTATCCAGCGTTAAACCTTGACGCATCAGAATTTTTTCCACTATAGTGTTCCGATGGACACCGCACTCACCATGCTCGAACAGAAAACCCGTGAAGTCGTACAGTTGTGCGAGCGCCTTCGAATCGAGAACCGTGACCTGCGCCAGCAACTGCAGGTTTTGCAAAGCGAGCGCACCCGAATTGGCGAGAAAATGGATCATGCACGAACCCGGCTGGAAGGTTTGTTGAAACAGCTGCCTGACTGAATGCCCTTGCGATGACTGCCAAATCAAAGACGCTCGATATTTCCCTAATGGGACGGGCATACAAAGTTGCGTGCGGAGAAGACGAACGCGAGGCGCTGCTGTCGGCCGTCGAATATCTCGATCGCAAGATGAACGAGATAAAAAGTGCCGGCAAAGTGGCCAGCGCCGAGCGCATCGCGGTGATGGCGGCGCTGAACATCACGCACGAATTGCTCAGCGCAAAAAGCGGCCACAATGGCTTTGACTCGGAATCCTGGAAGCGTAGAATGGCGCTCATGGAAGCGACGCTGTCGCAGGCGCTTTCGCAGGACGGCAGTTAGCCCTGTCGGTGCAGGTCCGCGATGTGCGGACCGCTTGCGAAGAAAGTCGGTTGCAGTGCCGCTCGCAGTATGTCCCCTGAGGTGTTCGCCAAGACCTGTTATTTCTTGAACCAATATTGGTACTCAGGTTGCGGCCCAGTGTCATTGTGTGAGCGTCCCCTGACGGAGCTCTTGCCCCGTCCTGCCGGATGAACCTGATATGGCCGGAAAGCAACCGCCTTGAACCTCCGGTTCAGGAGTAAGGTCTGACGGCATCGCGGGGGGCACCCGTTTCAGGCTGGAGGCATCACTACAGCAGGTATCGTATTACCCGGAAGCGTAGGCGCAAGCCTGCGTTCCTTTTTGTGAAAGCGAGTCTGGGATGCGCTACTGGTTGATGAAGTCCGAGCCAAACGAGTTCAGCATCGATGATCTCGTAACGGCGCCAAGGCAGACCACTGCCTGGTTTGGTGTCCGCAATTATCAGGCGCGCAATTTCATGCGCGACCAGATGCGGGTTGGAGACAAGGTATTTTTCTACCATTCGAGCTGCCCGGAACCGGGCATCGCCGGTCTTGCGACGGTGAGCAGCACCGCGTATCCGGATGCAACGCAATTCGAACGCAAGAGCCCCCATTTCGATCCGAAGTCCTCGCGCGCCGAGCCGCGCTGGCTGAACGTCGACGTGACGCTGGTGAAGAAAACCCGGCTGGTGGGCCTTGCGGAGTTGCGCCTCCAGCCTGAGCTCGCCGGCATGCGGCTGCTTGCCCGCGGCAACCGCCTTTCCATCACCCCTGTCGATCCGCGCGAGTGGGATTTCATCACGACGCGCTTGATGAAGGCGTAGGCGCAGTTTTCGTTTCGAAGTTTCGTTTCGAGTTTTCGTTGCGCGTTTTCGTTTCGACAGCTCTCGTGCGGATTGCGGATTGACCCGCGCTGTGGCACAAGGCAGTAACCAGATGGCGCCCGCGCGCCTCCACCGTAAATTCCGACCGCGCATGTGCGGACTTTCATGCTACAGAACGACACATTCATCCGAGCTCTGCTGAGGGAACCGACCGACTACACGCCGATCTGGCTGATGCGGCAGGCGGGCCGCTACCTTCCCGAGTACAACGCCACCCGAAAAAGGGCCGGAAATTTCCTGGCGCTTTGCAAGACGCCCAGCCTGGCCACCGAAGTGACCCTGCAGCCGCTGGAACGCTTTCCGCTCGATGCGGCCATCCTGTTCTCGGACATACTCACCATTCCCGACGCCATGGGTCTGGGACTGTACTTCGCGGAGGGAGAGGGGCCGAAATTCCAGCGCCCGGTGCGCAACGAGGACGACATCGCCGGCCTCAGGGCGCCCGACCCCGCCGGGGAACTGCGCTACGTCACCGACGCTGTCGGCGAAATCCGTCGCGCGCTTCGCAATCGCCTCCCGCTCATCGGCTTTGCCGGCAGCCCGTACACGCTGGCGTGTTACATGATCGAGGGCGGCGCCAGCGCGGACTTCCGCGTGATCAAGGGAATGCTCTATCGCAGGCCGGAGCTGCTCCACCGGATACTGGCGATCAACGCGGCCGCTGTGAGCGCCTACCTCAACGCCCAGATCGACGCAGGCGTTCATGCGGTCATGTTGTTCGACACCTGGGGCGGGAATCTGTCGCATGCGGCATACCAGGAATTTTCGCTTCGCTACATCGAGCAGGTGCTCTCGTCCGTGAAACGCGAACGGGACGGCCAGCGCGTCCCTGCGATCGTTTTCACCAAAGGCGGTGGCGCCTGGCTTGAGAAGATGGCCGCCACCGGCTGCGATTGCGTCGGGCTGGACTGGAGCACCGATATCGGCGAGGCACGCAGGCGCATCGGCTCGCAGGTCGCGCTCCAGGGAAACCTAGATCCCGCCGTGCTGTTTTCCACACCCGAAGCGGTGCGCCGCGAAGCCGGGAAAGTGCTGTCGGCGTTTGGCCGGGGACCCGGCCATGTGTTCAATCTGGGGCACGGGATCTCGCAATTTACCCCACCCGAAAATGTGGCAGCTCTGGTTGATGCGGTGCACGAACTCAGCCGCCTGGACCGCCACTGACGCTCCGGCACCGGGGCGCTTCGCGGATGGCACCGCCATCACTTATGCACACGCACCCTGAAACCCCCCGACTGGCGCGGGGTTTCAGGGCATTGCCCGGGGATATTTCACAATAGCATGTTTCTTAAAGGTATTTTCATAAGACCGGATTTTAGGCAGGACCAAAATTCCTTTTCGCCAACGCAAGTCCATAACTCCGCTCTAAGCCATCTGCGCATAAAGGATGTCATTGTTCAGAAAGGATTTTCGCGAGCGCCCCGTTCCCCAAAAGGGCGAATATTTCCGCTCTAAGAAATCTGGTCAGTGTTAAAAGAGGCAGATAACGCCCAGCCACA